>CAZHTW010000018.1:0-36069 GCA_964535865.1 uncultured Sandarakinorhabdus sp. | reverse complement strand
GTCGGCCAGGGTGGCGACCACGGTCTGGCCGTGGATGGTCTGGCCGGCGAGCTGCGGGTTGACCGGGATGACGCGATAGCCGTGGGCGATGAGCATGCCCATCACCTCAAAGGCGGCTCGGTCGGGCCGGTCGCTGGCGCCAACCAGCGCGATGGTGCGGGTGGTTTCGAGCAGGCGGGCGATGTCGGCATCAGCGGTGAGCATCTCAAAGCCCCACGGTGATCATCACGCCGCGGGCGATATCGTCAAAGATGGCGGCGGTGTCGCCGGTGAGGGGGCGGGCGGCATCGGCGGCTTCGCGCACATCCATCTGCAGTGGGATGCGGCCCAGGAAGGGCACGCCCATCACCTCGGCCTCGCGTTCGGCGCCGCCGTGGCCGAAGGGATCGGAGACGTGGCCGCAGGCGGGGCAGCAATAGCCAGCCATGTTTTCCACCACGCCCAGCACCCGCACATTCACTTCGCCAAACATGGCAACGGCGCGGCGGGCATCGATGAGGGCGAGATCCTGCGGGGTGGAGACGATCAGCGCTCCATCGGGCTTGAGCTTTTGCGCCAGGGTGAGCTGCACATCGCCGGTGCCTGGCGGCAGATCGATCACCAGCACGTCGAGCGCGCCCCAATCACATTGTTCCACCATCTGGACCAGCGCGGATGACGCCATCGGCCCGCGCCAGACGATGGCCTTGTTGGGATCGGTCATCATGCCCATTGAAAGCGCCTTGATGCCGTGGCGGGATTCCGGTTGCAGACGGTCCTTCTCCACCCGGGCGCGGCCGGTGATGCCCAGCAATGTGGGCACCGACGGGCCATAGATGTCGGCATCTAGCAGGCCGACACTTTGCCCGGCGCGGGCCAGCGCGAAGGCCAGATTGGCCGCCACGGTGGATTTGCCCACGCCGCCCTTGCCGCTGGCCACGGCGACCAGCTTGCGGATGCCGGGCACGGTGGTTTGCTTGGGCCGGTCGGCGCCGGCGGGGGCAGAGGCCCGGTCGGCCGTGAGGATGATGCGCGCGGCGCTCACACCGGCCACGCGCTGCACACAGGCTTCCACCTGGGCCTGCAGGCGTTCGGCGGCGGTGCGATCCAGCCCATCAACGGCCAGCACCAGGCCCACCTGGCCATCATCCTTCACCACGATGCCGGCGGCGCGACCCGTGGTGACGATGCTGCCCGCGCCAGCCGGATCGGGCAGGGCGGCCAGCGCGGCGGTGACATCATGCTTCAAAGTCATTGTAATGCTTTTCCGATCAAACCATGTTGCATTGGCAGCAATAACCGCCAACAAACGACGCAGGCCGCCGCTTGCCCTCGCAATCCCTGTTCGGTGTTCGTATATAGCGGTTTGACGCAGAGTGATAAGAGCTGGAACACTGAACCGATGCCCTGGCAGAACAACAGCGACCCGTGGGGTAATGACGGCACTGGCGAAGGCCAGCCCGGCGACGGGGACGGCGGTGGCAAGCCGCAGCCGCCCAAGCCGGCCAACCCGTGGGGCGATGGCCCGGCACGCAAGCCACGGCCGATGGCCGGGCAGAACCGTGGTGATTTCGACGATCTGATCCGCCGCAGCCAGGAACGGCTGCGCAGCCAGTTTGGCGGCGGCGGTGGTGGCGGCGGCGGTTTTGGTGGCAGCAGCGGTGGCGGCGGCCTTGATCTGGGTGACGGCCGCTGGCTGTTGTGGGCCGGTGGTGCCGTTCTGGCGGCCTGGGTTGTGCTCACCGGCTTTTACCGGGTGGATGCGCAGGAACGCGCCGTGGTGCAGCGTTTTGGCCGTTACGTGGAATCCACCGGGCCGGGCATGCACCTGAAGCTGCCGTGGCCGATCGATGCGGTGGAACGGCGCAAGGTGGAACAGATCAACATCATCGACATTTCGTCGAGCGAAGGCGCCAACGAAAATCTGATGCTGACGGGTGATCAGAACCTGATCAACCTGGCTTATACGGTGCGCTGGAAGATCCGGAATCCGGAGAATTTCCTGTATGAACTGTCCGATCCGGAAAAGACCGTACGCGAAGTGGCGGAAAGCGCGATGCGCGCCGCGATCGCCCGTGCCACGCTGAACGATGCGCTGGGGCCGCAGCGGGCGCAGATCGCCGAACAGGTGCGCGAACGCATGCAGGAACTGCTGGACAGTTACAAATCGGGCATCGATGTGCGCGGTGTTGACATCAAGCAGGCCGATCCGCCCGCCGCGGTGGACACGGCCTTCAAGGATGTGTCGGCGGCGCAGCAGGACGAGCAGCAATATCTCAACCGCGCCCGCACCTATGCCCAGACCGTGGTGGCGCGCGCCCAGGGTGATGCCGCCGCGTTCGACGCGGTTTATGCGCAATATCGCCTGGCGCCGGAGGTGACGCGCAAGCGCATGTATCTGGAAACCATGGAACGGGTGCTGGCCAAGGTGGACAAGACCATCGTGGATGCGCCCGGCGTGGCGCCCTATCTGCCACTGCCGGAAATCCGCCGCCGCGCGGCTCCCACCCCTGCCCCGGCCGAAACGCCGGCAACGCCCCGCTGATCGGGAAGAGACGAGATGGAAACCCTGAAGCGCAATCCTGCCCTGCTGGCCGGCGTGGGCTTTGCCGCCGTCGTGCTGGCGATGGCCAGCCTCTACACCGTGCCGGAAACCAAGCAGGCCGTCGTGCTGCGGCTGGGCAAGCCGGAACGCATCGTCAACGAATATGATCCCAAGGCACCCTTTGGCGAAAGCGGGGCCGGCCTGGCCCTGAAGGTGCCGTTCATCGAAGATGTGCGCCTGGTCGACAAGCGGGTGATGGATCTGGACATGGACGCCCAGACAGTGCTCTCCACCGATCAGCTGCGGCTGGTGGTGGATGCCTTCGCCCGGTTCCGCATCGTCAATCCGCAGCGCATGGTGCAAACCGTGGGCACCGAGGAGAATGCCGCCGACGCGCTGAAGCGCATTCTGGCCTCCAAATTGCGCAACGAGCTGGGCAAGCAGCCGTTTATCGCGCTGTTGTCGCCGGAACGCACCCAGGTGATGGAGGAAATCCAGACCAGCGTGAACAGCCAGGCCAAGCAATATGGCGCCGAGATCCTGGATGTGCGCATCAAGCGCGCCGATCTGCCGTCGGGCGCCACGCTGGATGCGGCATACGCCCGCATGGCATCGGCCCGGGCGCAGGAAGCCGCCAACATCCGCGCGCAAGGCCAGAAGCAGGCGCAGGTCGTGCAGGCCGAAGCCGATGCCAGTGCCGCCCAGATCTATGCCGGCAGTTTCGGCAAGGATCCGGAATTCTATGCCTTTTATCGGGCCATGCAGGCCTATCGCACCACGTTTGAGGACGGCACCGGCACGGTTGTGTTGGGCCCCAACAACGAATTCCTGCGCGAATTCGAAGGCCGGCGCAGCAATCGATAAGCCAAAGTGCCGCTGGCCGCTGTTCATGCACGGTTAGGCGTGTTGTTCGCATAAGGCGCACAGCTGCCCACCAACCGGAAAGAGAGACATGCCCAAGACCCTGATGCGCAATCTGATCCCCGTCACCCTGCTGGCCACTGGCCTCACCGCCATTGCCGTGGCTCAGGTGCCCGCCCAGCAGCCGGCCCAGAATGCGCAGGCGCCTGCCACCCAGATCATGCCGCCCGGCGGCGCGCCGCGCAGCTTTGCCGAGCTGGCCGCCCGCCTCGCCCCGGCCGTGGTCAATGTGTCCACCACCCAGAAGGTGGAAATCGGCCGCACCCGCCGCATGCCCGGCCAGCCCGGCGGCAACCCGCTGGAGGAATTTTTCCGCCGCTTCCAGGAACAGCAGGATGGCGGGGAGCCGGTGACGCGCGAAGCGACCTCGCTGGGCTCCGGCTTCGTGATCGCGCCCGATGGCTATATCGTCACCAACAATCATGTGATTTCGGCCGGGGAAGGCCGCGACAAGCCGGTGGAATCGATCACCGTCACCTTGTCTGACCGGCGCGAATACAAGGCGCGCGTGGTTGGCCGCGATCCGCTCACCGATCTGGCCGTGCTCAAGATCGAAGCCGCCGGCCTGCCCTATGTGCAGTTTGGCAACAGCCAGGCGGTGCGCGTGGGCGAATGGGCCATGGCCATCGGCAACCCGTTCGGCCTGGGCGGCACTGTCACCGCCGGCATCATTTCGGCCCTGCACCGCGACATTGGTTCCGGCCAGTATGACCGCTATATCCAGACCGATGCCAGCATCAACCAGGGCAATTCGGGCGGTCCGCTGTTTGATCTCAATGGCAATGTGATCGGCATCAACACCGCGATCTTCTCGCCCACCGGCGGCAATGTCGGCCTGGGCTTTGCCATTCCGGCCGAACTGGCCAAGCCGGTGGTGGATCAGCTGAAGGCGACCGGCACGGTCAAGCGCGGCTATCTGGGTGTCGCCATCCAGCGGCTGACCGCCGATATCGCCGACGGCCTGGGCCTGCCCAAGGACAAGGGCGAAATCGTCGCCAATGTCGAAGCCAATGGCCCGGCCGGCCGCGCCGGCATCCGCCAGGGCGATGTGATCCTGAAGGTGGCGGGCCGCGAAGTCGATTTTGACAACAGCCTGTCCTACATCGTTGCCACCACGCCGATCAACTCCACCGTGCCGATCGAGCTGTTGCGCGACGGCAAGCGGGTGACGGTGAACGCCACGCTGGTGCAGCGGCCTTCGGAAGCGGTGGTGGCGCAGCGTGCCGGCCTGCCGGCCAATGATGACGAGCCCGCCGAGGATACGACCAAGGCGCCCGGCATCGATGCCGCCCGCGCCAGCCTGGGCATCACCCTGCAGCCGATCACGCCGGTGCTGCGCCAGCAGCTGCGCATCGATGAAAAGGTGCAGGGCGTGGTCATCGCCGGCATCAGCCCGGCATCCGATGCCGCCAGCAAGGGCCTGCAGCGCGGGGACATCATCCTGAAGATCGGCCAGACCCCGGTGAAGAGCCCGGCCGAAGCCGCAGCCGCGGTTGATGCCGAACGCAAGGCCGGCAAGGACACGGTGCTGATGCTGGTGCAGCGCGGCAACACGCCCCCGGTGTATCGCGGCGTGAAGCTGATGCCAGTGAAATAAGCCGATCTGGCCGAGACGAAATGGGGGGAGCGGGCAACCGCTCCCCTTTTTCGTTACAGCGCCCGTTCAAACACCCGGTAGGTGCGGGTCACATGGCTGTCGATGGCGTCGGCGATGGAACGCATCGGGCCGTTGTCATCGAGGATCCAGCCGATTTCGCCTTCGCTGGCGCCGAACTCCTCCACGGCGTGGCGGCGGATATATTCGATCATCTGGAAGGCCATCAGGCTGGCGACGCGGTGGCCCTGCAGCGATTTTCGGATGCCCATCAATGGCACGCGCATGCGCTTGACCTTGGGCGCGCGCAGCCGCCACAGCAGCTTGGCCCAGCCGAACGGGAACAGATTGCCATTCAGATCGCGGGTGAGTTCGTTGACATCGGGCAGGGTGATCATGAAGCCAACCGCCACGCCTTCATATTCGGCGATGCGCACCAGATTTTCGAAGATGATCGGCTTCAGCTTCTTGCCGACATAGGCAATTTCGGCATCGGTGAGCGGCACGAAGCCCCAATTGTCGGACCAGGCATCGTTGAGGATATCGAGGATCAGCGCGGCTTCCTGATCGAACTTTGATTTGTCCACCGGGCGGGTGACCAGCTTGGCGTTGCGTTCGGAAAAGGCGACGATGCGCTGCACCATTTCTGGAAATGCGCCGGCAATCGGCAGCGACCAGGCGTGCAGATCCTTGATGCCGTGATAGCCGCGCGCCGTGACCTGGCGCTCGTAATAAGGCCGGTGGTGGCCCATCATCACGGTGGGGGGGCCTTCGAAGCCCTGCACCAGCAGGCCGGGTTCGTCCCAGATCGACAGGCTGAACGGGCCAAGGGCGCGGGTCATGCCCTTGGCCTGCAACCAGTCTTCCGCCGCCGCGAACAGGGCATCGGCAACCGCCTGATCATCGATGCATTCGAACATGCCCCAATGGCCGGTGCCGGGGCCGCCACCGGGGGCCGCGGGGGCGATCACCAGTTGGTCGACCTGCGCCGAAATGCGGCCGACCACCTCACCATCCTTGAGAGCCAGCCAGAAGGCGGCTTCGGCATGGCCGAACCAGGGGTTGGTCTTGATGCCGCCAATCAGGCCGTGCATCTCGCTTTTCAGCGGCGGCACCCAGTTGGGATCATCGGCATAAAGCCGCCACGGCAGGTTGACGAAGGCCTTGCGATCGGCGGCGGATTCAACGCGTTTCAGGGTGATCTTGCTCATCACCGGTGGTGATACGGGCCAATCAAGGCAAATTGGCGGCGGCGCAGACCGGTCGGAGCCCGCTCTACTCTTCGGTGCGGATCAGCACGGCCTCACCGATCAGCAGGAACAGCACAAAGGGTGCCCAGGCGGCCATCAGCGGCGGCACCGTACCGAAATTGCCCATCGCCAGCATGAAATTGTCGGCCACGAAAAAGGCGAAGCCCAGCGCCATGCCGATCACGGCGCGCACGAACAACCGGCCCGACCGCGCCAGTCCAAAGGCCGCCACCGCACCCAGCAGCGGCATCAGCACCGCCGACATGGGCCCGGAAATCTTGTGCCAGGCCGCCGCTTCCAGCACGCCGGTGGATTTGCCGGCGGCGCGCTGTTCGGCAATCTGCGGCCACAAATCCCACAGCGCGACGAAATTGGGGTTGATGGTCACCGTGGTGAACTGGCGCGCCACCACATCGGTTGGGAAGGTCAGCCGATCGCGCCGCTCCATGCCGCCGCTGGCGACATCGAACAATTGCACGTGGCTGAGGGCCCAGCCACCGGGCACCGGGGTGGCGCTGGCCGCCATCACCACCTGCACCAAGCGGTTGCCACGCCGATCATAGATGGTGACATCGCCCAGCCGCGTGGCCGCGCCGCTGCCGCTCACCTGTTCGGCGTGGAACAGATCATCGCCGCCGCGCACCCAGGTCTGCACGCGCGGCACCACGGTTTCGGGCAGTTTGCGGAATTCATTGTCGGCCCAGGCCTTCAGGGTCGCGCTTGATCTTGTGGCGATGCGTTCGTTCCAGACAAAATTGGCCGCCGCCACGCCCAGCGCCGCCAGCATCAGCGGTGCCAATATATGGTGGGCTGACAAGCCCGCCGCCTTGAATATCACCACCTCGCTGTTCTGGTTCAGCGTGGCCAGCGTGACGAGGGTGGCGAGCAGCACCGAGAAGGGCAGGAACAGCTGCACGATCTGCGGCGCGCGCAGGGAAACATAGACCCACAGATCCGCCTCGGTGTTGCCGGGCGCGGCCAGCACCTTGCTGCTTTCCGACAAGAGATCGAGCGATTGCAGGATGATGGTGAGGCCGATGATGAAGGCCGCCACCCGCACCAGAAACATGCGGGCGGTGTACCAGGCGATGGTGCGCGAGGGGAACAGCGACATCGTGCCTACCCCGCCGACAACACATCATCGGACCAGCCCTGGCGGCGGACGAGCTTGCCGGCCAGGCCCGCCACGGCGGCGGTGATCATGCCGAACCAGCGATCCAGCGCGCCGATCGGCTGGCCGCCGGGGCGGCTGAGCACGCGGAACATCCACAGCGCCAGGCCCATGAAGATGGTGAAGGGCACCCATTGCGCCAGCAGCGGGTCCACCCGGTCCAGCGCGGCCATGCGTTCGCCATATTCGGTGAGCTTGTGAAAGGTGACGAGCGCGATGATCGACAGGAACACGCCCAGCGCCGATGTGGAGCGTTTCGGCGGCACCGCCATCGCCACGGCCAGGAACGGCAGCAAGAACATGATCCCGCACTGCACCAGCCGGCGGTGGAAGCTGGCGGCGGCGCTGCGCCGCACGTCGGCGGTGTCGCCGTTCAGCATGGAGCGCAGCAATTCCGGCAAGGTGGCCTCCAGATTGCCTTCGCCGCGTTTGCGGAACGTCACCATTTCCGGCAGCGGGATCGGCACATCATGTTGCGAGAAGGACAGGACGCGCGGTGTGGCGCCAGGCGCCGGGCTGTGCACCAGCGTGCCATCCACCAGGCGCAACAGGATGGTTTCGGGATCATCGGTGGCCAGGAAGCTGCCGCGTGCGGCCGTGGCGGCAATGGTCTGGCCATTCTTGCTGCCGCGCACGAACAGCCCGCGCAGATCGGCGCCCTGGGCGCGGGATTCCTCCACCCGCAGCGTCATGCCGCCGCCCAGATCGGCAAATTCGCCCACCTTGATCGATGCACCCAGCGCGCCTGAGCGCAGTTCAAAGCGCAGATTTTCATAGGCATAGCGGGTGACCGGTTGCAGCCAGCCGACGATGCCGAAATTCACCAGCGCAAACACCACGGCAAAGATGAACGGCACGCGCAGCAGCCGCCAATAGGAAATGCCCACCGCCAGCAGCGCATCCAGTTCCGACGACAGCGCCAGCCGGCGGAAGGCGAGCAACGTGCCCAGCATCACGCCGATGGGAATGCCCAGGGCCAGATATTCGGGCAGCAGATTGCCCAGCATGCGCCAGACAACATTGACCGGGCCGCCTTCGTTGATGACGAAATCGAACAGCCGCAGCATGCGATCCAGCACCAGCAGCATCGCGGCCACCACCAGCGTGCCGATCAGCGGCACCAGGATCAGGCCAAACAGGTAACGATCAATGCGCTTGGTCACGCCGAACAAGGTCCCCAAAAGGCCTCAAGACCCGGGCGCGACGGCGACCGTGCCCTATCCTATAGCGGCCCGATATGGCCCCGTCATGAACAATCAGGCGGGTTCATGCAGGGCCAGATTGGTCATCTGCGCGGCCTGTTCGAACTTGCCCAGCACGATGTCGATCTGCTCGTTGCTGTGCAGGGCGCAGATCGAACAGCGCAGCAGGAACACGCCGGCGGGTGTGGCGGGCGGCCGGCTCATGTTCACATAGACGCCCAGATTGATCAGCGTGGACCACATCAGCGCGGTGGTTTCCTGATCGGGCATCAGCACCGAGACAATGGCGCTTTCCGGCGTATCGGTGGCGAGCTTGAAGCCGCGCGATTTCAGGCCGCCGTGCAGGCGGCGCGTGGCCTCCCACAGCCGGTCGCGCTTGGCGTGTGCCGTCATCAGCTTGCGGATGGAGGTGGCGGCGCTGGCCACCACGGCCGGCGGCAGCGAGGCCGTAAAGGTATAGGGCCGGCAAACCAGGCGCAATATCTCGAACTTCGGGTGATTCGAGACGCAGAAACCGCCAACCGTGCCCACCGATTTGGAGAAAGTGCCGACAACGAAATCCACGTCGTCCGCAACGCCCTGCTCTTCATAAACGCCGCGGCCGTGCTCCCCGAAAAAGCCCATGCCATGGGCTTCATCCACCAGCACCATGCAGCCGTGCGCCTTGGCAATCGCCACCAGTTCCGGCAGCGGGGCGACGTCGCCCAGCATCGAATAGACGCCTTCCAGCACCACCAGCTTGCCGGCTTCGGCCGGAAGGCGCTTCAGCCGCTTTTCCAGATCGGCGGCATCATTGTGACGGAAGCGCACGATATCGGCGTTGGACATCTTGCAGCCATCATAGATGCTGGCGTGGCTGTCGGCATCGAGGATGATGAAATCGCCCTTGCCAGCCAGGGTGGAGACCATGCCCAGATTGGCCTGATAGCCGGTGGAGAACACCATGGCATGGGACATGCCATAAAAGTCCTTCAGTGCGTCCTCGCATTCCTTGTGCGTCTGATAGGTGCCGTTGAGCACGCGGCTGCCGGTGGTGCCGGCGCCGAAATCGCGGATGGCGGCCTGGCCAGAGGCAATCACATCGGGATCAAAGGTCATCCCCATATAATTATAGGTGCCGAGCAGGATGGTGTGCTGGCCCTTGATGATGGCTTCGGTGGGGGAGAGCACCTTGTCCATCACAATGCCGAACGGGTCGCGGATGCCGGTGGACAGCAGGCCGGCGTGCTCGGCGATCAGCGGATCATATTTTGCAAGCAGATCAACCGTCATGCGTTCAGCCCTTCTTTGCCACCAGGCCGGCCACGGCGTCGGCCACTTGGCCGATGGTCTCCAGATCGGGCAGCATGTTCAAGGGGATCATGATGTCCCACTCATCTTCCATGCTGGCCACCAGGTCCATCACGGTGAGCGAATCCATCTCCATGTCGCCGGCAAAGCTGGTGTTCTCGGTGAGCGGCACCTTCTTGGGGTTCAGCGGTTCGATCAATTCAAGGATGCGGGCAAAAACCCCGGCGCGATCGGTCATGGCGGCTCCGTTCAACTGTGATGCAGGCCCCTTGCCCTCACATCATGGCCAAATTGCGGAACGGCCATGTTGGTGGCATCATGCCGCGCATGGGGGACACCACGGATATCAGCATGGACACAGCCAGCGAAGGCCAGGTGCTGGCCGGGCCAGGTACCAGCCACCCCAATGCGATCCACCTCATCCGCACGTGCCAAGCGCATCATGTCACATTGTCGGCCATGGCCGATCAGAAAGCCAACATCATTATTGGGGTGAATTCGGTGATCTTCGCGTTGGTGGTGAAAGAGACCGCCCAGAATCCCGCGTTGCTGGTGCTGGCGGCGTCATCGGCGCTCGCGGCCGTGTTGTGCATGCTGGCGGTGGTGCCGTCGATCGGCGGCCGCGGCAAAGGCCCATCAACTGCTTTGACACCGCCGCCCAACCTCATGTTCTTTGCCGGCTTCACGCAACTCAGCGAGGCCGAGTGGATCGACTGGCTGGAGCGCACCAACAGCAATGATCTGGCCATCCAGCAGGCCATGGCCCGCGATATCTACCAACTGGGCCAGGTGCTGGCGAACAAGAAGTATAAATATCTCGGCTGGGGCTATCGGGTGTTCATCGGCGGCCTGATCGCCACCTTTGCGGTGTTTCTGATCCAGACGCTGATCGGGCTGTAACCAGCCGCGTCCGCCAGCGCCGGGCTCCTGTCGCATGTCTGCAATGATTTCGTCACAGAAGTGGAGCAAGAGGCTGGCATGGACAGCGAAACAGCTTCTCACCCGGCCAGCCAGACCCATTCGCACAGCATCTATCTGTTGCGGACCATGCAGCAGCAGCACATGACCCTGTCGGCCATTGCCGATCAGAAGGCCAGCATGCTGATGGCGGTGGCGTCGGTGATGCTGGCGCTGGTGGTGCGCAACGGCACTCTGGTCAATCTCAAGCCGCCGCTGCTGATCCTGACGATCACCGCCTTTCTGGCGGCGCTGTGCTGCATGCTCGCGGTTCTGCCGGCGGTTGGCCGCACGCCCACCCGCCGAGTGAAGCCGGATTTCACCCCCAATCTGCTGTTCTTCGGCGTGTTTGCTGAACTGCCGGAAGCCGAATTCCGGGCGCAGATGCGCGGCGTCATGGCCAGCGATGTGGCGATTTACGATGCCATGCTGCGCGATGTGCACCAGCAGGGCCTGGTGCTGAAAACCAAGAAATATCGCTTTCTGGGCTATGCCTATCGCATCTTCATCGTGGGCATCGTGCTCACGCTGGCGGCGCTGCTGTCGGAATTTCTGGTCTGATCCAGCGCTATAGCCAGCCGCGCTGGCGATAATCGCGCACGGTATCGGCCATGCCTTCGTCCAGCCCGATGTGCGGCTGCCAGATCGCTGCCATCCGGGCGTTGCCGCCGCGCGCCACCCAATCGGGGTGGGCCAGATAAAAGGCGCGATCGCGGCTGAGCTTTGGCAGTTCGCCCTTCCAGCCGGCCACCAGCGACGCCACGCTGGCCGCCCGGCCCAGCATGCGGTTGCTCACCGGGATCATGCGCACCCGGCCCCGGCCCAACGCGCGGCCGATGGCGGCGGCGTGATCGGCATGGCCATAACCGCCGGAGCCATCATCAATTTCCAATATCTCGGCCGAGGGGCCGCCATCCGCCAATGCGAGCAGGGCGCGGGCCAGATCATCAACATGGATCAGGCTGATGCGCGCCGTTGGCCGGCCGGGTGCCAGGCCGATGCCGAACCGGGCCACCTTGAACAGATCAAGCATTTCGGCATCGCCAGGGCCATAGACGCCGGGCGGGCGCACGATCACCCAGTCGCCCGGCCTGGCCATCACCAACGCATCGCCCTGCGCCTTGGAGGCACCATAGCGCGACAGCCGCGGTTCACGCGCGGCCAGGCTGGAGACATGGACGAAGCGCGGCACGGCGGCGGCCGCCGCCAGCACATTGGCCGTGCCGGTGACATTCCCCGCCATGAAGCCGGCTTCATCGGCGGCGTTCACCACGCCGGCAATGTGCAGCACGGCCGCCGCGCCGTCGCACAGCCGGGCCAGCGCATCCGTGTCGGTGAGATCGCCCACCACCCATTCCACGCCGGGCTGCGGTGGCCGCGGCCGGCGCGTGAGGGCGCGGACGGGGCGGCCATTGGCCAGCGCCAGCACGCGGCGGCCGACGAAGCCGGTGGCACCGGTGATGGCGAGGGGAGGGGGATTATGGGTCATTTGCATCGGCGGATGGCCAGGTCGCGGCAAAGCCGCGCCCCGACGTCAGACGGGTTCCGGTTGGCGGCTGAGGCCGCCGCCCGGCCCCGCTGGCCGGGCTTGCGCGAGTCCGAGCCCAGTGCTGCGCACTGGTCACTGGCCGCGCTACGCCGCCACTTCAAACGGCTGAATCTCGCCGGACAGATATTGCAACCGCGCCTTGGAGCGGGACAATTTGCCCGACGATGTGCGCGGCAGGGTGCGGGGCGGCACCAGTTCGACCACGCAGCTCATGCCGGTGATGGCCTTCACCTTGGTGCGGATGGCGTCGCGCAGTTTCAGCCGTTCATCATTGTCGCTGGTCCGGCACTGCACCAGCACTGCCGGGGCTTCTTCGCCCGACGGTGTGGTGACCGAGAAGGCGGCGATGTCACCAGCCTTGAAGCCGGGCAGCTGTTCGATCGCCCATTCGATATCCTGCGGCCAGTGATTCTTGCCGTTGATGATGATCATGTCCTTGGCGCGGCCAACGATGTAGAGGGAACCATCCTTCATGTAAGCCATGTCGCCGGTGTCGAGCCAGCCATCCTTCATGCAGGCGGCGGTGGCCTCGGGGTCGCGGAAATAGCCGGCCATGATGCCCAGGCCGCGCACAAACACCCGGCCGATCTTGCGTTCGGGCAGCACCGCGCCATTCTCATCGCGCACTTCGATGGTGAGGCCGGGCACCGCCTTGCCGCAGTTGACGATGGCGCGATAGCGGGTGGGCAGACGTTGATCGGCGCGCGCATCGGCGCTGGCGCCCGACAGCGTGCGTTCGTCGATCAGGTCGCACTGGATGCCTTCGCCCACGGGCATGATGGTCACGGCCAGCGTGGCTTCGGCCAAGCCATAGCTGGGCAGGAAGGCGCTGGCCTTGAAACCGGCCGGCGCAAACGTGTCGACAAAGGCCTGCATCACTTCCGGGCGGATCATGTCGGCGCCGTTGCCGGCCACGCGCCAGCGCGACAGGTCATAACGTTCGGCCACCGGGATGGAGGGGGAGATGCGGCGGGCGCAGATGTCATAGCCAAAGGTGGGCGAATAGCTGAGCGAGTTGTGCGGGTTGCGGCTGATCAGCGTGAGCCACGACAGCGGCCGGCGGGCAAAATCTTCGGTGGCGAGATAATCGACCGACACCTGGTTCGACATCGGCGCCAGCATGCAGCCGACCAGGCCCATGTCGTGATACCAGGGCAGCCAGCTCACCACCCGGTCGCCTCGCGCGGCGTGGGTGCAGATGGCATGGGCGGACAGATTGGCCAGCAACGCTTCGTGGGTGACGGCCACGCCATGCGGGAAGCGGGTGGAGCCGGATGAATATTGCAGATAGGCGATATCGGTTGGCTTGGCCTGCGGCAGGGCCACAACGGGGGCATCCCCGCTGAACCACTCGTCCCAATCATGGGCGGCGCACAGGCCGGTGGCCGCGTCCTTCACGATGGGATGCAGGCCGGGGGGCGCCAGCAGCATCAGCGGATCGCAGCTGGTCAACTGCACGCGGATCTGATCAACATAGGCATCGCGGCCGCCAAAGCTGGTGGGCAGCGGCAGCGGCACCGGCAGCGCGCCGGCATAGATGGCGCCAAAGAAGGCCGCGGCAAAGCCCGCGCCGGTTTCGGCGATCAGGGCGATGCGGTCGCCGGGCTGCACGCCTTCGGCGATGAAGTGCGCGGCGTGGCGGCGGGCATCGGCGGCGAGCTCGCGATAGGTGTAGGCGCGGACCAGATCGGCGCGTGCATCGTGGAAGTTGAAGCCTTTTTCGCCTTGCGCGGCATAATCGAGCGCGTCGCCCAGAGTCGGGAAATCTGACCGGCGCAAGGGCAGCGCGTCGTTGGTGGCGGTGGGTTGCAGCGCGGTGGCGCTGGCGGCCTGCGAGGTCTCGGCCATTGGTGTCTCCCTTGCCGCAGCGCCCAGGCCCGACCCGGCCCGCGCTGCATGTCATTTCTGTGCAGCTTGGACTTTGCACAGCGGGGCGTTCAAATTCCGGCCCGAAAGTGGCAGGAAAGTGGCATGAGTGCTGACAGGCCGGAAAAACCACCCCGCACCCGCCGCGTGCCCCCGCCGCTGGATGAGCCGGGCTTGCGCGATCTGGCGCTGCATTATGCGGCGCGCTTTGCGACAACACGCATGAAATTGCAGCGCTATCTGGCGCGAAAGCTGAAAGAGCGTGGCTGGGCAGGCGAACAGCCGGCCGATGTGGAGGCGCTGGCGGCGCGGCTGGTGACGCTGGGCTATGTTGATGATGCGGCCTTTGCCGCCATGAAATCCCGGGCGATGGCGGCGCGCGGGCTGGGCCATCGCCGGGTGAGCGAGCAGTTGAGCGCGGCCGGCGTTGGCGTGGAGGATCGCGGCGAAGCGCCCGATGAGCAGGCGGCGCTGGCCACGGCACTGGCCTTTGCCCGGCGCAAGCGGCTGGGCCCGTTTGCCCGCGCGGTCAGCGATGATCCGGCCATCCGCCAGAAGGCCCTGGCGGCGCTGTTGCGGGCCGGGCATCCGATGGCGGCGGCGCGGCAGATATTGGCGGCGCGCAGCGTGGAAGAGGCCGAAGCGTTGGTGGGTGGGGACTGATCAGCGCAGCAGCTGGCGGCCGCCGCCGGACCAGCTGATCACCAGGCCCATCACCCGGCCCATCACTTCGCCGGTGAGAGCAAAGCGGTGCGGGCGGCGATCATCCGGATCTTCGAGGGCCAGGGTGATCCGGGGTTCGGCCATGACGATCATGGCCATCGCCATCGCCAGCATCCCGGCTTGCATCACCCACGAACGTATCATGCCCAGTCTCCCGCTTTGACTGACAAGCCAGCACCGCAAGGCCCGGATTCGGCCCGGCGATGGTGGCCAGCGCATGCACCGGAACAGCTTGCTGGCACCTGAACGCCGCGGCCTGCGGCAGGAACGGCAGATGATGTTGCGCGTGAATTGCAGGCTTGCCAGCATTTGCTGTCGTCGCTAGAGAGATTGCGACTTAGTCGCAATAACACTGGAACTGCCGATGCCCCGCTCTTTCGCACCTGCCCGCGCCGCCGCCTCCCGGTGCTGCTGGCTCCTGCCGATCGCGCTTGCCTGTGCCAGCCCGGCGCTGGCGGCACCCGAAGCCACGACCGTACTGGCGGCAGACGATGCCGAATCCGCCAATGAAATCATCGTGGTGGGGGATCCGCTGCGCGCGGGTCGCATCGCCGGTTCGGTGGCGTTGGTGAACGAGGCCGATCTGAAGCGCAGCCGGGTGTTCACGGTGAACGACGCGCTGCGCCAGGTGGCCGGCCTGTTTGCCCGTGATGAGGAAGGCGCCGGCGCCCGCCCCAACATCGGCATTCGCGGGCTCAACCCGATCCGGTCCACCAAGGTGCTGCTGCTGGAAGACGGGATTCCGCTGGGTTATGCGCCCTATGGCGACAACGCGGCCTATTATCACCCGCCGATCGAGCGCTTCACCCGGCTGGAGGTGATCAAGGGTGCCGGCCAGGTGCGCTTTGGCCCGCAGACCATTGGCGGGGTGGTCAATTACATCACGCCCGATGTGCCCGACAGCCTGATGGCGCGCGGCACGGTGGCGGCCGGCAACCGTGACACGCTCAACCTGGATGGCATGATCGGCGGGCGGCTGCTGGGCGGCGGTGTGCTGCTGCATGTCAACCACAAGCAGACCGATGGCAACCGCGACAACCAGGCCATGCGCTTCACCGATATCTTCCTGAAGGGCAGCTGGGATCTCGGCCCGGATCACGGGCTCACCCTGAAGCTCTCGCACTTCGAGGAAGACAGCCAGGTCACCTATTCCGGCCTCACCCGCGCCGAATTTGCCGCCGATCCACGCGGCAATGTCTTTGCCAATGACGAATTCAAGACGCAGCGCTGGAATGTCACCGCGTCGCACCGCTGGACGCTGAGCGAGTCGCTCACCCTGAAAACCTCGGCCTATTATCACCACTTCACCCGCGATTGGTGGCGGCAATCATCCAACAGCGGCCAACGCCCCAATGATGCCAGCGACCCGGCCTGCGGCGGCCTCGCCAACCTGCTGACCAGCTGCGGCAACGAAGGCCGGCTGCGTGATTATGACACCTGGGGCATCGAAAGCCGGCTGACGTTGGCGCATGATGGCCTGGGCTTTGGCGGCGAAACCGAGATGGGCGTGCGCTGGCATCAGGAAGAACAGCGCCGCCGGCAATGGAATGGCGATACGCCCACGGCCCGCACCCCCGGCACCAGCATCAACGCCGGCGTGCGGGAGAACAACGAGCGCGACGCCGATGCCTTTTCGGCCTTCATCCAATCCCGCCTGCAGTTCGGCGCGCTGTCGATCATCCCTGGCGTGCGGGCCGAGTTCATCAATTATGAACGGCGCAACCTGCCGGTGGATGTGCTGGTTGGCGGCCGCCCCTCTGGCGCGCTCACCAGCGCCAGCAGCGGCCGCCAGAGCCTGGACAAGCTGCTGCCCGGTATCGGCCTCACCTGGGATATTGCCCCCGACGTGACGCTTTATGGCGGCGTGCATCGCGGCTTTGCCCCGCCGCGGGTGGAGGACATCATCACGGCGGCCGGCGGCGCTGTCGATCTGGATGCCGAATTGAGCTGGAACTGGGAGGCCGGGATTCGCGGGCCCATCACCAGGGGCCTGCGCGGCGATGCCACCGTCTATGTGCTGGATTTTGACAATCAGATCATCGCACAATCGGTGGCGGGCGGCGTTGGTGCCACGCTCACGTCCGCCGGCCGAACGCTGCATCGCGGCGCTGAACTCTCGCTCACCTTGTCGTCCCGCGATGCCGGCTGGACCGGCAAGGACACCGATGTGTTTGCCCGCACGGCCATCACCTGGGTGGCGGACGCGCGGTATAGCAGCACCCGCATCGCCACTGCGCCCTGTTTCGATGGTGCCGCCACTGGCACGCTCGTGGCCACCGGTTCGGGCGCCGTGCCGTGCGGCGTCGCCCGCGATGTCATCGGCAACCGCCTGCCCTACAGCCCGGAATGGCTGGCCAGCGGTGCGGTTGGCATCGAGCACAAGGGCTTCACCGGCCAGGTTGAAGTGGTGGGCCAATCATCGATGTTTGCCGATGATGCCAATCTGATTCCGGTCACGCCCGATGGCCAGCGCGGCCGCATTGGCGGCTGGGCGCAGGTGAATGTCGCGCTGTCCTATGGCCCGCCGCAAGGCAAGTGGGAGGTGTTTGTATCGGCGCGCAACCTGTTTGACCGGCTGTTCATCATCGATCGCGCCCGCGGGGCACTGCCGGGCCAGCCGTTCATGCTGCAGGGCGGGGTGACCGTACGGTACTGATCAGCCGCAATTGCAAGAAAGGGCGGCGCTGCCGGTGTGGCAACGCCGCCCTTTTTTGTCTGGCCCGAACTCAGGCCTGTTCGGTGGGGGCCGGCAAGGCCTTGGGGGCCTTTCTGGCCTTCAGCTTCTTGATGGCCGGCACGATTTCAAAGCTCAGCGCGTCGTCCTTCACGTGCACGCGCACTTCGCCGCCGCTCACCAACTTGCCGAACAACAGTTCCTCGGCCAGCGGCTGCTTGATCTTCTCCTGAATCAGGCGGCCCATCGGGCGGGCACCATACAGCCGGTCATAGCCGCGCTCGATCAACCAGGCCTTGGCCTCTTCGGTCAAGGAGATGTGGACGTCGCGATCGGCCAGTTGCAGTTCGAGCTGCAGCACGAACTTGTCGATCACCATCGCCACCACCGATGGCGGCAGATAGGCGAACGGCACGGTCGCATCCAGGCGGTTGCGGAATTCCGGGGTGAACATCTTCTTGATCGCTTCCTCATCCTCACCGATGCGGGTGGTGGCGCCAAAGCCGATGCCTTCGCGCGCCATGTCGGCCGCCCCGGCATTGGTGGTCATGATCAGGATGACGTTGCGGAAATCGACTGTCTTGCCGTGGTGATCGGTCAGCTTGCCGTTGTCCATCACCTGCAGCAGGATGTTGAACAGATCGGGGTGGGCCTTCTCGATCTCGTCCAGCAGCAGCACCGAATGCGGCTGTTGATCGACGGCATCGGTGAGCAGACCGCCCTGATCAAAGCCGACATAGCCGGGAGGTGCGCCGATCAGCCGGCTGACCGAGTGACGCTCCATATATTCCGACATGTCGAAGCGGGTGAGCGGAATGCCCAGGATGGTGGACAGCTGCTTGGCCACTTCCGTCTTGCCGACGCCAGTGGGGCCGGAGAAAAGATAGCAGCCAATCGGCTTGTTGGGTTCGCGCAGGCCGGCGCGGGCCAGCTTGATGGCGCTGGCCAGCTTCTCGATGGCGGCGTCCTGGCCGAAGACCACGCGCTTCAGATCGGCTTCCAGCGTGGCGAGCTGGGCCTTGTCGTCGGTGGACACGCTTTTCGGCGGGATACGGGCCATGGTGGCAATCACCGCTTCCACTTCCTTCACGCCGATGGTCTTCTTGCGCTTGGATTCCGGCAGCAGCATCTGCGACGCGCCGGTTTCATCGATCACGTCAATCGCCTTGTCGGGCAGCTTGCGATCGTTGATGTAGCGCGCGGAAAGCTCCACCGCCGCCTTGATGGCATCGGGCGTGTATTTCAGCTTGTGATGCTCTTCGTAGCTGGAGCGCAGGCCCATCAATATCTTGATCGTGTCTTCCACCGTGGGTTCGTTCACATCGATCTTCTGGAACCGGCGCAGCAGGGCGCGGTCCTTCTCGAAATGGTTGCGGAACTCCTTGTAGGTGGTCGAACCGATGCAGCGGATCGCCCCGGACGACAGCGCCGGTTTCAGCAGGTTCGATGCATCCATGGCGCCGCCGCTGGTGGCCCCCGCGCCGATCACCGTGTGGATTTCATCGATGAACAGCACCGCATCCGGCAGTTTTTCGAGTTCGGAAACAACATTTTTCAGCCGTTCCTCGAAATCACCGCGATAGCGCGTGCCGGCCAGCAGCGCGCCCATGTCGAGGCTGTAGATCACGGCCGGCAACAGCACATCGGGCACCTGGCCTTCAACGATCTTGCGTGCCAGGCCTTCGGCAATGGCGGTCTTGCCCACGCCGGGATCACCGACATAGAGCGGGTTGTTCTTGGAGCGGCGGCACAGGATCTGGATGGTGCGGTCCACCTCGGCATGGCGGCCGATCAGCGGATCAACCTTGCCGTTCTTCGCCTTCTCATTCAGGTTCACCGTGAATTGCTTGAGCGCGCTTTCGGCGCCCTTCTTCTCGGTCTTTTCGGCCTTGGCCGGCTTTTCTTCCGGTTCGTCGCGGTCGCTGTTGCTGCCGGTCGGGCCGCTGCCCGTACCGCGCGGCGGCTTGGCTTCGGACTGGCCCGACTTGGCAATGCCATGGCTGATGAAGCTCACGGCATCCAGGCGCGTCATATCCTGCTGTTGCAGGAAGAACACCGCGTGGCTTTCACGTTCGGAAAACAGCGCCACCAGCACATTGGCGCCGGTCACTTCCTCGCGGCCAGAGCTTTGCACGTGCAGGATCGCCCGCTGCACCACCCGCTGGAAGCCGGCGGTGGGCGACGGATCGATGCTGGCATCGGCCTTCAGGGCGGTCAGCTCGGTGTCGAGATAGCGGATCAGCTGGTTCTGCAGCTCTTCCAGGTCGACATTGCACGCCTTCATCACCTGGGCAGCGTGGGTATCGGTGGTGAGCGCCAGCAGCAGATGTTCCAGCGTGGCATATTCATGCGTCCGGCGGGCAGCTTCTGCCAGCGCATTGTGGAGGGTCTTTTCCAGTTCCCGTGTGAACGAGGGCATCAAATTCTCCGGGGCGCTCGGCTTCGGGGGGAAGCAGCACCATTTGCCGGCCCGGCCTGTGACGGGCCTTTCCGCAATGTCTGCCTTGCCCCCGCAAACATCAAGGGGCAAACGGCCCAGGCCGGGCTTTTTATCTGTGGCATGGTCGCGCACTCTGGTCCGGGCCTGGGCGCCAGATAATGCTGGCTTGTCGGGCCGGCTGTGGGCCATGATGCACCGGCAAGGTCATGGTGAGGGGGAAGCATGCCGGTTCTGGCGATCACGCTTTTGGCAGCGGCGGCGGTGGCAGCGCCGCCTGCGCCAAACCAGCCCTATCTGCCGCAACCCATTCTGGTTGAAGTCGCCCGCGAACTGCCGCCGCCGCCGGCACAAGGCAGCGCGGCTGATGTGGCTGATCGCCGGTTTTACCGTGATGTCACGCTGACCAGCCCCGATCGCACGGTGCAGCGGGCCCGCAAATTGATCACCATGTCGCGACCGGCCTATCGCAGTGCCCTGAGTTGCGAGCTGGGATCGCAGATCGATCCGAAGCTCACTCCCGAGCTGTGGAAGCTGCTGCTGCGCACCGACATTGATGCCGCGCGGGCCAGCGGTGCGGTGAAGTTCGGCGGTGGGCCCACGCGGCAGCGCCCGAACAGCGAGGACGGCAGCCCCAGTTGCGATGGCCGCACGGCCGCGGACCGGCCGGGGCCATCCTATCCGTCCCGGCATGCGGCAAGCGGCTATCTGTGGGCGTTGATCCTGGCGGAACTGCGCCCGGCACGCCGCGCCGATCTGATGGCATTTGGCGCGGAAACCGGTGATTTCTGGGTGACGTGCCGGATCAACTGGAAATCCGATGTTGAACAGGGCCGCGTGCTGGCGCAATCGCTGTTCCGCCAACTGCTCAAGTCGCCGGCCTTCAAGGCCGATCTGGCCCGGGTCAAGACCGAACTGGCAACCGCGCCGCCCGCTTTCTCCTGTTGAAAGACCCGAATATGCGCTTGCTCCTGCTCCTGTTGATCGGTGCCGCCCCCGCCAGCGCCCAGACCGCGATGATGGCGCCAGCTGCCCCGGCTGCAGCCCCAAAGGGCTATATCGACGGCATGTCGCCGCTGGCCATACTGCGCCTGTTGCCCCCGCCGCCCGTCGCCGGCAGCCACGACGACAAGGCCGATCGCTTCCTGTATCGTGAAAGCCGCAAGGAGATTGGCGGGCCGGAATGGCAGCGCGCCATCGGCCAGTTGAGCATCACCAGCCCCGACTATATGAAAGCGGTGAGCTGCGCGCTGGGCGCCACCTTGTCACCCCAGGCAACGCCGGCCACCATGACCCTGCTGCGCCGCGCCGGCATGGATCTGGCCAAGGCCGTGTTTGCCGCCAAGGATTATTACAAGCGGCCGCGCCCATTCGCCAGCGATGGCGGCAAGGCCTGTGATCCCGACCATGCCAAGGATGGCGGCAAGGCGCTGGGCTTTGCCTATCCATCCGGCCATGCCGCTGTTGGCTGGCTGTGGGGCCTGATCCTGTCAGACGCGCGCCCGGCGCGCAGCGGCGAACTGCTGAAATTCGGCAAGGACACCGGCGATCTGCGCGTGGCCTGCCGCGTGCACTGGGCGTCTGACGTGACCGGCGGCCGGCTGATGGCCACCGCGCTGTATCAACGCATCGAGGACACGGCGGATTACAAGGCCGATCTGCGCGCCGCACGGGCCGAACTGCCGCTGACGCCGGTGCCGGAGGGGTGCCCGGCGGGTTGATGCCTGCTGGCAGGGGAGCGGGACAGCCCGCCCCCCAGACTGTTAAGCGGGCACCGCCTGGTTGAACGGCGTGTCCTTGTCCGGCCGCATGTCGCCGGGCAGGCCCAGCACGCGTTCGGCGATGATGTTGCGCAGGATCTCATCGGTGCCGCCGGCAATGCGCAAGCCAGCCGAGCCGATGTACGACCCTTGCAGCTTGGCCAGTTCCGGATCGGCATCGGCGCCGGCCACAAAGCCATCGCCTCCGGCCATGTCCAGCGCGAAGCTGGCCAGATCCTGCATCGTCTTGGCCACCACCACCTTGGAGATGGACTGTTCCGGCCCCGGCACCTGGCCCTTTGACAGGGCAGAGAGCGCACGCATCTGGGTCAGCTTGATGCCCTGGTCGTTGATATAGGTCTGAGCGATCTTCTGGCGCACGTCGCTGGCGGCAATGGCCGGGTTGCCATCGGGGGCGTCCACACCGCGCGCCAGCTTCATCAGCGTTTCATAACCGGGTGCGTAGCGCGGCTTGCCGCCCACGGCGAGGCGTTCGTGCATCAGGGTGGTCAGCGCCACCTTCCAGCCATCACCCACCGCGCCCAGCCGGTGTGAATCGGCCACGCGCACGCCGTCGAAAAAGACTTCGTTGAAATCGCTGCCGCCCGACATCTGCTTGATGCCCTTCACCGTCACGCCGGGCGCCTTCATGTTGACGATGAACATGGTGAGGCCCTTGTGCTTGGGCATGCTGGGATCGGTGCGGCACACCACGATGCCGTAATCGCTGGCGTGGGCAAAGCTGGTCCACACCTTCTGGCCATCGATCACCCACTCATCGCCATCCTTCACCGCCTTGGTGCGGATGCCGGCCAGATCGGAACCGGCCGCCGGTTCCGAGAACAGCTGGCACCAGACCTCCTCACCCAGCAGTGCCTTGGGCACATAACGCTGGATCACCTCGGGCTGGCCGTGGGTGAACACGGTGGGGATGCACATGCCAAGGCCGATGGAATACAGGCCCTGCGGCACGTGAAAGCGGCTTTCTTCCTGGCCATAGATGATGCTGTGCATCGGCGTCAGTCCCTGGCCGCCGAACATCTTGGGCCAGGTGATGCCAGTATAGCCGGCGGCGTGCTTCTTGGCCTGCCAGGCCTTTGACCGCGCGATGAACTCCGGCAGCTTCCAGTTTTCTTCCGGCGGTTCGCGATAATCGGCGGCGTTCACCTCAAGCCAGGCGCGCACGGTGGTGCGATATTCGGCTTCGGCGGCGGTGTCGTTGAAATCCATCGTCTTGTCTCCCCTATCCCGTTCAGGCCGCGGCGCGGTTGCGCTGTTCCAGCGCCCGCACCAGCCGTTCCGCCCACCAGCCGCGCGGGCCAAGGGCAGCGACCAAAGCGCGGTTGCGGCGGTAATAAAACTGGCAATCGCTTTCCCATGTGAAACCGATGCCGCCGTGCAACTGCACATTCTCCTCGGCACAATAGGCCAGTGCATCAAGGCTGGCGACGCGCGCTGCTGCCGCAGCCTGGCGCAGTTCGGCGCCGTTGGTGCCGATCATGGCCAGCCCGTGCAGGGCATGGGCGCGGGCCAGTTCCAGCTTGATATACATATCGGCGCACTTGTGCTTCACCGCCTGATAGCGGCCGATCTTCTGGCCAAAGGCAACGCGGGTCTTGGCATAATCCACCGTCATCGCCATGGCCGCACCGGCGGTGCCGATCGCTTCATAGGCGAGGATCACGGCAGCTCGATCGAGCCAATCCTGATAATCGCCGGCCGTGCCCAGCGCTTCGGCCGGGGTGGCCTTCAGCGTCAGGGTGCCATGGCGACGCACCAGGTCCACCGTTTCCACCGCTGCCGTGTCGGCACCGGCGAGATCGACGATGTGCAGCTGCGGGCCATCTTCGCCGGCTGCCACCACGATGGCGACATGGGCAAGGCCGAGATCGGCCACCGGCTGCTTGACGCCGGTGAGGGTGCCTTTAGCTGCAACCGTCTTCACATTGGCGGGGTTGACCGCGCCCGGTTCGCTCCACGCCACGCAGGCGATGATCGCGCCGCTGGCGATGCCGGGCAGCCATCTGGCCTGCTGGGCCTCCGTGCCGGCCAGCACCAGCGCCTCAGTGGCAAGAAGGGTGGAGACCAAGGGCACATGCGCGAGGCTGCCGCCGGCGGCTTCGGCCAGCTGGGCGACTTCTTCAACGGAAAGGCCAAGGCCGCCATGGGCTTCCGGCACGCGCGCCGCGGTCCAGCCCAGTTCGCTGATCTCGCTCCACAGTGCGGCATCCATCGCCGGCGCATCTGCGGCCATCGCCAGCCTCGCCGGACCAGTGCCAGCCCGTTCGGCCAGCAGTTTCTTCGCCTGTTCGCCGAGTTCCTTGGCTTCGTCGGAAAAATCGAAGTTCACGTGGTTGCTCCCAATAACGGATTGCCACGCAGATTACGCGCGCGTCAGCCTTGGGCAACCTCTCGCTTTTGATTTGGGTCAGAGGTGGTGCGCGGCCATCGCCTCATAATGTGGGCGGCAGGCATCGCGCACCCGCGCCGCGTCACCATCCAGCTGTGGCAGTGGCCCTTCGCGGCCTTCAAAGCCGGTGGAGGCCAACACCCGGCCATACCAGTGCGGCGCCCACACGCCATCGGTGGCGCGCGCACCAGGAGCCCAGTGCAGCATGGCCGGGTCCCAGGCGATGCCCAGCGCCGCGCACAGCCGGCCCAGCGTACCAGCCGGATCGGCCAGCACATCATCCGAATCGACCACCGGGGGCGCATGGCCCAGCCGGTCAGCCTCTGCCTCCAGCCAGACGCGCTGCCGGGCGAAACCCAGGCCTTCGGCGGTCACGACCTCGCGCTTGGTGACATAGGATGCGATCACCCGTTCCGGCGCGCGGATCAGGAAGGCGTGGGTGAAGCCCTTCAGATCATGCAACTGCACCGGCCCGACCATGTGGTGCACCATGTGCTTCTGATACCAGACCGGCCGGTCGCACGGGCCGGACAGGGCGGCGGTCACGCTGTGCCAATTGCAGTCCATATGTGCGATCACGTCAGCGGCCATCGGATGATCATCGCCAGTCTGTTCGAGGTAGGCGCCATAATAAGGCTCGTCGCTGACATGGCAGTCCGCGCGTGCGCCAAAACTGCGCATCATCGCGGTGGACAGGTTGCGCGGGCCACTCCACATGGCGATGCGGGTGGTCACCGCCGTCCCCGCGCCGCCACGTCCGCCTCGATCAGGGCGCGATACAGGCCCTGCAACCGCGCCACCATCGGCCCGCGCGCCTCGGTCAGCTTGCGGCCGTCGATGCTGGTCACCGGCACCACGCCGGCAAAGGTGCCGGTCACAAACGCCTCATCGGCCGAATAGACGTCAGTGAGCGAGAAATTGCGCTGGAACACCGGGATGCCATGATCCTCGCACACGGCGATCACATTGCCGCGCGTGATGCCGGCCAGGCAATAATCACCGCTCGATGTCCACACCTCCTGCACGCCGCGGCGATTGCGCTTCACGATGAAGAAATGCGTGGAATTGCACGTCGCCACAAAGCCGTGCGGATCGAGCATCAACGCTTCGTCCGCCCCGGCCTGGGTGGCTTGGATACAGGCCGTGATGCAGTTGAGCTTGCTATGGCTGTTCAGCTTCGGGTCCTGAACGTCGGGAAACCCGCGCCGCACATGCACGGTGGCCAGGCGAATGCCCTTCTCGATCGTGCTGGGCAGTGGGTCCTTGTGCTCGGCGATGATGACGATGGTGGCCGGCGACACCACCACGCGCGGATCCTGATAGGGCGTGGAGCGCAGACCGCGTGTCACCATCAGGCGGATATGGCAGGCGGTCATCGCGTTGGCATCGATGGTGGCATAAAGCCGGTTCTCCAGCTCCGCCCGGCTGATGCCGATGTCCATGCAAATGGCCTTGGCGCCCTCCCACAGCCGATCCAGATGCTGATCCAGAAAGGCGATGCGGCCGGCATGCACACGCAACCCCTCCCACACACCGTCGCCCAGCATGAAGCCGGAATCAAACACGCTCACCATCGCCTCGGCGCGCGGCAACAGCTGGCCGTTCACGTTGATCAATATGGTCTCGTTGCGCGGATCGGCAACGAAATCATGGGTGCCCAGCGACGTGGCCATTGTCACTTCCGGAACAGGCTGTCGGCTTCGGATCGGAACTTCGCGGCACCGTCGCGCTTTGCCCGGCTGCGCGCCAACTCCGCTTCCAGCGCCGCGATGCGGTCATCAAGGTCGGCGATGGACAGACGGTCGAGATCCTCGCGGGCCAGATCGGCAAGGCTGTCGCTCTTCTTCCTGGGCAGATCGTCATCGAACATGGCCGCCACGCTGGCGCGCGGCGGCCATGTCGTCAAGCGGCTGTGTGGGGGCGTTCACGCCATGGCGAAGCGGGAACGCGGCAGCGCGGCGTGGCTTTCCAGCGCCGACCACAGCGCAATGGCGAGCAGGCCGATATCCTTGATCAGGAAGCCCTGCAGATCGCCGCCGGCATCCGGGGTGGTGAACAGGAAGCTGAGTGTGCCGAGCAGCGCGAATGCGATCATGGCACTGCCGACGAAGCCGGCGCGGGCCGACCATGGCCGGGCAGCGAGCAGCGCAGCGGCCGCCACTTCATAGAGGCCAATGACGTTGGATGCGCCCTGCACGCTCAACAGCGCATAGAGCCAGTTGAAGAAGGGGCTGTTGGCCATCAACGGCTGGATGGCAGCGGCTTCGACAGCGGTGAACTTGTAGAGGCCGAAACCCAGGAAAAACAGGATCAGGGCACCGCGCAGCAGATGCTCGCCGAGGCGGTTGGAGTGGGAAGCGATCATGGCATGTCTCCTGCAAAAAGGATGCGCCATGCATATATATGATTCGCGAGTCGCGCAAGAATTACATGCGCCGAGCATATTATTCGGCCGCTGCGCGCTCCGCTGGGCAGGTGTCGCAACGGTCATGGTCGCAAAGGCGACACAGCCGCAGTGCATCGGCATCGCTGCTGACGCGGGCTGAGATCAGACGCGCAACGGCCGTCTGCAAGCTTGCCGCTTCCGCCGGGCGCAGCGTCGCCACCAGTTGCTGCAGCGGCGCATTGCGGGCGGCCTGCACCGCGGCAGCACGTGCCTTGCCGGCGTCGGTCAATTGCAGCTGCACGGCGCGGCGGTCGCGCGGATCCGGCTGGCGCGCCATCAGGCCATCGGCGACCAGACGGTCCACCAGGCGCACGGCGCCGGGGTGTGACAAGCCCACGGCCGGTGCCAGCGCCGCGATGCTGAGGCCCGGCGCATGGCCGGCCAGCACCAGCGCCGCCGCCGCCGGCCCGGCCTCGCCAGCGGCAGCTTCGGCCGCGACGCGCATGTCATCCGCCAGCGCGAGCGCCAGGGCACCAAGTTGATTGGCAAGATCGTCCGGGTTCATCCGATCAACATATATGCGCCGCGCATGTTCGACAAGCGTTGACCGCGGCTGCGGGGCTGGCATGGTGGCAGCATGACTATAACCAGCATCATGACCGCCATCGACCCTGCCGCACCGGGAGGGCCGGAGGTGTTGCAGCCCGTCTCCCGTCCTGTCCCTCAGCCGGGGCCCGGTGAGGTGCTGGTGCAGGTGGCAGCGGCCGGGGTGAACCGGCCCGATGTGCTGCAACGGCTGGGCCTCTATCCGATGCCGGCGGGCACGCCGACCATCATGGGCCTCGAGATTGCCGGCACCGTGGTGGCGGTGGGCGACGCGGTGACGCGCTGGCGCCCCGGCGATGCCGTGTGCGCGCTGGTGGCGGGCGGTGGTTACGCGCAATATTGTGTCGCGCCGGCCGGCCAATGCCTGCCGGTGCCGGCCGGCATGGCGATGACGGATGCGGCCGGCCTGCCGGAAACCTGGTTCACCGTGTGGTCAAACGTGATGGATCGCGGCCATGCCAGGCCGGGCGAGACGATCCTGATCCATGGCGGCACCAGCGGCATCGGCATCACCGCCCTGCAACTGGCCAGGGAGATTGGCCTGACTGCGATTGCCACCTGCGGCAGCGATGAAAAATGCGCGGCGGCCGCAGCGCATGGGGCGGCGCACGCCATCAATTACAAGACCCAGGATTTCGCCGCCGAGGTGCTGGCCTTCACCGGCGGGCGCGGCGTGGACATCGTGCTCGACATGGTGGGCGGGGATTATGTACCGAAAAATATCGCAGCGCTGGCCGACGAGGGCCGCCATGTCAGTATCGCCTTCCAGCGAGGGCCAACCGCGGAGGTGAACCTGGGCCTGGTCATGCGCAAGCGCCTGGTGATGACGGGATCCATGCTGCGCCCGCGCCCCATCGCCTTCAAGACGGCGATTGCCGAAACGCTGGAAGGCGTGATCTGGCCAGCCTTTGCTGATGGGCGGCTCAGGCCCGTCACCGATGCGGTGTTCCCGCTGGCCGATGCGGCGGACGCGCACCGCCGCATGGAAGCCGGCGCGCATGTCGGCAAGATTGTGCTTCAGGTCAGCTGACCACACCCTTAGGCGCAAACCGCTCCTCCTCCCACTCCCCGCTGGCCAGCACCGCCTCCAGTGCGGCCAGCGCCAGCCCGATATCGGCAAAGCGCGTGGTGAGCGCCGGGAAGCCGAAGCGCATGGCATCGGGCGGCCGCATGTCCCCAATCACGCCGCGCGCGATCAGGGCGGTCATCACCCGGCGTGCCGCCTTGTGGCGGATGATCACATGCGCCGCGTGCCGGCCGGCGGGCGGCGCGTCCACCGTGACGCCCGGCAAGGCCGCCGCGCCGGTTGCAAACAACTGCACCAGCGCCCGCGATTTGGCCTCTGCCTGCGCCAGATCAATATCGTCAAACGTCGCCACGCCAGCCTCCAGTGCGCGCATCGCCAAGATCGGCGGCGTGCCGGTGAGCAGGCGGCGGGCACTGGCGGCAGGCTGATAATCACCGGCAAAATCAAACGGCGCCTCATGCCCCATCCAACCGGTGAGTGCCGGCTGCGCGGCTTCCCAATGGCGGCGGGCGAGATAGGCGAAGGCAGGCGCGCCCGGCCCGCCGTTGAGATATTTATACCCGCAGCCCACGGCGAAATCGGCACCATCCGCATCCAGCCGCACCACCAGCGCGCCGGCCGAGTGGGACAGATCCCACAGGGTCAGCGCGCCCGCGTCATGCGCCGCCGCGCTCATCGCGGCCATGTCGTGCACATGGCCGGTGACATAATGGGCGTGGGTGAGCAGCAGCAGCGCCACATCATCATCCAGCGCCGCCAGCAGTTCACCCCGCGCCACCCGCTTCAGCGTCACGCCGGCCAGGCGAGCAAGGCCCTGCATCACATAGGCATCGGTGGGGAAATCGCCGGCCTCCATCAATATGGTGCGCCGCTCCGGCCGCAGCGCCAGCGCGGCACTGGCCAGCTTGAACAGGTTGATGCTGACCGAATCGCAGGCGACCACCGCTTCGGGCTCGGCGCCGATGATCGGCGCGATGGCGGTCCCCAGCCGCACCGGCAGATCGATCCAGCCGGCATCGTTCCAGCTGCGGATCAGCCCGTCGCCCCATTCGCCGGCGATGCAAGCGGCCATGGTGTCGGGCAGCGCCGCCGGCAACGGCCCCAATGAGTTGCCATCCAGATAGACCAGCCCTGCCGCCATCCGGAACCGGGCGCGGGCATGGGCCAAGGGGTCGGCCGCATCACGGGTGGCAAGCTGGGCGGGATCGATCATCATTGTCTGCCCTTGCGCCACAACTCCCCCTCCGTTACAACCATGAACGTCCAGCCGTCCCGCAAGGGGCGGCTGTTTTATTGTTCGAGAAGGAGCCACGATCATGGCCGCCAACCTGCCGCTGATGTCCCACGCCACCGCCGCCTGGATGGTGGACGAGACCGGACTGACCTTTTCGCAGATCGCCGAATTCTGCGGGCTGCACATCCTGGAAATCCAGGCCATCGCCGATGACACCGCCGCCACCAAGCTGAAGGGCCGCGATCCGATCCGTGCCGGCGAGTTGACCAAGGAAGAACTGGCCAAGGGCGAAGCCAATCCTGATCATGTGCTGCGCATCTCGCGCCTGCCCGAACAGGCCCGCCGCACCACCGGCCCACGCTACACGCCGGTGTCAAAGCGGCAGGACAAGCCGGATGGCATCCTGTGGATCATCAAGAATCACCCGGAAATCACCGACGGCCAGATTTCCAAGCTGATCGGCACCACCAAGACGACGATCGCCGCCATCCGCGACAAGAGCCATTGGAACTATGCCAATCTCCAGCCGCGTGATCCGGTGACGCTGGGTCTGTCGAGCCAGCGTGAGCTGGATGCCATGGTGGCGGCGGCGGCCAAGAAGGCCGGCATTGATACCAGCGTTGACCCGGAGAAGGCCGAAGCTCAGCGCACCGCCCTGATCAACCAGCTGCAGGCCGAACGCCTGGCGGTGGGCGTGATCCCGACCGAAGCACTGACGGCGGAAACGCTGTTCAAGCGCTGAGCCGCGAGCCGGCATCGCGCAGCGATGGCGGCCGACAGGCTCAAGCTCGGCCGGCGGGGCGGCAGGCACAAAGCCTGCCGAACCCGTTCGACGTCACGACGCGGCTTTGCCGCGGCGCTGTTAGCAGCCCCTATTCCTCGCGGCCTCCCAAGGGCAGCGGCAGCTCGCGCGGCGGTTCGTGATCCAGCAGGCCGGCCGCCTTCAGATCGGCCAGGCCGGGCAGATCGCGGCGGTTGGCCAGGTTGAAATGGGCCAGGAATTCGGGCGTCGTGGCATATTGCAGCGGCCGGCCCGGGGTTTCGCGGCGGCCAGCCGGGCGCACCCAGCCGGCTTCCATCAGCACGTCAATGGTGCCCCCTGATACGGCAACCCCACGAATTTGCTCGATTTCCGGGCGGGTCACCGGCTCGTGATAGGCAATCACCGCCAGGGTCTCGACGGCCGCGCGGGAGAGTTTCTTCACGGTTTCGCGGGCGGTGCGCAGATAATGGCCCAGATCGGGTGCGGTCTGGAATTGCCAGCGGCCGCCGCGTTCCACCAGATTGATGCCGCGCGGTTGATAGGATGCAGACAGCGCCCGCAGCGCCGGCAGCAGATCGCCGCGCTCGCCAACAAAGCGGGTGAGCTCGGTCAGGGTCAACGGTGCCTCGGCGGCGAACAATATGGCTTCCAGCGCGCGGGTCAGCGCCAGATCTGGCATGTCATCCGTCATGGCGGGGCTTCAGCAGGATGGGGGCAAAGGCCGCTCCCTGGCTCAGGGTCGCCTTGCCCTGGCGGGTGAGTTCCAGCGCGGCGACAAAGCTGGAGGCGAGCACGGAACGGGCATAGGATTCATCGGTGAGATCGCCGGGCAGGAAACGCGAAAGCTCGGTCCAATCCAGGCTGCGGCCCAGAAGATGCTCAAGCCGTTCAATGGCTTCGTCCAGCGCCATCACCGCCCGACGCCGCACCACATGCACCGATTTGGTGCGCCGCGCCGTAATCGCGCCATAAGCGGTGAGCAGATCATAATAGCTGCAATCATACACGGCGCGCCGCTCGGTGGCCAAGCCTTCGGGGTTGGGCCGGCGGAACATGTCCCACCCCAATTGCGGGCGGGCGAGCAGCTTCTGTCCGGCGTCGCGCATGGCTTCCAGCCGTTGCAACTGGAACTGCAGTTTCAGCGCCAGTTCGGCCGGATCAGGCTCTGCCTCCGGGTCCTTGGGCAGCAGCAGCAGTGATTTCAAATAGGCCAGCCAGGCCGCCATCACCAGATAATCGGCGGCCAGTTCCAGGCTGACTGCCTTGGCTTCGCGAATGAAATCAAGATATTGATCCACCAGCGCCAGGATCGAAATCTGTGCCAGATCAACCCTTTGCGCCCGCGCCAGCGTGAGCAGCAGATCGAGCGGCCCTTCCCACGCCCCCAGTTGCAGGATCAACTGGCCGGTCGCAGGCGCCATGCGCACGGGCTGGCTCAAATCCTCCGGCTCGCTCACGCCGCCAGCCTAGGCCAGCGCCAGAAGGGCATCGCGCGCGGCGGCCCACTTGGCCACCGGAGCATCATCCCCTGGCCCGAACCACGCCATGGCGGCGGCCAGACGGGCGGCAGCGGCGTCGCCCAGCACCGGGGCTGACTCGACAATGCTGCGCATCTCACTGAAATCGCCCGAACAATGCAGGGCGATATCACAGCCGGCTTCGATGCTGGCCAGCGCCCGGGCGCCAAAGTCGCTGAGCGCGTTGCTGCCTGGCGGGTGGCCGCCCGATTGCGGATTGCCCAGCGCGTGCATGCCCAGATCATCAGACATCAACAGGCCGCCAAAGCCGATATCATTGCGAATAAAATCAATCACTTGTGGTGACAGCGTGGCGCAGCGTTCCGCATCGATGGCCGTGTAGGTGATGTGCGCCGTCATCGCCATCGGGGCAGCTGCCAGCCGGCGGAACGGGATGAAGTCGCGCTCCAGTTCGTCGCGGCTTGCCGTCACCACCGGCAGTTCCAGATGACTGTCGGCCCTGGCGCGGCCGTGGCCGGGTATGTGCTTGACAATGCCGCAGATTCCGCCAGCCTGAAAGCCGTCCAGCACAGCCTTGCCCAGGGCTGCCACCACCAGTGGTTCGGTACCAAAGCTGCGATCGCCGATGATGTCGTGGCCGCCGGGGTCGCGCACGTCGAGCAGGGGCAGGCAATCGACGTTGATGCCCAGGTCGCGCAGCAGGGCGGCCAGCGCCAAGGCATTGAGTCTGCAGGCTTCTATGGCGGTGATCGGTGCCTTGTCATACAGGCGGCCAAACACCTCCCCAGGTGGAAATTCGGGCCAGTGCGGCGGGCGCAGCCGGGCGACGCGACCGCCTTCCTGATCGATCAAAATCGGCACATCACGCCCGGCCAGATCGCGCAAACTGGCGGTGAGCGCCCGCACCTGATCGGGCGATTCCACGTTTCTTTTGAACAGGATATAGCCAGCGGGATCAGCGGCCCTGAACAGCGCCGCCTCTTCGGCCGTCAGGGCCAGCCCGGCCAGCCCGAAGATCACCGGCTGCATCATGTCTTCACCACTTCGCAGGCGCCCCTGGCGGCCAATATGGCCTTGCAGGCCCTGTCTGCATCACTGGTCTGGCCGCGCACGCGCCACAGCGTCTTGCCGGCCGAGCTGGTCAATTTCTGCACCTGCTTGCCGGTCAGCCCGGCCTTGCCGGCCACCCGCGTCCATTCCTCCTCCGCCTTTTCGGCGCTGGAAAACGCGCCGATTTGCACGGTCACGGTGGCAGCGGCTGGCGGTTTGGTGGCAATCGGTGGCGGGTTTGCCGGCACTTGTGGCCGAATGGCCGCGGCCGGTGCCGGTTTGGGCGCGGCGGGCCTGGCAAGTGGTGCGGCGGCCGGCGAGGCGGGTTTCGTTCCGGCTGGCGGCAGCAGCTGCACCTGCACCGGCTGCCCGGCTGGCACCGGCGCCGGGGCGGCCAGCGGCGCGGCCGGCGCGCCTTCGGGTGGCATCAGATCGCGCGGCCGGCCCACGGGTTCTTCCGGCACGGCGGTCATGTCGATCACGCTGGCCAGATCCTGGCCACGCACGGCTTCATGGATCACTTCGCCATCGCCTTCCACCGCCAGCCCCTGGCGATCGGCGGGCGGCACCTTCCATGGCCCGGGATCGGCTTCGATCAACGGGGCCTGGGATGCCTCCATATAGCCTTGGGTGCTGCCATTGTCCTTGCGGCCCAACAGCATCAGCAGGGCCACCGCAGCCACCGCGCCCAGCGCCAGCACGGCAATCGCGATGTTCAGCCAGCCGCGCTGTGGGGCCGGGGCCTGCAGCGGCTGGGCTTCGGCCAGCCAGGGGGCATCTTCATCGCGATTTGCCATCAGTGCAGCTCCTCGGCCGCCGCCACGCCGATCACGGCCAGCCCGGTGCGGATCACCTGGCCCACCGCCCGCGCCATGGCGAGCCGCGCCGCGGTGAGGTCGGGCCGGTCCGTCAGCACAAAGCGCCGGCTGGCATCATCATTGCCGGCGTTCCACTGGCTGTGGAAGGCGGCGGCCAGATCGCCGAGATAAAAGGCGATGCGGTGCGGCTCGCGCGCTTCGGCGGCCTGTTCGATCAGGCGCGGGAAGGTGGCGGCCAGCTTCACCACCGCCAGTTCATCGGCATCGAGCAGCGTCAGATCGGGTTCGGGCAGCTCCAGCCCGGCTTCGGCCAGCTTGCGGCCCAGGCTGGCGATGCGGGCGTGGGCATATTGAACATAGAACACCGGGTTGTCGCGGCTCTGCTCCACCACCTTGGCGAAATCGAAATCCATCATCGATTCCGGCCGCTTGGTCAGCATGACAAAGCGCACCACGTCCTTGCCAACCTCCTCCACCACCTCGCCCAGGGTGACGAAGGTGCCGGCGCGCTTGGACATTTTCACCGGCTCACCGCCGCGCAGCAGCTTCACCAGATTGACGATCTTGATGTCCAGCGGCACCGCGCCATCGGAAAGCGCCTTCACCGCCGCCGTCATCCGCTTCACATAACCGGCGTGATCGGCGCCAAAGATGTTGACCAGCGCATCATGGCCGCGCGCCAGCTTGTCCCAGTGATAGGCCACGTCGCCGGCGAAATAGGTCCAGCTGCCGTTGGACTTCATCATGGCGCGATCCTGATCATCGCCAAACTGCGTCGAGCGGAACAATGTCTGCGGGCGCGGTTCCCAATCCTCGCCGGCATCGCCCTTCGGCTTTTCCAGCACGCCTTCATAGATCAGGCCCTTGGACTGCAGGCGGTCAAGCGCCTCGCGCACCCGCCCGCCCAGCGACGCTTCGGAGAAATAGACATGTTGCTCGATGCCGAGCAGCGCCAGATCGGCGCGGATCCGTTCCATCATCAGGGCGACGGTGCGGGTGCGGAACAGCACCAGCCATTCGGCTTCATCGGCGCTCACATAACGGTCACCAAATTCGGCCGCCAGCCCGGCGCCCACCGGCACCAGATAATCGCCGGGATACAGGCCTTCCGGGATGTCTATGGTTTCGCCCAGGGCCTCGCGATAGCGCAGGTGGGCGGAGCGGGCGAGCGTATCAACCTGGCCGCCGGCATCGTTGATATAATATTCCTTGGTCACGTCCCAACCGGCAAAGGCCAGCAGCCCGGCCAGCGCATCGCCCACCACCGCGCCGCGGCAATGGCCCATGTGCATCGGCCCGGTGGGATTGGCCGAAACATATTCGACATTGATGCGCTTGCCGGCGCCCACCGTGCTGCGGCCATAATCGCCGGCGCTGGCCAGCATCGCGTTGATCTGATCATGCCACACGCTGTCGGCCAGCTTGAGGTTGATGAAGCCCGGCCCGGCCACATCGGCCGCCGTGATGCCGGGCTGGCCGCGCAACACCGCCACCAGCGCTTCGGCCAGGGCGCGCGGGTTCAGGCCGGCGGGTTTGGCCAGCGCCATGGCGGCATTGGTGGCCAGATCGCCATGGCTGGCATCGCGCGGCGGCTCCACCGTGACATTGGCAAACGACAGGCCGGCCGGCAGCGTGCCGGCGCGCTCCAGTTCGGCCAGCGCGGCGTGGACTTGTCGGGTGAAATGGGAAAACAGGTTCACGGGCGGGGTGCAATCTTGCTGGAAACAGGGTTTGGCGTTTCCTAACGCGCGGGGGCCTTTGCGTCCATGGGGCTGGCGCGTGTCGCCGCCCACCCCCAACTCCAGCCTTGCCCCCACGCCCGCCGCCGGGCAGCATGACCCCATGACCGATCATGTCACCGCGCTGGAACAGAGCCTGCAACTCGCCGTCGCCAAGGGCGGCGATCCGCAAGCCGCCATCTATGCCCGGCTGTTTGCGCTGCACCCGGCGATGCAGGCGGAATTCTGGCGCGACAAGACGGGCCGCATCCGCGGCGAAATGCTGGCGCGCAGTTTTGAGATGCTGGTGGACCTGGCGGCGCCGCATGCGCCCGAAGGCGGCTGGGGCGGCGCGTTCCTGGGCACGGAGGCGGTGACCCATGATGCCTATGGCATTGATCGGGCGGTGTTTGGTGATTTCCTGCCGATCGTGGCGGCGGTGATTGCCGAGGCTGGCGGCGATGATTTCACCCCCGATATGGCGGCGGCGTGGGAATTGGTGTTGGGGCGGGCGGCGGCGGTGCTGGCGGTGTGAGGCGTCAGGCCGGCGGCAGGGCGCGCTTGGCGCGTTCGGCTGTCACCTTGGCTTCGGCATTGGCCAGTTGTTGCCAGGCGGCCTGGGCGCGCAGATACATGGTGCGTTGATTGTCCAGCCCGGCGG
>CAZHTW010000017.1:0-37005 GCA_964535865.1 uncultured Sandarakinorhabdus sp. | reverse complement strand
CAGTGGCGCCGCGACAATTTCGTGGTCAGCCGCGGCGACCCGGCCTCCTATGCCATCGGACCGCTCACCGTGACCGGCAAGACGCCGGGAACGAACGGCCGGCCCGGCTTTGCACCGGAAGACGAAAATGATCTGAGCCGCAGCAATATCGGCGCCTTTGTCGATGTCGAAGCCGATATCACCGACCGGCTGCTGCTCACCGCGGCCGTGCGCTACGAGAATTACAGCGATTTCGGCGGCAACCTGTCAGGCAAGCTGGCCGGCCGCTACAAGCTGACTGACAGCATCGGTCTGCGCGGCTCATACAACCGCGGCTTCCGTGCCCCGTCGCTGGCCCAGATCGGCAACCGGGTGAACACCTCCACGGTGCAGAACGGCCTGATCCTGCAGACCCAGCAGATTTCCAGCGACAACCCACGCCTGGCCCAGCTGGGCATCGCCGATCCGCGCGCCGAAGTGTCGGACGGGTTTGCGGCCGGCTTCACCGGCGATTTCGACCGGCTGACGGTGACCATCGATGCCTTCCAGATCAACATCAAGGATCGCATCGCCATCACCGATGGCATCATCACGGCCAATTATCCGGCGGTGGCCGCGCTGTTCCCCGGTGTGCGTGAAATCCGCTTCTTCACCAACCAGATCGACACGCGCACGCGCGGCATTGACGTGGTCGCCACCTACAAGGTGCCGCTGGGCGGCGACAACCGCTTGAACCTGACGCTGGCCGGCACCCATGCCCAGACCGACGTGCGGCGCCAGCGCGCCACGCCCGAAGCGCTGATCGCCGGGGCCAGCGCCACGGTTCGTGCCACGCCGCTGATCGGCCTGACCGCCATCGAACTGATCGAGGTCGCCCTGCCGCGCACCAAGCTGCTGTTCTCGTCCAGCCTTGATCTGGGCCAGCTGAATCTGACCGGACGGGCCAGCCACTTCGGTTCGGTCAAGGCGTTCAGCGCCGGCCTGAATGCGGCGGACAGCAATGTCGAGTGCGATGCCAACAACCGCTGCGTGCAGACATTTGGCGCCAAGACCCTGGTCGATCTCAGCGTCACCTATCGCTTCACCGAGCGTTTTTCGCTCACCGCCGGCGGGAACAATATCTTCAACACCTATCCCGACAAGTGGAATGCCCGCCGCAACGGCTTTGCCGGCGAGGCCGCGCAATATTCGAACGGCCAGATCCCCTTCACCCGCAACGCCGGGCAATTTGGTTTCAACGGCGCTTTCTATTATCTGGCGGCCAACATGAACTTCTGACGATGGACACAGGTCCGGCAGCGCATGGAGTTCGGCTGCCGGCCCTGACATGATCCCGGCTCGGGCAAGGGTCAATGTCCAGGTCAGGACCGCCAGAAACGATCCACCCTTCAGCACTTTAGAGCAGAGATGACGCCAATGAAGATCATGACATCCAGCAGTGCCGCCGCCATGGCCGCCGCGCTGATCGCCGGGCCCACATTGGCCCAAACCGCCGCGCCCGCCGCCCCGGCAACGGCCGCCGTGGACCCGAAGGAAAGCGAGATGATCGTTGTCACGGGTTCCAACATCCGCGGCGCGTCCGACAGCGGCGCCATTGCGGTGACGGTGCTGGATGCCGATCAACTGGCGGCCTTTGGTGTGAACAGCACCGGTGAAATCTTTGAAAATATTGCCCAGGCCGGTTCGGCCGAAATCAACGGCGCCGCCGATGGCCCCAATGATGCGCGCGGCGATGTGGCAACGATCAACCTGCGCGGCCTTGGCACCGGCAACACGCTGGTGCTGCTGAACGGCCGCCGCATCGCGGCGCACGCGGTGAACCAGGACATTGGTTCCACGCCGCGCCAGATCACCAACGTCAATGCCTTCCCTGCCGCCGGGATCGACCGGGTTGAAATCCTGCGCGACGGTGCGTCGGCGCTCTATGGCTCGGATGCCACCGCCGGCGTGGTCAACACCATCCTCGATGCCAAGTTCGACCGGCTGCGCGCCACCCTGCGCTATTCGGGCGTGGAAGGCACCGGCAGCGACGAATTGCAGGCCGATATCGCCTTCGGCTTCAAGTTCAACCAGGGCAAGACGCGGGTGATGTTCACCGGCGGCTATTTCAAGCGCAACGGGCTTTATGCCTCGGAACTGGATGGCCAGTTCAACTTCGTCGACAAGCGCGCCTTCCTGGGCAATGATCCCTTTGCCACCACCACCACCGATTTCCGCAACACCTCCACCTCCTCGCCCTTCGGCCAGTTCCAGGCCGGCGCGGTGAACGCGCAGGGCGTGTTCGTGGGCCGGCGCATCCGCCAGGGCACGCGCAACCTCACCAGCACCACCGGCGTGTTCCACATTCAGCCCTGCGGCTTTGCCGGCACGCTGGCGCAGCTGGGCAACCGGCCGGAAGGCTGCATGGGCATCGATGACGCCTCTCTCGACACCGGCCTGCGTTACGATTTCAACCGCAACCAGCCCAACAACTCGCTCAACGAAGGTGTGGACATCGCCAACGATGGCGACACCGCGCGTGGCCGCCAGCTGATTTCCACGGCTGATCGCATCAACGTCTACAGCCAGTTCGAACATGAATTTTCGAACAATCTGCAGTTCTTCGCCGAAGGGCTTTATTACAGAGCCACCACCAATTCCAACCGCGCCACCCAGCCGCTGGATTCCGGCCTGGCCTTCCTGATCGTGCCGGCGTCCAACCATTGGAACCCCTTTGGTGCCACCAGCAGCCCGAACCGCCTGCCCGGCCTGAACACCACTGATGTGCCTGCCGCCGGTGTGGATGTGCTGCTGCAGAACTGGCGCCCCACCGAACTGGGCCCGCGCTATATCTCCACCTTCACCGAAACCTATCGCGTGATGGCCGGCCTGCGCGGCAATTTTGGCAACTGGGAATGGGAAAGCGCCATCGCCAACAGCAGCAACCTGACGACGGACGAGGAAAGCAACCGCATTTCCAAGACCCTGCTGCAGGCCGAGCTGGCGCGCTCGACGCCCGATGCCATCAATCCGTTCGGCGGCCCCAACGCCAACAGCCAGGCCCAGTGGGACCGGGTGCGGATTTCCAGCCTGAACCGCGGCCGCACCGAGCTGACCACCGCCGATTTCCGCATTTCGAACAACAATGCCTTTGAACTGTGGGCCGGGCCGATCGGCGTTGCCGCGGGGTTGGAATGGCGGCGTGAATCCTATCTGGAAGATCGTGATCCGCGCCTTGATGGCACCATCATCTTCAACACCGCCAATGTCTCCGGCCGGTCAGACGTGGTCGGCGTGTCCCCCACCAACGACAGCTCGGCCAGCCGCAATGTCTATGCCGCCTTTGCCGAAGCGCTGGTGCCGCTGATCGAAGGCAATGATGGCTGGTTCTACAACAAGCTGAACCTGCAGCTGGCGGTGCGCGCCGAACATTTCGACGATCTGGACGCCAGCGCGGTCAAGCCCAAGGTGGCGCTGAGCTGGTTCCCGGTGCGCGCCTTCAACCTGCGCGCCGCCTATTCCGAAGGCTTCCGCGTGCCCAACATGGTGCAGTTGAACCGTGGCGACATCTCGCGCCTGAACCTGGGCGTTGAGGATTATTGGCGGTCGGACGTGACGCGCGATCCGGGCTCGACGGGCGATGCCTATCTGCCGTCGGTGCGCCAGTCCAACCCCAATCTCTCCAACGAAGACACCAAGACCATCGTGATCGGCGGCGTGCTGGACATGGCCAAGATCTTCGACAGCCCCAGCGTGAAGCGCTTCACCGTCAGCGTGGATTATTGGCGCTTTGAACAGACCGGCGTGGTGGGCGCCTTTGGCGACCGTGAAGCGCTGGCGCTGGACTTCCTGGAGCGCAAGCAGGGCCGCACCAATCCCAACGTGGTGCGCGCCAGCGCCACCGCCGAGGATATCGCCGCCTTTGCCGCGTGGAATGCCGCCAACCCCAATGATCAGCGCACCGCCGCCGGTTCGGTGCTGTTCATCCGCGACCCCTATATCAACCTCGACAGCCAGGTGGCCGACGGCTTCGATTTCAGCCTGGCGACCAGCTTTGATGCCGGCAAGCTGGGCAATTTCCGCTTTGGCGTCGAAGCCACCTATCTGATGACCCTGGATGTGAAGCGCAACGAGCTGCTGAACAGCCTGGCGACCAACCCCACCGGGGCGTTCGGCAATGATTTCACCATCCTGCAGGTTGGCCGCGTGCGGCTGGACGGCAACCCGCGCTGGCGGGCCAGCAGCACCTTCAGCTGGACCAAGGGCATCTTTGGCTTGGGCGGTTCGGTGCGCTATGTCGATGGCTTCACCGACACCAATGCCGATATCCTGGTGAATGGCGCCACCCAGTTCTGGCAGGTGCAGGAAGATTGGCGCGTCAACCTGTTTGGCGACGTGCGCATGAAGATCAAGAAGGGCCAGGATCTGCGCCTGCGCATCGGGGTCAACAATGTCGCCGGCGTCTCACCGCCGGTGGTGGATGAATCGCTGGGTTATCGCCCGGATTATCACCAGCTGAAGGGCCGCGAATTCTACGTGCAGTTGCGCGGCAACTTCTGATGCAGTGGGCGGCGGCCCTGTTGATCGGATTGGGGCTGGCGCTGCCGGTGGCAGCCCAGACCCTGCCCGACAGCTGGTTCACCGCCGCCACCGCCAGCCCGCCTGCCTGTGAAGGCCAGGGCCGGCGCGTGCATGCCGGCTTTGAACGGGCCGGCCTGGCCAGTTGCCGCATCGATGGCGATGGCCATGTGCATGTGACCATCCGGCCAGAGGACCAGCCGATCAACCCCAGCCCCTGGTATGGCCTGGTGGTGGTGGCCGACCCGCCGGCCGAAACCCGGCTGACCCTGCATTATGAGGGCGGCCGCCACCGTTATGCCCCCTGGCTGGCCAGCCCGGCCGCGGCAGCCACACGGCTGGACCCGGCGCGGCAAAGCGTGACCAGGGACGGTGCGGCGGCGAGTTTCCAGCTGCCGGCAACGGGCGTGCAACTGGTGATGGCGCAGCCGCCCGAAACCAGCGACAGCGTGCTGGCGCCGTTTGAAGCCCGGGTGCGTGCCGGGCAATTGCAGCGCCGCGATGCCGGGCACAGCCGGGCGCGGCGGCCACTGGCGGTTTATCACCACCAACCGGCCGGCGCGCGCGGCACTGTGGTGCTGATCACCCGCCAGCATCCGCCCGAAACCACCGGGCCGCAGGCCTTTGGCCATTTCACTGATGTGGTGCTTGGCGACAGCCCGGCCGCCCGGGCGTTTCGCGCACGCTTTGCGCTGCTGATCGTGCCGCTGGCCAACCCCGATGGCTTTGTGCTGGGCCATTGGCGGCACAATCTGGGCGGGGTTGATCTGAACCGCGATTGGGGGCCGTTCACCCAGCCCGAAACCCGCGCGCTGGGCCAGGCCATTGAAACGGCCGCACGAATTGCGCCGATCATCGCCGTGATCGATTTCCACTCCACCGGCCGCGATGTGATCTATGCCCCGCCCAGGCCCGCCGGGCCAGACGTGGGCGAGGCCATGCTGACGGCCATTGCCGCCGATCTGGACGGCGCCAGCATCCGCATTGATCGGGCCCACAACCCCGGCAATGGCGTCTTGAAAAGCTGGGCCCGCGACCGCTTCGGCGTGGGCGCGCTGACCTGGGAAGTTGGGGACAACAGCCCCGAAGATCGAACCCGGCGACTGGCCGAAGCGGCGGCGCACGCCCTGATGGCCAGCGCCAATGCCCGTGGGGAATGACATGATGAAGCCCTTGATCCTGATGCTTGCCCTGGCCTTTGCTGCTCCCGCTGCTGCGGCAGAACCAGCTGATATCAAGGCCTTGCTCAAGGAGTTCGAGCGTGTGCCGGCCGCCAGGCGCGTGCCCGCTGCCGGCATTGCAACGGTGCCGGCGGCCTTGGCCCAGGCCGGGGTGACGCGCTTTGTGGTGGATGATTGGGGCGGCGCGCCGATCCCGGTGTGGCTGTTGCGCCCGGCCAAGGCTGGCCCGAACGCGCCGGTGATGTTCGTGATGCACGGCGTGGGCCGCGATGCCGATCGCTACATCGCCGAATGGGTGGAGATCGCCACGGCGGCCGGCATCGTGATCGTCGTGCCCGAATTCACCCGGGCCGGCTTTCCCGATACGCTCAACTATAATTTCGGCGCGGTGTTTGATGACGCCGGCAAGCTGCGCCCGCGCGCCGCCTGGAGCTATTCATCGATCGACGTCATATTTGACCGGGTGGTGGCGCGCGAGACACTGGCGGCCAAATCCTATGTGCTGTTCGGCCATTCGGCGGGGGCGCAATTCGTCCATCGTTTCGTGCTGCTGGGCGCTGGCACCAAGATGAGCCGTGCCATCTCAGCCAATTCAGGCAGTTACACCTGGCCGATTGGCCCCGACAAATGGCCGTTCGGCGTCAACGGCCTGCCCGATGGCCTGTGGCAGCCAGCCCGCGCGCTCACCGGCCCGATGCTGCTGATGCAGGGCACGGCCGACAATGATCCCGATCACCCAAGCCTGCCGCGCCAGCCCGAGGCGATGGCACAGGGCCCGCACCGGCTGGCGCGCGGCAAGGCCTTTTATGCCGCCGCGCAGGCCGCCGCCAAACAGGCCGGGGTCAATTTTGGCTGGAGCTGCGTGCTGGTGCCCGATGTGGCGCACGACAATGGCGGCATGGCGCCTTATGTGGTGCGGATGCTGGCGGCAGGTGCCCTGCCCACCGGCGGAGACTGCCGCCTTTTGAAGAAGATAAGCCCACCGGCCTGATCAGGCCGCCATCGCCCAGTTCAGCAACAGCAAAAAGGCCGCCCCGCCGATCATGGCGTGGGCGAGCAGAACCGGGCCAAGATTGCCCTGTTTGGATTGGCCCAGGATGCCGGCGAACAGGCCGGTCACCACCGCGCCGCCAAGCAGGATGATGGCATATTTCGCGTTTTCAGCCAGCGCGGGATCGCCGCGGGTCGCCCGGGTGACCAGCATCACCACTTCCAGCCCACCAAAGCCGGTGACGAGGTGCAGCATCTGCCACCCCTGGTGCGGCCGCCTGCCCATCAGGAAATACCAGCCCAGCAGCAGCCCGATCGCCACCGTGGTGCCATAGATGATGATCGGCAGCCATGGTTGCATCGATCAGATCCTCCCCATGTCCGGCGACGGTTCCGCCGGTTTCAGTTGCAGCCACAGCCGATACCGCCCCGGCGGCCCATCCAGCGCAAACGGCACGCCTGCAACCGCGCTTTTGACCAGCCGGGTGACGGCATCGGGCCAGGCTGTGGCGGAATCAAGCGGTGCGGTGGCCAAAATCATGCCGTTGGTGCCCAGCGTGACGAGCATATCGATCCGCAGCCCTTGCGCCGGCAGATCAAGGCCGGCCAGCCCGCCAGACAGGCGCTGCTGCACCAGCGCCCAGGCCTGCCCCGGCCGGGCCAGCGGCAGTTGCGCCGGATCGGTCACGCCGGCCCCGGCATCGGGGCAGGCCAGGGCGCGGCGGCTGGCCACCACCGGCCACCACCAGCCCGGCCGCCAGCGCAGCGCCATGCAGCCGCCGATGCGATAATCATCGTAAGGGCCGCTGTTGCCGAACAGGCCGCCCACCCGGTGCTGCCCACTGGCCGCGTCCATACCCGGCACCGGCACCGTGCGCACATGATGGCTGGTGCGCCCGCGCCGGCCGCGCGTCACATATTTGTCAGTCACCAGCAGCACCGCTTCCCGCGCCGTGCCGCCGGGCGGGATGGCATTGGCCAGATGCAGCAGCGTGCCCGCCACCAGGCTGCCGGCCAGCGCTGCGCCGATGATGCCACCAATCGGATTCTTGCCCTGCTGGCGCTGCGCCTCACCGGCTGCCTGCCAGAACGGCAGCGAGCCCAGCAGGCCCACCAGCCCCGCCGCCAGCGTGGCCCATTGCCAGCCACCGGCCAGCGGTTCCGGCCAGGCGGTGATGATCGCCAGCACGCACAGGCCGGCGGCCACGAACAGCGGCGTCACACTGGGCAGATGCAGGCGGAGCATGGCACCAGCATAACCAAGCGTGGCCGATTTGCCACCATGCCTGGCGACGCCATTTGCGTTAGAAACACCCGCATGACCGCCCCGCGCTTTTCCGGCCGCGATCCGGCTGCCCTGCGCCGCCATCTGTCCAGTTACTGGAAGATGGAGGGCGGCAATGTGCTGGCCGTGCCGCTGTTCGTCTGGTTCCTGCTGTGGCAGGCGGATGACACCCCCGATCTGGCCGCGATCCTGAGCGCGGCGGCCTGTTCCGTCCTGCTGGTGGTGGGCACGGCGGCATGGCGGATGGCGCTGGCCCGGCTGGACGGCGAAACGTCACTGGCGCAGCGGCTGGTGGCCTTTTGCGCCCGCGCTGAACTGCCGTCATTGCTGCTGCTGGGGGCGTCCACGATTGCCACCGGGCTGGCAATTGCCACCAACGGCTGGCCGCCGCGCACCATTGCCGCCGTGGGTCTGTGCCTGCTGGCGTGGCTGGAATATGTGAATTACTATCACTGGCAGCTGCAGAATTTCGACAGCGTGATTGATTTCAAGCGCCTGCTCGCCGGCCGCGGCCTGCGCAGGGCGCATATGGGCCGGGCGGTGCGGGCCTGGCGGGCGGCTCGCCGCACCGGCGCTGGTTGACTGGCAATCCCGGCCGGGGCGCGTATAGACAGCTTCGATGAGTGACGATCTGCGCCTTGAAGCGCCGGATGCGCCGGACGCGCTGCAGGAAGGCCGGTTGAGCCGGGCCTTTGTGGCCGAAGTTGCCGCTGTGCTGGACAGCGGCGACGATGATGCGGTGCGCGCGCTGGTCAGCCCGCTGCACCCGGCCGATATTGCCGATCTGTTTGCCGCCATCCCGGCCAACGCCCGCACCCCGCTGGCCGGCGCGCTGGGCGATGTGCTGAACGCAGATGTCATCGCCGAGCTGGACGATTATGTCCGCGAAGATGTGCTGGAGGCGCTGTCGCCCGGCGAGGTGGCCGAGGTGGTCACCCAGCTCGACACCGATGATGCCGTGGCGGTCATCGAGGATCTGGAGGCCGATGAACAGCGCGCCGTGCTGCGCGCCCTGGCCCCGGAAGACCGTGCCGACATCGAAGCCGCGCTGAATTATCCGGATGAATCCGCCGGCCGCCTGATGCAGCGCGAGCTGGTGGCGGTGACCGAGCATATGAGCGTGGGCGCGGTGATCGAACGCATCCGCGCCACCATCGATCCGGCCACGGATTTCTGGGAGATTTTCGTGGTCGATGCCGCCAGCCGGCCGATCGGCACGCTGCGGCTGAGCTGGCTGCTCACCGCGCCGCCCGATCTGATGGTGGGCGATGTGATGAAGCGCGAGCAGACGCTGATTCCCGTCACCATGGACCAGGAAGAGGTGGCGCTGCAGTTCCAGAAATATGCGCTGATCTCGGCCGCCGTGGTCGATGCCTATGGCAAGCTGGTCGGCGTCATCACCGTCGATGACGTGGTGCACATCATCCAGGCCGAAGCCGGTGAGGATGCGCTGAAACTGTCGGGCGCCGGCGATGGCGACATCAACGAGCCGGTGGTGGAAAGTTACAAGGCGCGGGTGCGCTGGCTGGCGGCCAATCTGTTCACCGCAATGATCTCCTCCAGCGTGATCGCCGTGTTTGAACCCACCATCGAAAAGCTGGTGACGCTGGCGGCGCTCACGCCCATCGTGGCCAGCATCGGCGGCAACGCCGGCACGCAAACCATGGCGGTGGCGGTGCGCGCCATCGCCACCAACCAGCTGACCGAAAGCAACACCCGCCGCACCATCTGGCGCGAGGTACGGGTGGCGATGCTGAACGGCCTCACCATCGCGGCGCTGCTCGGGCTGGGGGTGGGCATCTTGTTCGACAGCGCCAATCTGGGTGCGGTGATCGCGGCGGCGGCCTTGTTCAACATCATGGTGGCCGGGCTGGCCGGCGTGCTGGTGCCGCTGGCCCTCACCCGGCTGCGCACCGATCCGGCGGTGGCCAGTTCGATCTTCGTGACCATGACGACTGACACGATGGGCTTTCTGGGCTTTCTGGGCCTGGCCGCGATGGTGGGCGTGGCGAACCTGCAATGACGCTGCATCTCACCAAGGTGGCGGTGGGCTGCCCGGATATCGAGACATTGGCGGCCCGGCAGGCATATTGGTGGGGCGAGGGCCGCGCCGGGGCGCACACCAAGATGATGCCCAAGCGCGCGGACGAATTGATCGGCGGCTCGATCTTCTGGATCATCGCCCACCGGCTGGTGGCGCGGCAGACCATCCTGTCGATCCGCATGGCCGACACCGATTGGGGGCCCAAGTGCGCCATCGAATTGCAGCCGGGCCCGGTGCTGGTGGTGCCAACGCCAAAGCGGGCACATCAGGGCTGGCGCTATCTGGCAGCGGACGACGCGCCGCCCGATCTGGCCAGCGGGGCGACGCAGGGCGAAGCGCTGCCGGCCGGGCTGATGCGGGAATTGCTGTCGCTGGGGCTGGTATAGGATTGCCCTTTCAAGCCCTCGTCATGCTGAACTTGTTTCAGCATGACGAGGTTCTTTTTGGGGAAGGCGTTACACCACCCCCTCACACCGCCCGCGCCACCGGCACTTCGATCAGCGTTGGCATGTCGCTGGCCAGCGCAGCGGCGAAGGCATCGAGCAGGCCGGTGATGCAGTCCACCCGCACGCCCTGCACCCCATGCGCCTGCGCCAGCGCCATGAAATCAATGGCCGGGTTTTCCAGGTCCATCGCCACATAGATGCCTTCCCGCGCGCTGTGGTCACCAATGGCCCGCGTGCGCTGCTTGAGGATGCGATAGCTGCTGTTGTTGAAGACGATGGTGACCACCGGCAGCTGATAATGCGCCAGGCTCCACAGCGCGGCGGCGCTGTACATCAGGCTGCCATCGCCGGTGAGCGCCACCACCGGCCGGCCGGGATTGGCCAATTGCATGGCCGCGGCCTGGGGCAGGGCCACGCCAATGCCGCCGCCGCGCATGCCGAACCATGAATCGGGCCGGGTCGCGGGCAGCAACTGGCGCACGACATTCATGCCGGAGGACAGCAATTCCTCGATGATGATGGCATCATCCGGCATCACCTCGCCCAGCCGCTTCAGCACCGCCAGCGGGTCCAGCGGGCTGGCATCCATCGCCGCATCGGCCTTGGCCAGCAAGGCGGCCCTGGCCTCGGCAATCCTTGCCACGTTGCCGGCCCGGCGGCCGTCGCCACAGCCGGCCACCAGGGCCGTCAATTCCGGCAGCGTGGCCTTGGGGCAGCCCTGGATGGCGGCAGTGGCGGCAAAATTCTTGCCGATTTCCCACGGGTTGTCGTCCAGATGCACAAGGCTCTTGCCCGGCTCCAGTCCCTCCACGCCGGTGGCCTGGCTCTGGGTGAGCAGGTCCGCGCCAATGGAGATGACCAGATCATGATCCCGCGTCGCCGCGCGCAGCGCCGGGGTCATGCGCGGCACGGTGCCGGCAAACAGTGCATGGTTCGATGGGAAGGCGGCGCGGTTGGCCATGCCCTCCATATAGACTGGCGCGCCCACGGCTTCGGCAAAGGCGACCATTTCGGCGAAGGCATCGCGGTTTGCCACACAATCGCCGGCAAAGATGATCGGATTGGTGGCGGCGCGGATCAGCCCGGCGGCCTTGGCCACTGCGCCGGCATCGCCGCGCAGGCCGGCGCCGATGCGGGTGGGCGCACCGATATCCAGATCATCGGGCGCAATCGCGTTCAATATGTCGCCGGGGATGGAGAGGAACACCGGGCCGGTCGGCGCCGTCAGCGCCACCTTGGCCGCCCGGCGCACGGCGCGCGGCAGTTCCGCGATGCTGCTCACTTCAAACGACCATTTGCACAAAGGCCGGGCCATGGTGGCCAGATCATCCCACAGCAAGGGCTCGGTCAGGCGGATACTCATGTCCTGCTGGCCAGCGGTGACCAGCACCGGCGCGCCGGCCTTGGCGGCGTTGTAGAGCATGCCCATGGCATTGCCCAAACCAGGCGCGGCGTGGAGGTTGCACACGGCGAGCTTGCCGGTGGCCTGGGCCCAGCCATCGGCCATGCCCATCACCACCACCTCGTTGAGGCCGAGCACATAGCGCAGCCGGTCTTCCACCACGAAGGCATCGAGCAGCGGCAGTTCGGTGGTGCCGGGGTTGCCGAAGATGATCTCCACGCCTTCGGAATGGAGGATATCGAGGAACAGATGCTTGCCGGCTTTTGTCATGGGATCATCTCGTCTTCCGTCACAGCTGGCAGGCGGACGCTGCCATCCAGCAGGCCGGCACCGGGCAGATAGGCGCGATAGACCAGCACAAACTTGCCCTTGGGCGCCGGCAGCCAGTTCACCACCCGCTCCCCGCTGGGCCTGGCGTTCTGGATGAACAATTCGATGCTGCCATCACGTTCGGGGCGCAGATGGCGGGACCGGTCGCCCACGGCAAAACGGTCCAGCGCGTTGGGCACGAAGAACAGCCGGCCATCCGCTTCCTGTTGGTACATGGTAAGCGACCAGAAGGCGCCGACCGGCAGGCCGGGCGGGATTTTCAGCCGCCAGCTCTTGTCCCCGGTCAACGGCTTGCCTTCGCCATCGCTGCGGGCGGTGAGATACACCGCCTCCACCCGCGGCAACGCCGCCAGCCCGCCCAGCGCCACGGTGCTGCGCAGATCATCATCCTCGCCATAAAAGGCCATGTTGAGCGGCGGATAGGACCAGCCATTGACGGGTTGGCCCATCGCCAGCCCGTCCCGCAGTTCGTGGATCAGCGCCGGCAGGCTGTCGTTCCACAGGCTTTGCTGCTCTGGGCTGAGCTGTTCCCATGGCGTGCCGATGCCCTGTTCGGCAAAGCCACGCGCCCGCGCCTTCAACCGCTCATCGCCTGACCGTTCGATGGCGGCGTTGACCGTGGTGATGAAGGCCCGGCCATCGGGGACCGCCGGCACCGCCAGATCCAGCGGCGTTTCGCCGCCAATGGCCGACAGCGTGTAACGGGTGAGGCCATCGGCGGCGGCGGCCAGGTCATCCGGCCCGTTCACCACCACCCGCACCAGCAGCCAGGCATCGTTGGACGGGCTGCGCACCATCTCCACCCCTTTGGGCAGGTCGCCGGAAAAATTCGGGCCGACAATGGCATAGCGCCCGCCGGCCGAGCCGACCGAGCGGGTGCCGAGCACGGCGACCACATCGCTGGTGATGCTCATCAACGCGGCCGAATGATAGCGGGCCAGCGGCGGGATGGTGAAGAACACCGGGCCATCGCGCAGATCGAGCCAGGCCGAACCATAGAGCGTGTCGTTGTTGGGCGTCGTCACCTCGCGGTTGCTGGCATCGGCCAGGGTGAGGCGCGGGATCAGCGCGTTGATGCCGCTGCCCATCCCCGACGCCGCCACCCGTGCTGCCTGCGCCTGGCGGGTGCGCAGCATCTCATAAGGCGCAAAGCCGAAGCGGAAGGCACGGCGCAGCGCCTTTATGTCTGCCGTGGCCGGCAGCGGGGCGGGTGCGGCTGCGTCGGGTTTGGGCGCCGGCTTTGGGGCGGGCTTCACCACCGCCGGCGCGGCCTTTTTCACCGGCGCTTTGGCCGGTGCCGCCGCGCCCGGCACCGCCAGCACGGCCAAGGCCGCCGCAATATATCCCCAAAGCCGGTGCATTCGTGCTTTCCTCATTATTTCGTCCGTCAATGCCCAAGGGGGGAGCGTGCGTAAAGTGCGGGCATTGCGAATCCGATCCTGTGAGGGAGCACAACCATGAGCGAAGCCTATATCGTTGCCGCCAAACGCACTGCCGGGGGCCGCCGCGGCGGCCTGTTGCGCGATTGGCATCCGGCCGATCTTTCGGCGCAGGTGCTGGATGCGCTGGTCGATGAAACCGGGGTTGATCCGGCCTTGATCGAAGATGTGATCATGGGCTGCGTCGGCCAGGGTGGTCAGCAATCCACCAACGTGGCGCGCAACGCCGTGCTGAGTTCCAAGCTGCCCGAATCGGTGCCCGGCACCTCGGTCGACCGCCAGTGCGGTTCCAGCCAGCAGGCCATCCACTTCGCCGCCGCCACCGTGATGAGCGGCCAGATGGATGTGGTGATCGCCGCCGGCGTGGAATCGATGACACGCGTGCCGATGGGCATGACGGTGGCGCTGCCGGCCAAGGCCGGCATGGGCATGCCCTATGGCGAGGGCATGGCCGCCCGCTATCCCGGCATCCAGTTCAGCCAGTTCACCGGCGCCGAAATGATCGCCGCCAAATATGGGCTGACCAAGGACATGCTCGACGAATTTGGCTATGAAAGCCAGGTGCGCGGCGGCCGGGCAGCGCAAAGCGGCGCCTTCGCCAACGAAATCGTGCCGATCAACGTCACCACCCATGATGGTGCCGCCCATGTGCACACCCAGGATGAAGGCATACGCTTTGACGTCAGCCTCGAAGGCGTGCGCGGCGTGAAGCTGATCAACCCCGATGGCGGCCGCCTCACCGCCGCCACCAGCAGCCAGATCTGCGACGGCGCGTCGGGCGTGATGATCGTGAATGAGCGCGGGCTGAAGGCGCTGGGCGTCAAGCCGCTGGCCCGCATCCACACCATGACCGTGGTGGGCGAAGACCCGGTGATCATGCTGGAAGCCCCGATCGGCGCCACGAAAAAGGCCCTGCAGCGCGCCGGCATGAGCATCGCCGACATTGATCTTTATGAGGTGAACGAGGCCTTTGCCTCCATCCCCATGGCCTGGATGCAGGTGCTGGAAGCGGATCACGCCCGGCTGAACGTGAATGGCGGCGCGATTGCGCTGGGCCATCCGCTGGGCGCTTCCGGCACCAAGTTGATGACCACGCTGGTCCACGCCCTGCACGCCCGCGGCAAGCGCTGGGGTTTGCAGACGATGTGCGAAGGCGGCGGCCTGGCCAATGTGACGATCATCGAGGCGCTTTAACGACGAGCCCCCTCCGCCTCCCGTTGGTCGGCATCTCCCCCAGAGGGGGAGGATCTTCGGGTCCTCCCCCTCTGGGGGGGTGGCGCGAAGCGCCGGAGGGGGCCAGCCAGGCACAAGTTCAGGAAGGACAGCAGATGACCTACACCCAGATCGCCCTCGATATCGACGGCCCCATCGCCACCATCACGCTCGACCGGCCGGACAAGCTGAACGCCTTCACCGGCGTGATGATGGCTGAGATGATCGCTGCCTTTGACGAGACTGACGCCAATGATGCGGTGAAGGCGGTGATCGTCACCGGCCGCGGCCGCGCCTTCTGTGCCGGGGCCGATCTCAGCGCAGGGGCTGCCACCTTCGATTATGAAAAGCTCGGCGGCGCCCGCAGCGCCAGCCCGGTGGGCGATGATGGCAGCATCGATTGGTCCCACCCCGCCACCCGCGACGGCGGCGGCCAGTTGACGATGCGCATCTTCCGCAGCCTGAAACCGGTGATCGCCGCCGTGAACGGCCCCGCCGTCGGCATTGGCGCCTCCATGCAATGCGCGATGGACTTTCGCATGGCCAGCGACACGGCGCGCTTTGGCTTCGTGTTCGCCCGGCGCGGCATCGTGCCGGAAGCCGGCTCCAGCTGGTTCCTCTCCAAGCTGGTTGGCCTGCCGCAGGCGCTGGAATGGTGCATGACCGGCCGGGTGTTCGATGCCGCCGAGGCCCTGAAGGGTGGCTTCGTCCGCTCCACCCATGCGCCCGATGATCTGCTGGCGGCCGCCCGCGCGCTGGCGCTGGAAATTGCCGAAAACACCGCGCCCGTGTCGGTGGCGCTCACCCGCCAGATGCTGTGGCGCATGGCCGGCGCCCCCAGCCCGTGGGATGCGCACCGGCTGGATTCCAAGATGGTCTATATGCGCGGCCGCTCCGGCGATGCGAAGGAAGGCGTTGTCAGCTTCCTGGAAAAGCGCCCGCCCGCCTATCCCGACACGGTGAGCCAGCACATGCCGGCCGAGGTGTTCCCGTGGTGGCCGGAAGAGAAATGGTAAGGCCGCTCAGGCCTGTTCGAGCAGCTCCGCCGCATCCAGCCCCAGCCGGGTGATGCGGGCCTGCACGCGCGGCCATTCCTCGGTCAGGAACAACTCACGCTCGGCCGCCAGCAGATCGCGCACCGCGTCTTCGGCGGCAAACAGGCCCACGCCCTTCTTGGCCCGCACCAGGCCGTTGTTCTGCAGATCCTGATAGGCCTTGGCCACGGTGAGCGGGTTCACCCCGGCTTCGGCCGCCAGCGCCCGCACCGATGGCAGCATGGCACCATCGCCCAGAGTCAATATCCGCTCCACGATCAGGTCACGGATCTGGCGATAGATGGGGCGGTCATTGGAAAACATGCAGTGTCTTATGCTGCCAGCACAGCCAAAGGTCAAGCTGTGTCAGCCATGCAGGACGCCGGACCGAGAGGATTGCAATTTGCACATCGCGGGGGTGCTTAGAACACCACCACGCTGCGGATAGACTTGCCCTCGTGCATCAGATCAAACGCCGTGTTGATCTCCTCCAGTGGCAGCACGTGGGTGATCATCGGGTCGATGGCGATCTTGCCGTTCATGTACCAATCGACGATCTTCGGCACGTCCGTCCGCCCCTTGGCGCCGCCAAAGGCGCTGCCCTTCCACACCCGGCCGGTCACCAACTGGAATGGGCGGGTGGCGATTTCCTTGCCGGCCTCGGCCACGCCGATGATGATCGATTCGCCCCAGCCGCGGTGGCAGGCTTCCAGCGCGGTGCGCATCACATCGGTGTTGCCGGTGCAATCAAAGCTATAATCCGCGCCGCCATCGGTGAGGGCCACCAGATGCGCGACCAGATCGCCGCTCACGTGCCGGGGGTTGACGAAATCGGTCATGCCGAACTGGCGGCCCCAGGCTTCGCGGTCCGGGTTGATGTCCACCCCAACGATCTGATCCGCACCCACCAGCTTCAGACCCTGGATCACGTTCAGGCCGATGCCGCCCAGGCCAAAGACGATGGCGCGCGCGCCGGGTTCCACCTTGGCGGTTTTCACCACCGCACCCACGCCGGTGGTGACACCGCAGCCGATGTAGCAGGCCTTGTCGAACGGCGCGTCGGTGCGGATCTTGGCCACGGCGATTTCGGGCAGCACGGTGAAGTTGGAGAAGGTCGAACAGCCCATGTAGTGAAAGATCGGCTGGCCCTTGTAACTGAACCGGGTGGTGCCATCGGGCATCAGGCCCTTGCCCTGGGTGGCGCGGATCGCGGTGCACAGGTTGGTCTTGCCCGACAGGCAGCTTTTGCACTGGCGGCATTCGGGGGTGTAGAGCGGGATGACATGATCGCCGGGCGCCACGCTGGTCACGCCCGGCCCCACCTCGCGCACGATGCCGGCGCCCTCATGGCCCAGGATAGACGGGAAAATGCCTTCCGAATCCTTGCCTTCCATCGTGTAGGCATCGGTGTGGCAGATGCCGGTGGCCATGATTTCCACCAGCACCTCGCCGGCCTTCGGGCCTTCAAGATCAACGTCCACGATTTCCAGCGGCTGGTTGGCGGCAAAGGCGACGGCGGCACGGCTTTTCATGGGTGCTTTCCCTGTTGAACGGCGGCCACACCTGCCGCCAAAGCCGGGGCTTGCCAAGGTGGACGGCTTGCTTTTTTTCATGGTTCGCGCCATGGGGCAGGCCGGTGGCCGTGGGCCGCCCTTCAAGCACAGGGAATATTCATGCGGTTTGCCAGCAGGAACAAGGCGTAACATGCCCAAAGAGGAAATCATCCGGATTGAAGGTGAAATCACCGAAATCCTGCCCGACGGGCGTTTCCGCGTGAAGCTGGAAAACGAGCACGAGATCATCGCCTACACTGCCGGCAAGATGCGCAAGAACCGCATCCGTTCGATCGTCGGCGATCGCGTGCATGTGGAAATGACGCCCTATGATCTGGACAAGGGCCGCATCGTGTTCCGCGAAAAGACCGCGCCGATGCCGATGAACCAGCGGCGCTTCTTCCGCCGCTGATCAAGGCTCTGCGGCGCGGCCCTGCGCCGCCGCCCCGTTCGCACAGACTGCAACGCCGCTGCCCCTGGTATGTCGGCGCTGTTGCCACGCGTCGTCACCTCGCTGGCATCAATGGCGGCTGCGCTTGCAGCCTCATGGCCATCAACTGCTGCGGCCGGGGCGGGCCGGGTTGATTCGTTCGGCCGTGATGGCCGATTCGGCCGCGTGCGCGCCTGCGCCTGACGCCGGCTGCGGCCAAAGCTGCTGGAAAACCACCCCGATTGCCCGGTGGCGCGCCGGCGCCTTGGCCATTTTGGTTACAAAATCGTTAAGTCGGGCATCACACTGCAAAATCGGCGATTGGCACCATTAATATGGTTGACACTTCGTCAACGTTTCCCTAATTTTTGGTTAACGGCCAACGGGGGCCACAGACCAACTTGCGAGGGAGCAGTTACATGATCACCCACACTGTCACAGCTTTGAAGTCGCAGGCCACGCCTGCTGGTGCCATCCTTGACCGCTTCTGCGGCCCGGGCTGGACGGCCACCCCGGCCAAGATGCTCGAACTGCTGCGCTCCGGCGTCCATGAGTTCCGCCTGGCGGAATCGGACGATCTGCGCATCGTTGCCGATCGCAGCAGCGATGGCGGCTGGACCCTCGCCGTGGTTGGCGCCAATGGCCAGCGCGTTGCGCCGACCAGCCTGCCGCACTGGCAGATGGACCGCCCGCGCATGGCGCCGCCGAAAAAGCGCAGCTGGTTCCAGCGGATGATCGATCCGGATGCCAATTGAATTTTTGATGGGCCCTGCCGTTATCAGGGCCTGACCGACCGAGTTTTTTCGAACTTGCGTGTGTGTTGAAACCCAATGACTGGCGGGCAGTGCAAACTGCCCGCCAATTTTTTGTGTCGTGCGACGGGCGCCACGAACCAGGCGCGATGGCGGCCAGTGCGCCGGTTACTTGACCCGGTCGCCGGGCTTCAGGCCGATGCGATCGGCTTCGCCGGCATTCAGCTCGATCACCTCGGCGGTGACGCCAGCCGATAGCAGCACATCGCGCGAATAAGGCTGGCCCCGGCGGACATTCAGCACCCGGCCGGCGGGCGAGACATAGATGATGTCCAGCGGCAGGATGGTGTTTTCCATCCAGAAACCGGTGGCGCGCGGTGGCCGCATCGGAAAGGCCATGCCCTTGCCGCGATCCATGGCTTCACGGAACATCATGCCACAGTTCTGTTGTTCGGCGGTGCGGGCAATTTCCACCAGATAGGCAAAGGTGCCGCGCGCGGTGGTGAATTTCACCGTGCGGGTGGCCAGATCACGATTGGGGCAGGCCGCCTGCGCCGCCGCCGGCTGGGCCAGCGCGGCACTGGCGAGGCAAAGGGCGGATATCAGGGTGCGGATGGCGGGGCGGGATGCGTTGATCATGCCCCACTATCGGCGATTTCGGCCAAGACTGCCAGAGGCCCCTTGTGCCCCGGCGCCACCCGCACGCGCAGGCGCTGGCCCGGCTGCGGATCGGCCACGCCGGCCCGGCGCAGGGTTTCCATGTGGATGAAGATATCGGCCGAATCGCCATCCCGCACCACAAAGCCATAGCCTTTCAGGCGGTTGAACCATTTCACCGCCACCGGCTCCAGCGGGCCGGCCGCCGCCAGCATGGCATTGGGGTTCACCCGATCGGCCGCCTTGGCCGCGGCGGTTTCCGGATCAGGCCCGATGGCCGTGGCCAGATCAAGATCGATGATGCGCCGGGCCTGGCGGCCGCGTTCGCGCTGCACCACCACACAGGTGACGGTGCAGCCTTCGGGCAGGCTGCGCCGGCCCAGCTCGCGCACCACCGAAAAATGCACCAGCACATCCTGGCCCTCGCCCGTGACCGGCGTCATGAAGCCATAACCCCTGACCCCGTCGAACCATTTCATGGTGCCACGCACTATGGTCTCATCGGCTGCCAGTTCAACCGATTGGCCTTCCTCCACCATCTCACCCCCGACATGCAATGCCCGCCTGGCGGTGGCTTTCCACGCGGCAGGCGACAACCCTCTGCCAATGAGTATTAACGAAGCATTTCGCCAGTGCAATCGCCGAAATGGTGGACGTGTGGCGGAACTTGCTGATGGCACAGCCCTGTGTCAGACACGCAACAACGGAAAGGCAGGCCCATGAAATTGCAAGGATCGGTTGAAATCACCGCCCCGCGGGACGTGTTGTGGGCGGCGTTGAACGATCCCGATGTGCTGGCCAGCTGCATCGACGGCGTCGAAAAACTGGTGCGCATTGAAGGCGATGTGCCCAGTTTCGATGGCACCATGAATGCCAAGGTGGGCCCGGTGCGGGCGAAATTCGCCGGCCAGGTGCGGCTGGAAAATATCGTGGCGCCCGAACGTTATCGCCTGGTGGGCGAAGGCAAGGGCGGCGTTGCCGGCTTTGCCAAGGGCGGCGCCGATGTGGTGCTCACCAGCCTGTCGGCCGGCACCACCCGGCTGGATTATGATGTGGATGCGCAGGTGGGCGGCAAGCTGGCGCAGCTGGGCGCCCGCCTGATCGAAGGCACCGCCAAGCAATATGCCGACAATTTCTTCAACGCCCTGAAGGCTCAGGTTGAACGGGCCGAAGCGCCCGACACACCGGCCGAACCGGCGCCGGCTCCGCCCGCCGCGGCCGGCGGCATTCCACCGCTGGTGTGGGGCGGCGCATTGGTGGCCATCGTTGCCGCCTTCCTGGCCTGGCAATGGCTGGCGGGTTGAGCGGCCACGACGATCTCGCCACGCTGGCCACCGCGCTGGCGTGGCGCCAAGCCGGCCATGGCGTGGCCATCGCCACGGTGATCAGCACCTGGGGTTCGGCGCCGCGCCGGGTGGGCAGCCACCTCGCCTTGCGGGCCGATGGCCAGTTTGAAGGCAGTGTTTCAGGCGGCTGTGTGGAAGCCGATGTGATCCTGGCCGGGCAGGATCTGATCGCCGCCGGCCATGGCCATGTCGTGCTGGATTATGGCGTGCAGGATGCAGTCGCATGGCAAGCCGGGCTGGCCTGTGGCGGCAAGATCAGCATATTGGTGCAGCGGCTGGCCGATGATGGCCTGCCCCCGGCGCTGATCGCCCAGGTGCTGGCCGCCACGGCAGCCGGCGAAATGGCGGCCATCAGCAGCGATCCCGCCACCGGTGCGGCCGTTGCCGGCGATGCCGGGCCCTATGTGCGCGCCTATCCGCCGCCGCGCCGGCTGGCGATCATTGGCGCGGTGCACATCGCGCAGGCGCTGGTGCCGCTGGCGGCGCAGTTGGGCATTGCCACCAGCGTGATCGATCCGCGCGGCTTGTTCGCGCAGGATGAACGCTTTGCCGGGCTGGTGCTGGATCGGCGCTGGCCGGATGAGGCGCTGGCCGAGTTCCGGCCCAATGCCGCCACCGCGCTGGTGGCCCTCACCCACGATCCCAAGATTGATGATGTGGCGCTGGCCTGTGCGCTCAGGTCGCCGGCCTTTTATGTGGCGGCGCTGGGCAGCCGCAAGAACCATGGCTTGCGGCTGGAGCGGTTGGCGGCCCTGGGCTTTGGCCCCGATGATCTGGCGCGGGTGCGCGGGCCGGCGGGCCTGGCCATTGGCGCAGCCGATCCGGTGGAAATCGCCCTGTCCATCGCGGCCGAACTCACCGCGGCGTGGCGCGGGGCGCTGGCACCGCGATGAAATTCGGGACGGTGCCGGTGGCAGCGGCTGCGGGCGCGCTGTTGGCGCACAGCCAGATGCTGGGCACACGCCGCCTGCCCAAAGGCCATCGCCTCAGCGTGGATGATGTGGCGCAGGCCGCCGCCGCCGGCCTCGACTCCCTGGTGGTGGCCCGGCTTGAGGCTGATGATGTGGCCGAAGATGCCGCTGCACAGGCGCTGGCCACGGCCCTGGCCGGCACAGGCTGCCGGCTGGCGGCCCCGGTGCATGGCCGGGTGAACATCATCGCCAACAGCGACGGCCTGTTGCAGGTGCCGCCCTTGATGGTGAACGCGGTGAACGGCGTGGATGAAGCCATCACGCTGGCCACCCTGGCCGATGGCGCGCGGGTGGCCGGCGGCGATGTGGTGGCAACCATCAAGACGATTTTCTATGCCGTGCCCTCTGCCGTGCTGGCTGATGCGGTGGCGGCGGCCCGGCCGATCAGCGTGCACCCGCTGCGCGCGCTGCAGGCCGGCCTGATCTGCACCACCCTGCCCGGCCTTTCCGACAAGGCGCTTGCCAAGGTGGCGCAGGTCACGCGCGGCCGCATCACCGCGTTGGGCGGCACGCTGGGCCTGTTGCCCCCCTGCCCGCACGCCATTGCCGATCTCGCCGCTGCGCTGGCGGGTGCGAAGGATGATCTGATCCTGATTGCTGGTGCGTCGGCCACGGTGGACCGCGGCGATGTGATCCCGGCCGCCATCATCGCGGCTGGCGGCCAGGTGGTGCGGGTGGGCATGCCGGTTGATCCGGGCAATCTGCTGGTGCTGGGCGACATGGCCGGCCGCCCGGTGATCGGCCTGCCCGGCTGTGCTAAGAGCCCCAAGCACAATGGTCTGGATCTGGTGCTGGAGCGGCTGTTTGCCGGCCTGCCGGTGGGCGCCGGCCACATCGCCGCCATGGGCGAAGGCGGCCTGTTGGCCGAAGCCGAGCGGCCGCAACCGCGCCAGCTGGCAGGCCGGCCGGCCACGGTGGGCGCGGTGGTGCTGGCCGCGGGCCGTTCCAGTCGCTTTGGCGATGGCCACAAATTGCTGGCGCTGTGGCGCGGCAAGCCGCTGGTGGCGCATGTGGTGGATGCCATTGCCGCCGCCGGCCTGCCGCCGCCGCTGGTGGTGCTGGGCCACCGGGCCGATGACGTGCAGGCGGCGCTGGCCGGGCGGGCGGTGCAGTTCACCACCGCGCCGGATTGGGCCGACGGCATGGGCCGCAGCCTGGCGGCCGGCATCGCCGCCGTGCCGGCCGAGTGGGAGGCGGCGCTGATCTGCCTGGGCGACATGCCGGCCGTTGAACCCGACCTGATCGCGGCATTGGCGGCGGCGGCCGGTGATGTGGTGGCGCCGGTGTGGGATGGCCGGCGCGGCCACCCGGTGCGCTGGCCGCGGGCAGCCTTTGCCCGCCTGCGCCAGTTGAGCGGCGACAATGGCGGCCGTGCCCTGATGGCCGATCATCTGGTCACCCAGGTGCCGGCCCCATCCGGCGCCTGCCTCGCCGATATCGACACGAAAGCGGCGCTGGCCACACTTGGCGATTGAAGCATTTCGCATATTGTATACACTTTGTCGCTGACCCAACCAAGGAGCCGCAGCATGGCCATAGTCCAGCCCACCCAGGCGATGATCGATCTGTATGACCGTTTCACCCACGCCGGCGACGTGAGCCGCCGGGAGCTGGTGGCGCAGATGACCCGGCTGGCCGGCAGCGCGGCGGCAGCGGGCACCATGCTGGGCGTGATCGCCGGGCGCGCCGATGCCGCCCCGCTGGTGGCCGCCGATGATGCGCGCATCAAGGCCGGCGATGTGCGCTTTGATGCCGGTGGCCGCACGCTGGGCGGTTATCTGGCGCAGCCGGCCAAGGGGGCGGCCTCTGCGCCACGGGTGCTGGTGATCCACGAAAATCGCGGGCTGAATGACCATATCCGCGATGTGGCACGGCGCCTGGCCACCGATGGCCTGGTGGCGCTGGCCGCCGATTTCCTGTTGCCGGCCGGCGGCACCCCCACGCAGCCCGATGGCGCCACCAGCGCCGAGGATGTGGCGCGCGGCATGATCGGCAAGCTCGATCGGCCCCAAACCATCGCTGACGGGGTTGCCATGCTGAACTGGCTGGCGGCCAAGGCACCGGGCAAGGGCGCGGCCGGCGCGGTGGGCTTCTGCTGGGGCGGCGGCATGGTCAATGCGCTGGCGGTCGCCGCCGGCCCGGCCCTGCGTGCCGGTGCGGCCTATTATGGCGCGGCTCCGCCCGAAGCGGCCGGGGCCGACAAGGTGAAGGCGCGGCTGATGCTGCATTATGCCGGGCTGGATGATCGCATCAACGCCATGGGCCCGGCGTGGCAGGCGGCGCTGAAAGCGGCCGGTGTACGGTTTGAAGCCTTCACCTATCCCGGCGTCAATCACGCCTTCAACAATGATACCGCCGTGGGGCGTTATGATGCGGCCGCCGCCGCGCTGGCCTGGGGCCGCACCGTGGCGCTGCTCAAATCGGCAGATTGATTATCTGCAATTGCATGTTATTCGGGGCGGGTGAGCACATCACCCGCCTTGTCGCCCGCCGGCCTGTGCACCGCCGCCAAGGTGCGCCGACTGTCACGCCGGGTCAGCCAGATTTATGATGAGGCGCTTGGGCCCCACGGTCTGACGGTGGGGCAATATGGCCTGCTGGCCTGCCTGTCGCGGCGGCGGGGCACCGCGATTGGCGCGTTGGCCACCATGCTGGCCGCCGATGCCTCCACCGTGTCCCGCCTGGTCAAGCCGCTGGCTGCGGCCGGCCTGATCATCATCCGCAGCGCGCCAGACGACAAGCGCAGCAAGCTGGTTTGGCTTTCGGACGACGGCCACCACCGCCGCAGCGCCGCGCAGGCCGGCTGGCAGGCGGCGCAGGATCAGATGGCCGCGGCGCTGGGTGATGGCCGCCTGGCCGCGCTGCGTTTCATGCTGGATGAAGCGCATGAGCGATTGGAGGCAGCAGAATGACTGCAATTGCAGACAAGGGCGCAGCAATCATCATCGGGGCCGGCGATGCCACCGGCGGTGCGGTGGCCGCCGCCTTTGCGCGTGACGGGCTGGTGGCGGTGCCGGTGCGGCGCACGGCGGCCGGGCTGGAGCCACTGGCGGCGCGCATTGCCGATGCGGGCGGGCACTGCCTGCCCATCGGTGCCGACGCCCGCGACGAGGATCAGATGATCGCCCTGTTTGACCGGGTGGAGCGCGAGATTGGCCCGGTGGAGGTGCTGGTGTTCAACATCGGCGCCAATTCGCCGATGTCCATCCTGGATGAAACCGTGCGCCGTTATCGCAAGATCTGGGAAATGTGTGCGCTGGCCGGCTTTATCACCGCGCGTGAGGCCGCGCGGCGCATGCTGCCGCGCGGTCGCGGCAGCATCATCTTCACCGGCGCCACCGCCAGTTTGCGCGGATCGGCCGGGTTCGCCGGCTTTTCCGGCGGCAAGTTCGCGCTGCGCAGTCTGGCGCAGGCGATGGCGCGCGAGCTGGGCCCCAAGGGCATCCATGTTGCCCACAGCATCATCGATGGCGCGATCGACACCGAGTTCATCCGCAGCAATTTCCCTGAGCGTTATGCCCTCAAAGGTGAGGCCGGCATCCTCGATCCCGAGGCGATTGCGGCGGAATATGTGCGGCTGCACCACCAGCCGCGCTCCGCCTGGACGCATGAGCTGGATTTGCGGCCCTGGCTGGAACGTTGGTGAAGGAGAGCAACATGCCCAATGCAATCGAGTTTCTGTTCGATGTGGGTTCGCCCACCGCCTATCTGGCCTGGCACCGCCTGAAGGGCGTTGCCGCCCGCACGCAGGCGCCGCTGCTGCCGGTGCCGATCCTGCTGGGTGGGGTGTTCAAGGCCACGGGCGGGATGCCGCCAGGCACCGTCGCGGCCAAGGGGCGCTGGATGAACGAGGATATGCAACGCTGGGCGGCGCGTGACGGTATCACCCTGGGCAGCAACGCGTTTTTCCCGGTCAACACCATCACCATGATGCGCATCCTGGCCGGGCTGCAGGGCGATGACCGCTTTGATGCCGTGGCCGACACGCTGTTTGCCGGCATGTGGCTGCATGGTCGCAACATGGCCGATGCCGAGATATTGGCCGCCACCCTGGCCGAAGCCGGCCATGATGCGGCGGCGCTGCTGGCGCTGGCACAGGAGCCGGAGGTGAAGCAGCGCTTGATCAGCAACACCGAAGCCGCGGTGGCGCGGGGCGTGTTTGGCGCCCCGACCTGTTTTGTCGCCGGGCAGATGCATTTCGGCCAGGACCGGCTGGATTGGGTGGAGGCGGCTGCGGCTGGGTGAGCAATCCTCCCCCTCTGGGGGCGGTGCCCGCAGGGCGGAGGGGGCGGTGAGGACTGCGCTTGCCGGCCCCTCCGTCACGCTTCGCGTGCCACCTCCCCATCCTTCGGCTGGGGAGGATCAAAAAAGGCCCGGCAGATTGCTCTGCCGGGCCCTTTTTTGTTCCGTCTCGCAACCCTGATCAGTCGCGGTTGCCCATGAAGCTGAGCAGGAACTGGAACAGGTTGATGAAGTTCAGATACAGCGTCAGCGCGCCCATGATGGCCATCTTGCCGGCGAAATCGCTGCCGGCAACCTGGTAATACATGTCACGCAGGCGCTGCGTGTCATAGGCGGTGAGGCCGGCGAAGATCAGCACGCCAAGGATGTTCACCGCCAGCTGCAAACCGCTGGAACCGATGAAGATATTGGCGATCGACGCGATAATGATGCCGATCAGGCCCATCATCAGGAAGCGGCCCATCGCCGACAGATCCTTCTTGGTGGTGTAGCCATAGAGGCTGAGGCCGGCGAACGAGGCCGCCGTCACGAAGAAGGTCTGCGCGATCGACGCGCCGGTGTAGCGGGCGAAGATGACGCTCATCGAAACGCCCATCAGCGCGGCGAAGCCCCAGAACAGACCCTTGAGCGTGGTTTCGCTCATGCGGTTCAGACCGAAGTTCATGCCGAAAATGATGGCGAGCGGTGACAGCATCGCGGCCCAGCCCAGGATGGTGGGACGGCCGATCTCGTTGAAGAACACCGCAAACAGCGCCGGGGTGGAATAGACCAGCAGCGCAACGAAGCCGGTGAGCAGCACGCCCGATGCCATATAATTGTAGATCGACAGCATATAGCTGCGCAGGCCGGCATCAAAACCAGCGGTTGCCGGGGCCTGGGCCCGGAAGGCAGCAAGCCGGGGGTCCATGTTATTGGCCATGTGATTCATCCTCCTGTGACCGACAATTGGTCGGCGACACGGGCAATATCGGGCATCTCGCCTGAATATTCAATGACCCGTGCGACGAACTGCGGTTTCAGAGTTGTCGCAGGATCGCCGCCGGGCGGGCGGAGAGCGCCTGCCAGTTGCCGACAAGACCAAGCAGCACGGTGGCGACAGCGCCCACCGCCACCGTGATGATCACGCGCGGCCAATCGGGCGTCCATTCAAGGCTGAACACCTGGGTGATGACGAACCAGCCGGCAGCGCTGCCCAGCACCAGCGCCAGGCCCGAGACGATGACGGCAATGGCGCCATATTCGGCCAGGGTGGCGCGCGCCACCTGCCCGCGCGTGGCGCCGAGCAGCTTGAGCAGCACCGCATCATAGGTGCGCGCGCGCGCGCCTGCGGCAATGGCGCCGACCAGCACGGCGATGCCGGCGGCCACGGTGACACTGGCGGCCGCGCGGATGGCGGCGGACAATTGGCCCAACAAGGTCTGCACCTGGCCGATCACGTCTTTCACGCGGATCACGCTGGCAGTGGGAAAATCGCGGGTGATGGCGCGCGACAGGCCGGGTTCGCCCGCCGGCGGCACCTGCACCGTGGCCATCCAGCCGTGGGGTGCGGCCTCCAGCGTGCCGGGAGCGAACAAAATGGCGAAGTTGAAGCCGAGGGACTGCCAGTCGATCTGCCGGGTCGAGGCGATGGTGGCGGTGACTTCGACACCGAGCACGGACACGGTGAGATTGTCCCCGATCTTCAGGCCGAGCGCGCGGGCGGCGTCTTGATCGATGGACACCAGCGGCGGGCCGGCATAATCGCGCGGCCACCATGTGCCCTGCACGATCGTGTTGCTGGCCGGCAGTTCGGCCGCATAGGACAGGCCGCGATCGCCGCGCAGGATCCAGGCTTCGGGCGCGTTGATCTTTTCGGCCGGCACGCCGTTCACCGCCGTGACCGGCCCGCGCAGCGAGGGGACGATGACGGTTTCAGCCCCCGGTGCAGCGGCGGCCACGCGGGCCGTGAAGCGGTCTTTCGCGTCGTTCGGAATATCCAGCACGAAAAAGCTGGGGGCTTTCCTGGGGATGGTGCGGTTGATCTGGCCGGCCAGCGTGCCTTCGATGCTGGCCAGCGTGGCAAACAGGGTGAGGCCCAGGCCCAGCGCCACGATCAGATTGCGGGTGGGCGCGCCGGGGCGGTGCAGATTGGCCAGCGCCAGCCGGGCCAGCGTGCCCTTGGGGCGCGGCGCGCGGGTGGCGATGATCTTCACCAGCGCCGCCAGCGCCCACAACAGCAGGATCAAGCCGACGGCGCCCGCCAGAAAGCCCATGACGAACAGTTTCTGCTCCGCCTGGGCGATGGTGAGGCCAAGCACGAGGGCGGCGGCCCCGGCGATCGTGGCGATGGTGCCCATGCCCGGCCGCACCGCCCGTTCGGTGAGGCTGCGCAACAGCCGCGCGGCCGGCATCGCGGCCCCCTGCCCCAGCGGCCACAGCGCAAAGGCCAGCGCGACCAGGCTGCCATAGGTGGCGGCCAGCGCCAGTGCGCCCCATTGCGGGCCGGGCGCCGGCGGCACCGGCAGGCTGGCGGCCGCCAATTGCCCCACCGCAGCCGGGGTGAGCGCGCCCAGCATCAGGCCCACCAGCACCGCGCCCACCGACACCAGCGCCAATTGCCACAGATAGACGGCGCGGATGGTGGCGCTGTCGGCCCCCAGCACTTTCAGCGTGGCGATCGTGCGGGTGCGCGCGCCCATGTAGGCCGAAACGCCGCCAGCCACGCCAACGCCGGCCACCACCAGAGCCGTGAGGCCCACCAGCGTGAGAAACTGGCCCAATTGGGTGACGAAATTGCGCGTGCCGGGCGCGCCGTTGCTGCGATCGCGCACACGGCCGCCGCCGGCCTTGACCGCGGCTTCCAGCCGGTCACGCGCGGCGGCGATGCTGGTGCCAGGCGGCAATTTGATGCGATAATCGACGGTGAACAGGCTGCCGATGCCCAACAGGCCGGCGCGCTCAAGATCGGCGCGGTGGATGATCAGGCCGGGGCCAAAGCCAAAGCCATCGGCGGCGCGGTCGGCCTCCTCCAGCAGCGGGCCGGCGTAGCGCAATGTGACCTGGCCCAGCGTGATATTGTCGCCGGGTTTCAGGTTCAGCTTGTCGGCCAGGGCCGGCTGCGCCGCGGCGGTGCCGGGGGTGACACGGGCAGCGCCATCGATGACGACGCGGCCATAAAGCGGCCAGCGGTCATCCACCGCCTTCACTTCGGCGAGCACGGCATCGCCGCCAGCCGGGTTTGCCGCCATCCCGCGCAGCTTCACGACCTCGTTCACCGTGCCGGTGGCGCGGATGATCGTCAGTTCATCGGCGGTGGCAAAGCGGCCAGACAGGCGCACGGCGACATCGCCGCCGAGCAGATCCTGCCCGCGTTCGGCCAGCCCGGCGTTGATGGCGCTGGCCAGGCTGCCCACCCCGGCCAGCGCGGCAACGCCCAGCACCAGGCACACGGCCAGGATGCGCAGGCCGGCCAGCCCGCCGCGCAACTCCCGCAGCGCAAGGCGCAGCGAAAGGCTCAGAGCACTTCTGCCAGCAGGCCGGTCATCGCCGCCCACGAACGGCGATCGGCAGCGGCGTTGTACATCGCGGTGCCGGGCGCATTGGCATGTTCGTTGGTGAAGCTGTGATAGGTGCCCCCATAGGCGTGGATCTGCCAATCGGCCCCGGCTGCGGTCATTTCAGCGGCGAGCGCGTGGTGATCCTGCGGCGGGGTGTAAGGGTCTTCCCAACCGTGCAGGGCCATCACCTTGGCGGTGATCGGGCCGGCAGCGCCCAGGCCGGGATTGTAGATGCCATGGAAGCTCACGGCCGCCTTGATGCGCGGATCGCAGGCGCGGGCAACATCCAGCGCGCACAGGCCGCCAAAGCAATAGCCAATGATGGCCATATGTTCATCATCCACCTGCGGCAGGGCGGCAGCGGCATCAACGGCCGCGATCAACCGGCGGCGCAGCGCGGCGCGATCCTGCACCCAGGGGCCCATCAGGGCGCTGTTGTCGCCGGCCGGATCACCGCGCCGGCCCTTGCCATAGACATCGATGGCCAGCGCGACATAACCAAGAGCCGCGAGCTTGTCGGCCACTGCATTGTCCCACGGTGTCTGCCCCACCCAATTGGGGGCGATCAGCACGCAGCTGTGCGGGCCGGGGCCGGCGGGCAGCGCCAGATAGGCTTCACATTCGGCATCGCCGTCGAAATAGCTCAGACTGGTCATTCTTGTCCCTTAATGTGCAGTGTGATCGGAAATGATAAGGCCATCACGCATGGTGATCACCCGGTTGCAGCGGCGGGCCAGATCGGCATCATGGGTGATCAGCACCAGAGTGGCGCCGGTTTCGGCAAGGCGGCCGAACAGCAGTTCCACGATGGTCTCCCCCGTGGCGGCATCCAGATTGCCGGTGGGTTCATCGGCGAAGATCAACGCCGGCCGGCCCACCAGCGCGCGGGCGATGGCCACCCGCTGTTGCTCACCGCCCGACAATTGGGTGGGATAGTGGGACAGGCGATGGCCCAGGCCCACCGCCTCCAGCTCGCCGCGGGCGCGGGCCTGCGGATCGGCTTCGCCAGCCAGTTCCAGCGGCACCGCGACATTTTCCAGCGCGGTCATGGTCGGGATCAGGTGAAAGGCCTGCAACACGATGCCGATGCGGCCGCGGCGGGCGCGGGCCAGGCCATCTTCATCCAGCGCGGTGAAATCGGCCCCGGCCACGATCACCCGGCCGCTGCCCGCACGTTCCATGCCCGACAGGATCGCCATGGCCGATGACTTGCCGGAGCCGGACGGGCCAAGAATGGCCACGCGCTCCCCAGCCGTTATGGCCAGGTTCAGGCCGCGCAGCACATCGACTGCGGCATCGCCTTCGCCAAGGCGGAGCGTGACATCGCGGGCATCAATGACGATAGAAGAGTCCATGTCCCGCCTGTGGAGGAGTTGAGTCTTGCCCGAATTAGGCCTTGCCCGCGTGCTTTACCAGATGGGGGCCGCGATAATCGCAGTCTTCGTGTCGCAGGCCGCCGTTGCGGCACCGGCCACCACCAAGGCGCGCCCGCAATTGGTGCTGGCCTATGGCGATTCGCTGATGGCCGGATACCAGCTGCGCCCCGGCGAAGGCTTTGCGCCGCAACTGGAAAAGGCGTTGAAGGCCAGGGGCCGCAACGTCACCGTGGTGGGCGCCGGGGTTTCGGGCGACACCAGCACGCAAGGCCGCGCCCGGCTGGGCTGGGTGCTGGCCGGGATGAAGCAGGTGCCCGATGTGGTGATATTGGAACTGGGCGCCAACGACATGCTGCGCGGCCAGTCGCCCAAGACCGCGCGTGAGAATGTTGATGCCATGGTCAAGGCGTTCAAGGCCAAGGGCGCCCGCGTGCTGCTGGCCGGGATGCGCGCCAGCCCCAATCTGGGCCGGGCCTATGTGACCGAATTCGAAGCGCTGTATCCGGCGGTGGCCAAGGCCAATGCGGTGGCGCTCTATCCCTTTTTTCTGGATGGCGTCGCGGCACAGCCCGGCCTGCAACTGGCCGATGGCATGCACCCCAATCCCAAGGGTGTTGTCGTGATGGTGGGCCGCATCCTGCCGGCCGTGGAGCGGGTGCTGGACGCGAAAAGATGATGCGCCTGTTCGTCGGGCTGGAATTGCCGGCGGCGGTGAAGGCGGCCCTGCTGGCCAGCATGGGCGGCGTCGCCGGCGCACGCTGGCAGCGCGACGAACAATTGCACCTCACCCTGCGCTTCATCGGCGCGGTGGATCGGCACCAGGCGCAGGATATTGCCGCCGCGTTGGGCCGGGTGAACATAAGGCCATTCGCCGCCGAACTGGGCGTGGCTGGCCATTTCGACCATCGCGGCCGCATCGACACGCTGTGGGTGGGCGTGCGCCCCGCCGAACCGCTGGCCGCATTGGCCAGGGCGGTGAACGCGGCGCTGGCGGGTGTGGGCATCGCGCCGGAACCACGCGCCTTCGTGCCGCACATCACCCTGGCCCGCGGTCGCACCATGGCGGGTGTCAGCGCCTGGCCGCTGGCCCCGATCCCGCGCATCGGCTGGACAGTGGCCGGCCTGGCCCTGTTCGAAAGCCAGATGGGCAAGGATGGCAGCGATTACAGCGTGCTCGCCCGCTGGCCCGGCTGACCATCACCGGGCACGAGCGGCGTTGCGCATTGCGACAAACGTCGCATTTTGCAGGATGCAGAAGTTGCAGATGGCAAGTGATGTGCGGCCCTGATCCGTGGGCGTGAAGAATAACCCAATCTTATCAACAACCCATTCTGTTGGCATGATTTTTGCTTAACAGTCTGTGTCGGTGTCTCCCCCCGGGGCGCCGACACCCCTTTGCGCCGGCCGACCGGCGCCAGTCTGGCACTGAAAGCCGCCACCCGGCAGTCGGACATACAGGTTCGCGGGGTCAAGGCGCGAACCGGGCCGACGGGAACCACACGTCCCGTCGGCCCACCCCCACAAACTTCAGGCAGCCTGATCCTTCCAGCCCAGCACCGGCTTGCGCGCGGCCAGGGTTTCATCCAGGCGGCGGCGCGGGGCAAAGTGCGGGGCAGCGCGCCAGGCGTCGGGATCGGCCAGCATCTGCGTCGCGATATGGCGCATCGCCCCGATCAACTGGTCCAGATTGGCCTTGCTCTCGGTTTCGGTGGGCTCCACCAGCATGGCGCCGTGGACGACCAGCGGGAAATACATGGTCATCGGGTGGAAGCCTTCATCGATCATTGCCTTGGCCAGATCGAGCGTCGAAAGGCCGGTGCCCTCCAGGAAATCATCGGAGAACAGGGCTTCGTGCATGCACGGCCCGCTGGCAGCGAAGGGCGCGCTGTAGATATCCTTAAGGCTGGCAAGGATATAATTGGCGTTGAGCACGGCATCTTCCGCCACCTGGCGCAGGCCATCGGCGCCGTGGCTCATCATGTAGCTCAGCGCGCGGACGAACATGCCCATCTGGCCGTGGAAGGCGACCATGCGGCCGAAACTGTCGGGCGAGGCGCCGCCCGCGGTGTCTTCCTCCACCAGCTCAAGCGTGCCCTTGGCCGTCTTGCGCACGAACGGGATCGGCGCGAACGGCGCCAGCGCGGCTGACAGCACCACCGGGCCAGAGCCCGGCCCGCCGCCACCGTGCGGCGTGCTGAATGTCTTGTGCAGGTTGATGTGCATGGCATCCACGCCCAGATCGCCGGGGCGCACCCGGCCAACGATGGCGTTGAAATTGGCGCCATCGCAATAGACATAGCCGCCGGCGGCATGCACGGCATCGGCAATGGTCTTCAGATCGGGTTCGAACAGGCCGCAGGTGTTGGGGTTGGTGATCATCACCGCCGCCACATCCGGCCCCAGCCGCGCCAGCAGCGCATCCAGATCCACCCGGCCACGCGCGTTGGCCGGGATATTCTCCACGGTGAAACCGCAGAAGGCCGCCGTGGCCGGGTTGGTGCCATGGGCGGATTCCGGCACCAGCACGACGCGGCGCGGATCATTCTTGGCATCCAGCGCGGCGCGGATGGCCAGCATGCCGCACAATTCGCCGTGCGCGCCGGCCTTGGGGCTCATGGCCACCGCCGGCATCCCGGTCAGCTTCATCAGCCAATCGGCCAGCGTGTCGATCAGTTCCAGCGCGCCTTGCACGGTGGACTGCGGCTGCAACGGGTGGATATCGGCAAAGCCGGGCAGCCGCGCCATCTTCTCGTTCAGGCGCGGGTTGTGCTTCATCGTGCACGAACCCAGCGGGAAGATGCCCAGATCAATGGCATAATTCTGGCGCGACAGGCGGGTATAATGGCGCACGGCTTCGGGTTCGGAAAAGCCCGGCAGGCCGATCACGGCATCACGGGCCAGGCCGCCCAACCGGTCAGGCACGGGCGGAACCGGCGGCAGATCAACGCCCGACGTGTCGAGGCTGCCGCGCTCGAACAGCAACGGTTCTTCCAGCATCAGCGCCTTGTTGCCGGTGAAGGTTTCGGCCACGGCGCCGGTGCCGGCAACCAGGCGGGTGGGGCGGCCCACGGTGTTCATTGCAGTGCTCATTACGCCATCACCTCGTCCAGCGCGTCTTCGAACGCGTCAAAATCCTCGTCCGTCGCGGTTTCGGTCACCGCCACGATCATGCCGTTTGCAAGCGCCTTCTCGCCCGGCCACAGCCGGCCCAGCGACACGCCGGCCAGCACGCCCTTTTCGGCAAGCTTGCGCACCACCGGCCGGGCTTCGCGGCCCAGATCCAGGGTGAATTCGTTGAAGAAGGGCCCGTTGAGCAGGGTCACGCCCGGCACGCGGCCCAGCCGGTCCGCCAATTGCACGGCGCGGGCGTGGTTGAGCGCGGCCAGATGGCGCAGGCCCTTTTCGCCAAGCAGGGTCAGGTGGGCGGAGAAGGCCAGCGCGATCAGGCCCGAATTGGTGCAGATGTTGCTGGTCGCCTTTTCGCGGCGGATATGCTGTTCGCGGGTGGACAGGGTGAGCACGAAGCCGCGCTTGCCGCTGGCATCCACGGTTTCGCCGCACAGCCGGCCCGGGGCCTGGCGCACATGTTTTTCGCGGCAGGCAAACAGGCCAAGATAGGGCCCGCCGAACAACAGGCCGGCGCCCAGCGACTGGCCTTCGCCCACCACGATATCGGCGCCCATTTCGCCGGGTGACTTGATCGCACCCAGCGAGACGATTTCGGTGACCACCACGATCAGCAGCGCGCCGGCCTTGTGGCAGGCATCGGCGAGCGGGGTGAGATCGGCGATATGGCCGAACAAATTGGGATTCTGCACCACCACGCAGCTGGTTTCGGCATCGATGCGGGCGATCAGGCCGGCCAGATCATCGCCGGGCGCACCCTGGGTGAAGCCGGGCGTGCCGGCCACCACCACATCGCCGGTGAAGCGGGTGAGCGTGTTCAGCACGGCGGTATAATGCGGGTGCACGCCGGCAGACACGATGCACTTGGCCTTGCGGGTGATGCGGCGGGCCATGAACACGGCTTCGGTCATGGCGGTGGAGCCATCATACATGGAGGCGTTGGCCACCTCCATGCCGGTGAGGCGGGCCACCTGCGTCTGGAATTCGAACAGCACCTGCAGCGTGCCCTGGGCGATTTCCGGCTGATAGGGGGTGTAGGCGGTGAGGAACTCGCCGCGCTGGATCACCATGTCAACACTGGCCGGCACATGATGCTTGTAGGCGCCGCAGCCGATGAAGAAGGGCGTGGTGCTGGCGGTGGCATTCTTGCCGGCCATCTTCACCAGGGCGCGTTCCACGGCCATTTCGCTGGCATGATTGGGCAGGCCGGCAATCGGGCCATCGAGCACGGCTTCGGCCGGCACGTCGATAAACAGATCATCAATGCTGGCCGCGCCAATGGTGGCCAGCATGGCTGACCGGTCGGCAGTGGAAAGGGGCAGGTAGCGCAAGGGACTTACTCCGGCAGGTGAGCGGAAAAACGGATGCGGACATAATCGGCGATCCACTGGCCATCGGCGGCTTGCAGCGACGGCACCAGAAGAGCGACCGTTTCGGCGATGATCTGGTCTTGCAGGGCAGGCGGCACGCCAGCGGCATCGATGAAGCCGGCGCGGAATGTGGCAAGCCAGCCGGCCATGCCGGTTGCGGGCAAGGGCGTCGGGCGTGGGATGATCTGGCAGGTTTCGACCACGAAGCCGGCCCGCTCCAGCACGGCGCGAAAGGCTTCGGCCGTGGGATAATAGCTGGTTTCAGCGCCAGCGGCGGGAAAGCCATGGCGGGCCAGAACGGCAATCAGCGCGGTGCGGATGGCGGCGATGTTGGCATGGCCGCCAAATTCGCCGACATAACGCCCACCAGGCTTGAGAGCGCGCTTGACGCCGGCGGTCACCACATCGGGCTGACCCACCCAGTGCAGGGCCGCGTTGGTGAACACGGCGTCGAACTCGGGCGCAAAATCCAGCGCGCGGGCGTCGCCCAGCCTTGCATCGATGCCCTTGGCTTGGGCTGCCGCCACCATCGCCGCATCGGCATCAACGCCCACCACGCTGCAGCCGGCATCCACCAGCTTGCGCGTCAGCACGCCATCGCCGCAGCCGATATCCAACACCCGCTCCCCAGCACGGGGCGCGAGCAGATCCAGCACCGGTGCCCCCAGCGCCGGCACGAAGGCGGCGTTGGCGGCATAAAGCGCCGGGTTCCAACGCGTGGTGGTGCCACTGCTCATTGGGCCGCCGTCACATCAATTTCGACCAGCCAACGCTTTTCCCACATGCCGGCTATCACCGTGGTGGCAGCCACGCGGCGGCCGCTCATCACATCGGCGCGGATTTGCCGAAACGCCGGGCCATCGGCAGGATCGGCGATGTAGGCGGAAATCTTGACGATGTCAGCCAGCCCCATGCCGCCCGCCTGCAACTGGGCCGCAACATTGGCCCATGCCTGCCGGCATTGGGCTTCAAAGCCAGCAGGTGTTTCTCCTTCTGCGGTCAACGGCACCTGACCGCTGACAAACAGCCAGCGCGTCGCCTGCTCGACCAGCAACGCCTGCGCATAGCCAGCGGCACCGGAACCCGGGGCGTTTTCAGCAGCGATCTCGCGCGTGTGCATCACAGGCTGCCTAGAAACGCATCGTACGCGGCCTTGTCCATCAGGCCATCCAGTTCCGACGCATCCGAAAGCGTGAGTTTGAAGAACCAGCCATCGCCTTCGGGCGCCATGTTGACCAGCGCCGGATCATCGGTGAGCGCCGGGTTGCTCTCGGTGACGGTGCCCGACACGGGGGCATAAACGTCAGACGCGGCCTTGACCGATTCGACCACGGCGGCTTCCCCGCCCTTGGTCACGGCGCGGCCGGCTTCGGGCAGATCGACGAACACCACGTCGCCCAACTGGCCTTGCGCATAATCAGTGATGCCCACGGTGGCGATATCGCCCGCAACATCGATCCATTCATGATCCTGTGTGTACAAACGGCTCATTTCTTGTCCCCTTCCCGCACATAGTTTTTCTGTTTGAACGGCATCGGCACCACGGTGGCGGCAATGCGTTTGCCGCGCACGTCGATCTCCACCGCCGTGCCATCGGCGGCCATGGCGGTTTCCAGCATGGCCATGGCAATCGGAGCGCCCAGGCTGGGGGCGAAGCCGCCGGAGGTGAGCACGCCGATCTGGCGCTCCCCGCTCCACACGGTCGCGCCCTCGCGTGCCGGCATGCGGCCGGCCACGGCCAGGCCGA
>CAZHTW010000016.1:31053-37710 GCA_964535865.1 uncultured Sandarakinorhabdus sp. | reverse complement strand
CGGTGCCTTCATGCACTTCGCCAATCTTGTAGGACTTGCCGGTGTAATACAGGATACGCTCGGTCGTGGTCGTCTTGCCGGCATCGATGTGGGCCATGATGCCGATGTTGCGATAACGCTCAAGCGGGTGGGAGCGGGGCATGGGAAGAGCCTTGCTGTTGGGGGAAGACAGGGCGGGCCGGCGCCGCGAACAGCACCGGCCCGAATGGGGTTACCAGCGGTAGTGCGAGAAGGCGCGGTTGGCTTCCGCCATCCGGTGCGTGTCTTCACGCTTCTTCACGGCCGAACCGCGGTTTGCGGCGGCATCCATCAGCTCGGCGGAAAGCCGGGCCGCCATGGTGTGCTCGCTGCGCTTGCGGGCGGCGGAGATGATCCAGCGGATGGCCAGGGCCTGGCCGCGATCCGGACGCACTTCCACCGGCACCTGATAGGTGGCACCGCCAACGCGGCGCGAGCGCACTTCGATGCCCGGGCGCACATTGGCCAGCGCATCGTGGAACACGCCCAGCGGTTCGCGGCGGCTCTTGGCCTCGATCACTTCCAGCGCGGAGTAGACGATCGATTCGGCGACCGACTTCTTGCCCTGCAGCATGACCAGGTTCATGAATTTCGACAGCACCTGATCACCAAATTTGGGATCGGGCAGGATGACGCGCTTTTCGGGGCGACGACGACGTGACATGACTTATATCCCCCTTACTTCGGACGCTTGGCGCCGTACTTCGAACGGCTCTGCTTGCGGTTCTTCACACCCTGCGTGTCGAGCACACCGCGAACGATGTGATAGCGCACGCCGGGAAGATCCTTCACGCGGCCGCCGCGAATCAGCACGACCGAGTGTTCCTGCAGGTTGTGGCCTTCACCCGGGATGTAACCGATGACTTCAAAGCCATTGGTCAGACGGATCTTGGCCACCTTGCGGAGCGCCGAGTTCGGCTTCTTGGGGGTGGTGGTGTAAACGCGGGTGCAAACGCCACGCTTCTGCGGGTTGGCCTCCATGGCCGGCACCTTGTTGCGCGCCTTCTGGGGCGTGCGACCCTTGCGGATCAACTGGTTGATCGTTGGCATCGTCTCTCTTCTTCGCTTCGGCGGGCGGCCACCATGGCGCGCTGCCTACTCCAGATCCGCCCCGTTGATGAAACCATCACATAAGCGCAAAAGGCCTCCCGAAACCGGAAGGCCCGTCCACGCACGGTGCCGTCTGTCGTATCCCCCGGCCGGTGTCGCCACTGATCAGGGATGCGCGCCTTTACTCGCACAGGCGGGGCAGGTCAACCGCCGGTGCCATGCCGCGATGGCAAGCCCGCGCTGAACGCGCTAGGTTGGTTTCATGTCTACAGAAAAACCCGAAGCACCGGCATCGCTTGATCGCCTGGCCGACTCGCCAACCCTGCGGCGCATCGCGCGCTGGCTGCCGTTTGCCATGCTGGGCCATGTCATCGTGGGCGTGCCGGCCCTGCTGATCTCGCTGGTGGTGGCCTATGGCACCTATATCCAGGCCGGCGCGACCCAGCGCATGCAGCAGGCGGCGGCCTGGCCGTTCGTTGCCTATGGAACAGGCAACTACACCGGCGAGGGCCAGCGCCTGATCAGCCTCTATTTCCGGAACAACGGCCTGGGGCCGGCACTCGTCGGCCCGGTTGAGGTGCGCTTTGCTGGCCGGCCGATGCGTTCGGCGGTCGATCTGCTTGGCGCCTGCTGTGGATACAAGAAGGGCCAGGAGATGCAGCTGCGCACCTCGCCCATCGTCAACGTCGCCCTGCGCCCCGGCGAGGAGCAGTTGTTCATGAGCCTGCCCGCCGTCCCCGCCAACGCCGGCATGGTCGACCGGCTCGATGCCGTGCGCGAACAGATCAAGGTGCGCGCCTGCTATTGCTCGATCTTCGAGGATTGCTGGACCGTCGAAGGGCCGCAAGCCAAGCCGCAGCCGGTGAAGGCTTGCCCGACCAACTGGAGCGTGTGGCGTCAACGGTGACCGGACGTCCCAGTTCCCTCCCTGCAAGGGAGGGCGACTCGGCTCCAGCCGAGCGGGGTGGGTGAACCTGAGCGTGGCCGCAAGCAGCACCCACGTGCCTCGCCTGCGGCTCGTCTCTCGCTCTCCCTTGAAGGGAGGGCGCTTTGTGGCCGCAACTTGAACGCAATCGACGATAGCGGGGCTCGCGTTCAGATTGAACCATCGTCGCCCCGGACTTGATCCGGGGCGACGCTTTTCCCCCTGCGCCAAGAAAGCGGGGCCCCGGGTCAAGCCCGGGGCGACGAATCAACTTTGTTGCAATCGAACCTGGGTGGTCCTGCACCCAAATCCGAACCCGCGCGCCCGGTCACACCCGCGGCACAAACGGAAACGTCTGCCGCTCCACAACCTCGCTCACCGCGCGGTGCGCCTCCAGAAAGGCCGCATCGGTGTGCGGACTCGCCGCAGCATCCGCGTTGGCGATGGCGATCAGGCCGAACGGTTGGCGGCCGATGACGCAGGGGCGGTTGGGGCTTTGGCTATAGACCCACTCCACCGGATCGGTGAGGCTGTTGTAGGTATAGCTGTAGCCGTGCGGCCAGCGGTTCACCGTGATGGCGGCGATGTCGCGGGCGGCATCGAAGCCGCCGGGGGCCAGCAGCCGCTGCAGCTGGCGGCGGGTTTCGCGTTCGAAGGTTTCGAAGCTGGTGGCCAGAAGATTTGCGCGGCCGATCTTGTGCTGATCGCGGCGCGGCAGGCCGGGGCTGGCGGGGAATTGGGTGAGGTGCAGCGCCACCGGTTCGTCCGGGCTGCGGGCGTGGGCGAGGCTGCCCAGGCTCGCCGCTTCGGTGAGCGCCACCGTGTCGTGGAACATGGTGGGGCAATTGATATGGTGCACGCCCAGCTTGTGAAACGCCCGCCAGTTCCTGAGCACGACATTGGTGTAAACCAGCGGCCCCTTGGTGCCATAGCGCAGCGCCTCCTTCTGCGTCGCGGGCAGTTCGGGCATGATGTGCGGGATCACCTCGTTCCAGCAGGCCAGGATCACCGCCTTGCCCCGCACCTGCTTCAACCGCCCGCCCTGCATGTAGCGGACCAGCGCGCTTTCCGCCTTCGCCGCATCGCCATCGTGCGCGACATTCAGCACCATGGCCGACAACCGGATGCGCACCGCATTCTCCGCCCGGTCGAGCGCGCCATAATCGATGCGCGCCGTCGCCATCTCCTCCTGCGTGCGCGCAGCTGTTGCCGCCGGCACCAGCGACGCCACCAGCAGGCGCGCCAGCGTGGCATTGCCATCGGGGAAATGGATGGAGCCCCTCCCCTCGCGCTGCCGGCCGTGGTGGCCGCCGGGCAGATCGGCGAACAGGCCATCGGGCACCGCCCCCAGGCCCAGCCCGGAAAAGCCCGGATAGCCCTGCACCCAGGCAAACAGCGCCGGGGTGGCATCGGCCCCGACGCAGAAGCTGGCGCGGCCCATGCTCAGGAAGAAATGCATGGCCTGCGGATCGATCCCGACCTTGCCCAGATAATAGTCCGCGAAGCTGTGGCGGGCGAGCCAGTCCTTCTTGGCCGTCACGCTCATGCCGGCGAGATAATCCGGCTGATCGGCCGCCACCAGCCGCAGCAGATCGGCGCGCGCCATGGCGGACAGCGGCGTGGTGGCGAGAAATTCCGCACTGAATGCGCGGCCGCCCTGCCCCGCCGGCGCCACCGCCAGTCGATCGGCGCCGAACCGCTCCTTTTCAAAGAACCAGCCGCGCTTCAGGCCCAGCGAAGCATAAAGCTGGCCGGGGTCTTGACCCCGCGTATAGCGCGCCAGATCGACGCCCAGATCGTCGAGCAGTTCGCGCGCCCATTGATTATAGCGTTCCGGCGATTCGATGTTGAGCGTGCCGCCGTTGATGACGACCAACTTGCCATCGACCAGATATTCGTTGCGCTTGGCATGGCCGCCGAAATCATCATGATTATCGAGGATCAGGATGCGCGCCCCCGCCCCCACCGCCTTGCGGTAATAATGCGCGGCGGCCAGCCCGGAGAGGCCGCCGCCGACGATGACCAGATCATAAGCCTCGCCCATGTCCTCGGCGTCGCCCAGTTTCAGCGTGCCATCGCGCAAGGCGTGCGCCGGTTCATAGGCACCATCATGGCTGCCGCGCAGGCCGGTGCGCGACGGCGGATAGGACTGATCCTGTGGCACCAGGCCCGATGGCGCGGTCCCCAAGGCTGCGGCTGCCGGCGCGCCAGCCCCCACCGCGCCAATCGCCACTGCCACGCCGCCGACAAAGTCCCGCCGCGTGATCGCCCGGTCCATGCCGAGCTGGCGATCGCTCAACCCGTCGCTCATCCGCGTGCCGCATCGTGGAAGGGCTTGCAGCCGGCAATCGTCACCCGCTCCATCACACGCCGCGCCGGGAAATAATCGCTGGCGGCAAAATGCTGGCTGGCACGATTGTCCCAGAAGGCGATGCTGCCCGGCTGCCAGCGGAACCGGCACTGGATCTCGGGGTTGCTGGCCGTGGCATAAAGATGCGCCAGCAGCGCCGCGCTTTCGGAGGCGCTCAGGCCTTCGATATGGCTGGTGAAGGCTGTGTTGACATACAGTGTGGGCGCGCCGGTTTCGGGATGGGTGCGCACCACCGGATGGGTGCGCGGCGGATATTTGGCGCGCAGATCGTCAGCGGTCTTGCCCAGCCGGCCGGCAAACACCCGGGCGATATCGTGCACCGCGTTCAGGCCGCGGGCGATGCGCTGCATCTCAGGGCTGAGCGACAGGAAGGCCAGATGCATGTCGGCAAACAAAGTGTCCCCGCCCACAGGCGGAACTTCGATGGCGCGCAGGATGGAGCCCAGCGACGGCCGTTCCCGCCAGGTCACGTCGCTGTGCCAGGCGTTTTCCGTGCCCCGGCTGTCCGGCCCGTGGGCGATGCGCAATATTTCGGGATCGGGTTGGTCCTTGGGCGTGGCCGGGTGGATTTCCAGATCACCGAAGTGACGGGCGAAGGCGATATGCTGCGCCGCGCTGATGTGCTGATCCCGGAAGAAGATCACCTTGTGCGCCAGCAGCGCCGAACGGATGGCCGGGATATGATCAGCGACAGCGGGCGCACCCAGATCCACCCCGAAAATCTCCGCCCCGATCGCCGGCGTCAGCGGCTTGATCTGCAATTGGCTGCGGCTGATCACACTGGCCATGACATTCTCCCCCCTTGGAGCAACATTTGCGCCGAGTATCAGCGCGAAGGCCACAGAGGGCAAGTGGTCTGGCACCGCCCGCCAAGATCGGGCACAAGCGGCGGCATGAGCGACATATTCGAGCTGTATGACCTGAAGGTGGAGGTGATCGCCCCACCCGGTGCCAGGCTGTGGTGCAATGCCAGCCCCGGCGACTGGTTCGAACTGCGCGGCGAACTGCTGCACCTGCCGCCCGGCCAGGGCTTTTCCATCTATTCGCTGGCCGCCGTGCTGCCGCTGCTCGCCGCCAAGCAGCGCGCGACCGACCCCAACGACTGGATGGACAGCGATGCCGAGATCGCCTGCCCCGATCCCAATTGTCCATCACGCCTGCGCATCACCCGGCTGGGCAAGCGCGCGTTCCACCGGGCCGACACCACCGCCACGGTGAAACCATGATGGAACGCACCACACTGGCCCCCGGCCACGCGATTTCCCGCCTGATCCGCGGCGGCTGGCAATTGGCCGGCGATCATGGCCCGGTGGAGCGCGCCAGCCTGAACGATGGCTTCCTGGCCTTTTTCGATGCCGGCATCACCACGCTCGATTGCGCCGATATCTATACCGGGGTGGAAGAGATGATCGGCGATTTCCGCCGGCATCTGCTGAACGCGCGCGGGGCGCAGGCGCTGGCCACGCTGAAGGTCCACACCAAATATGTGCCCGATCTGGGCACGCTGGGCCGGCTGCGTTTTGCCGATGTGGAAGCCATCATCGATCGTTCCCGCGCCCGGCTGGGGATGGATCGGCTGGATCTGGTGCAGTTCCACTGGTGGGATTATGCCGCCCCCGGCGCCATCGAGGCCGCACTGCACCTCAAATCCCTGCAACAGGCCGGCAAGATTGCCCATGTCGCCGGCACCAACTTCGATGCGGCGCATGTGGCGGCATTTGCCGCCGCCGGGGTGCCGCTGGCCAGCATCCAGGTGCAATATTCCTTGCTCGACAGGCGACCGGCCGGCGCCTTCACCGCCACGGCGGCGGCCAGCCACACCGGCCTGATCTGCTATGGCGCGCTGGCCGGCGGTTTCCTGGCGGATCGCTGGCTGGGCGTGGCCGACCCGGCCGAGACGCTGACCAACCGCAGCCTGATCAAATATCGCCTGATCATCGATGAATGCGGCGGTTGGGATGCGTTCCAGGCGCTGCTGACGGTGCTGGCCGGCATTGCGGCGGCGCATGGCGTGCCGCTTTCGGCCGTTGCCGCGCGCTGGGTGCTGGATCAGCCGGGCGTTGCCGCCATCATCATCGGTGCCCGCCACGCCGGCCATCTGCCGGACACGCTGGCCATCGCGCAATTGCGCCTCACCCCGGCCGATCACGCCGCCATTGCGGCCGCCCTGCCGCCGGGCCCGCAAGGCGATGTCTATGCGCTGGAACGCGACCGCAACGGGCGGCACGGGCGGATCATGAAATATAATCTGAACAAGGTTTGAGGGGGTTTATCGAAGGGAAAGTGGCCTCCG
>CAZHTW010000016.1:0-30953 GCA_964535865.1 uncultured Sandarakinorhabdus sp. | reverse complement strand
GAAATATAATCTGAACAAGGTTTGAGGGGGTTTATCGAAGGGAAAGTGGCCTCCGGCGGCCAGGGTCGCAGACCCTGGACCCGTTGCCTTTCACATGGCCCTCAACCGCCGCAACCGCCGCCACAGCCGCCATCGCCACCGCCTCCATCGCAGCTGGACGGATCGATGACGATATCTGCACCCGCGTCGCCACCGTTGTCGTCACCGCGCCGGCGGGTCTTGGCGGCACCATCCACCTGCTGCCGTGCGTACAGCACGAGCGGAAACAGGATCAACAGAGCAATCCCGGTCAAAAACTCCATCTGGTTCTCCTCATCGGCCCGGCCGGACGAACATCCGCAAGAGCCGGCCAGGCAGGGAACTCTTGCGGACAAGCAGAAACTGGCTGGCATCGATGCGGACGCCAGCATGGTGAAAGCGCTGATCCGGCAGCGGCCAGATGCTGGCCGGCGCGGCATGGCCAAAGGTGGCTGCGTACAGCGCCAGCGTGTCGGCATATTGGCGGCGAAAGCGGGCGGCATCGGCCGCCGAGCCGTCGCCTGGCCCATGGTGGAGCGGCCGGCGCAGCACATCGGGGCAGAAATGCAACCAATAATCGCGGCTGTGGGTGAGGTGCAGGTGCCAAGCCTGATCGACCGCATCCGATGGCGTGATCTCGCCGCCACCCGTGCAGGCCAGATAGCAGAAGCGGCGATATTCCTGCACCACCGCCTCGGCGTGGGCGATGCTCCACAGATTTTCGCGCGCCAGCCGCCGGGTGAAGTTCTGGGCCGATGCGGGGCCACCGATGGGATGGGCGGCAATGCGGTCCCAGAGGGAATGTTGGAGGAGGGAGCGGGCTTCAGACGTCTGCATCTAAATCCCTACTAACATAGTAGGGTTACAACATTATGACGACGATCCTGCACTGCAAAGCTGGAAGCGCGCCCAAAACGACCGGGTGCAGGGGCGTCGCCCCTGCCCGCCGGAGGCTCCCTTTTTCTTCACCCCCTCAACAATCGATCATCGCGATCCGCCGGCGGGGCACATCGCCACTGTCCACCAGCAGGGCGCCATATTCCGGCACCTCCACCCAGGTCGACACATCGCGCGTCAATGGCTCGGAGGCGACGAGGGTGCCTGCCCCGCGCCCGCCGGTCATCTTCCATTCGCCATCGGCAAAGGCATAGCGGTCGCCGATGGTGAACCATTGGCTGAGAAATTCGATGCCGCCCTGGAACGGTGGCTTTTCAAAGCGGCCGAAATCGAAGGTGAAGCGGGTGGCGACCAGCGCGCGGCCGTCGGACACCACCAGATTGACCGAGGAGGAGCGGGTGATGCCGTGATCGGCGCGCACCCGGCGGATGATGCTGAAGGCGGCGGTGATGGCGCGGAAAATCCCATCGGCGGTGAACGGCCCGGCGGGGTCCTCCACATTGGACAGCACCAGCGCGTGCAGGAAGGCGCTGTCGGTCAGCGCCGTCATCGCCTTTGCCACATCGGGCTTGATGTGCGGCCACAGGGCGGTGCGCATGCGGCCGAATTCGGCCAGATCGCCATTGTGGGCCAGCACAAGCGGACTGCCGGGCAGCTGGAACGGGTGCAGGCTCTGCTGGTTGATGGTGGCGCTGCCATCCAGCGGCACGCCGCGCAAATGCGCCACCAGGCTGCGCACCTTCAGCCGGGCGGCCAGCGCGCGCAAATTGGCATCGAACACCGCGACATTGGTGGAATGGAAGGTGAGCGGCAGATGCGCATCGTTCAGATCATCATTCCATGCCGCCAGCCCGAACCCGGCCAGATTGAGCATGGCGAGCAATTGCGCATCGGTGGTCTGGTTCAGCAGCGCATTGTCTGGCCGCACCACCAGATGTTCCAGCAGCACCGGCGCGCCGATATAACCCAGCATCCGGCACATCAGGCCGCCTCCATCGCCGCCAGGCGCGCGCGCACCCGGGTGAGCCGGCGCTGATCGCGCACCAGCGCGGCGCCCAGCATCCGCGCCAGCTTCTGCCCGGTGGCGCCATCGGGCAGCGCCGGCAGCGCGAGCAGCTCGGCATCCTCCCGCACCAGCAATTGCGCCGGCCAGGGCTGACCCGCCACAAAGGCCGCGCTGCCGGCCAGCGCGCCGGGGCCGTGCACCAGCAGTTGCAGGCCATTGGCCGCCTGCCATATCAGCGCGCCGCGCAGCACGATCCACAGCTGTGGCAGGTTGCCATCCAGCCGCTGCCCGCGCGGCTGTTGGTGGCTGTGGCCAGCGACGGCGAGGGCCTGCCAATCGACGGCACTGAACAGGTCAAAACCGGGAAATGTGTGCAGCCGCTCCGCGAGATGATCGGCAGCAGCGGCCACGCCCACTGGCATCGGCCCGGCTGCGGCAGCGCTGCCGGCCAGCGCGGTCACCAGATCATGGCTGCGCGCCGCCACCTGCGCCCGCAGCGCCGCCGCCAGGGCGAGTGCCGCCGGATCGCCGGCATCCTGCAAACCGGCAAAGCGCGCCAGATCCAGCCGCCAGCCGGCACAATCCGTCGCCACCAGCGCATCGGCCGATCGCCGCCCGCCATCCAGCAGGCAGAATTCGCCCAGCATCGCGCCGGGCCCCAGCTGCGCCAGCGCGACATGGCCATCACCCGGCGTGCGCCCGGTCACCGCCACAGTGCCGCTGTCGATCAGATAGAGGCCATCGGATGGATCATGCTGGCGAAACAGCGCCCCACCAGCCGGCACGGCAAAGTCCGCCGCCAGCCGCGCCAAAGCCGCCCGCTCCGGCGCCGACAGCCCATCCAGCCGCATCAATGCCTGTTCGGCGTCTCGCGCCATGGCCCTCACTCCCCCCGAAGTGTGGAGATGATAGGCCGATGTTGGCCGGCTTGGCCAGCCCCGGCAAATACAGGCGCGTTACAGCGCGGGCTGATATGGGCGCGTTACAGCGCGGGCTGATATGGGCGCGTTACAGCGCGCCGTGACAATGCTTGAACTTCTTGCCGCTGCCGCACGGGCATTCGGCGTTGCGGCTCACCGTGCGCTGCCATTCGGCGACATCGTCGGGATCAATGTCCAGCATCGCGGTCGCGTCCTGCGCGGCGGACAGCATGCCGGCCGGCAGGGCCGAACCAAAGGCATCGAAGCTGAGCGCCGGGGCGGCCGGAGCGGCGGTGGTGACGAAGGACGGCATCTCCATCGGCGGCTCATCCGCCTGCAGGCTGAACCGAGCGTTGGCCAGCATCCGCGTCACATCCTCGCGCACGCTGGCCAGCATGCGTTCGAACAGGGCAAAGGCTTCGCGCTTATACTCGTTGATCGGCGTCTTCTGGGCATAGGCGCGCAGGTGGATCACCGAACGCAGCGAATCCAGCGTGGCCAGATGCTCCTTCCAATGATGGTCCAGCGCCTGGATCAGGAAGCTCTTCTCGATGGAAATCCAGCTGTCGGCCGGCAGGCTGGCGGCCTTTTCGGCCACCAGCGCATCGGCCTGTTCGATCAGGCGATCCACCATGATTTCCGGGTCAATGCCCTCTTCGCCGGCCCAGGCCGCCACATCGACGGACAGGCCCAGCGTGCCGGTCACATCTTCCTGCAACCCGGCCACATCCCATTGTTCGGGATACGTGCCGAGCGGGCAGCGGGTGGCCACGATGGCGTTCACGGTCTCGTGGCGCATGTCCACCACCACATCGCCCACGGTGTCGCTGTCCATGATGTCGGCGCGCTGTTCATAGACCACCTTGCGCTGGTCATTCATCACGTCATCATATTGCAGCAGTTGCTTGCGGATGTCGTAATTGCGCGCTTCCACCTTTTTCTGGGCGGTTTCGATCGCCTTGGAAATCCACGGGTGGATGATGGCCTCCCCCTCTTCCAAGCCGTTGTTCATCATGCGGGCCAACATGTTCTGCTGGCCAAAGATGCGCAGCAGATCATCGTCCAGCGACAGATAGAAACGCGACAGGCCGGGATCGCCCTGGCGGCCGGAACGGCCGCGCAGCTGGTTGTCGATGCGGCGGCTCTCGTGGCGTTCGGTGCCCAGCACGAACAGGCCGCCATTGGCCTTCACCTGCTCGCGTTCGGCCGCCACTTCGGCCTTGATCCTCGCTTCGGCAGCCTCACGCTCCGGCCCTTCGGCCATGCCGGCCAGTTCGCGGGCGATGCGGGCTTCCTCGTTGCCGCCCAGCTTGATGTCGGTGCCACGGCCGGCCATGTTGGTGGCGATGGTGACGGCGCCGATGCGGCCGGCCTGTTCCACGATCACGGCTTCCTGCTCGTGATAACGGGCGTTGAGCACCACATGCTCCACCCCTTCCTGCTTCAGATAGTCCGACAGCATCTCGCTCTTTTCGATGGAGACGGTGCCGACCAGCACCGGCTGCCCACGTTGCTGCGCGCCGCGGATGGCCTTCACGATCGCCTTGAACTTGTCTTGGGCATTCTTGTAGAATTCGTCGTCCACATCCTTGCGCAACACCGGCACGTTGGTGGGGATTTCGACGACGTTCAGCTTGTAGATGTCGTAAAATTCGGCCGCTTCGGTGCTGGCGGTGCCGGTCATACCGCCCAGCTTGGGATACATGCGGAAATAATTCTGGAAGGTGATACTGGCCAGAGTCTGGTTCTCCGGCATGATCTGCACGCCTTCCTTGGCCTCCACCGCCTGATGCAGGCCTTCGGACCAGCGGCGGCCATCCATCATGCGGCCGGTGAATTCATCGATGATGATCACCTTGCCATCACGCACGATATAATCGGTGTCGCGGCGGAAGATCACGATGGCGCGCAGCGCCTGGTTCAGATGGTGCACCACCTGGGTGTTTTCGAAATCATAGAGATTCTCGCCCTGCAGCAGGCCGGCGGCCTCCAGCATGCGCTCCACCTTTTCGGTGCCGGCCTCGGTCAGGATGATCGACTTCTGCTTTTCATCAACCTCGACATCCTCGCGCTCCAGTTCCTTCACCACGGCGTTGACCTGGGTGTAAAGCGCCGACTTGTCGTCGGTGGGGCCGGAAATGATCAGCGGGGTGCGGGCTTCGTCCACCAGCACACTGTCAACCTCGTCAACCACGGCCATGTAGAACGGCCGCTGCACCATCTGCTCGCGGCTGTATTTCATGTTGTCGCGCAGATAATCGAAACCAAACTCGTTGTTGGTGCCATAGGTGATGTCGCAGGCATAGGCGGCCCGGCGCGACTGATCATCCAGATTGGGCACGATCACGCCCACACTCAGACCCAGGAAGCGATAGACCTGGCCCATCCATTCGGCATCGCGGCTGGCGAGATAGTCGTTCACCGTCACCACATGCACGCCGCGGCCGGTGAGTGCGTTCAGATACACCGCCAGCGTCGCCACCAGCGTCTTGCCCTCGCCGGTGCGCATTTCGGCAATCTCGCCCCGGTGCAGCACGATGCCGCCCACCAGCTGCACATCATAATGGCGCTGGCCCAATGTGCGCTTGGCCGCCTCGCGCACGGTGGCAAAGGCTTCGGGCAGGATATCATCGGTGGTCTTGCCGGCGGCCAGTTCGGCCTTCAGCCTGGGCGTTTGCGCCTGCAACTGCTCATCGGTCAGCGCGCTGATCTGCGGTTCCAGATCATTGATGCGCTTGATGATCGGCTGCAACGATTTCAGATAGCGATCGTTGCTGGAACCGAAGAGGGATTTGGCGATCTTGCCCAAACCGAGCATGGAAATCCTGACCTGAAAAACACGAGCGCAGGCGGCAAGCGCCTTACGCCTGGGGCATGGTCGGCGATGTAGGGTCAGCCACCCGGTTCGTCAATGAAGCCGGTGGCATCGATGCGGCAATCCGGGCCCGCTTGCGGCGCCCGCGCCCGCGCATCAAGCCAATGTCCACCACCTTGCGCACCCGCGGATGGCTGCGGCTGTAGCGGATATAGCGCCGCCGCGCCCAGCGCGAGTTGCGCAGGATCAACGCCGCGCCCGCACCCGCCACCACGATGCCGATCGGCGCAGGCGACACCAGCCCGATGATGAAGGCCACGGGAAACAGCAGGATGCCCAGCATGATCTGGAACAGCCGCACGGGTTCGGATCGAACCATCTGATCAAGGAAACCGGGGCGACTCACGATGCACGCTCCGTTACGGCCGGGGTGTGGCAAGTGTAAGGCGGCAATTGCGCCCGCCCGCGCTTTTTCCTAAGCGTGGCACCAGGGTCACAACGCGGCGTGCACAAATGGAGAGCACAGCGATGGTGGCCCATGTCGGCACGGTGGCGTTTCTGGGGCTGGAAGCCCGCACGGTGGACGTGCAGGTGCAGATTTCCGCCGGGCCGGCCGGGTTCATCACCGTTGGCCTGCCCGACAAGGCGGTGAAGGAAAGCCGGGAGCGCGTGGCGGCCGCCCTGCACGCCATCGGCCTGTCGCTGCCGCCACGCCGGGTGATCGTGAACCTGTCTCCGGCCGATCTGCCCAAGGAAGGCAGCCATTATGATCTGCCCATCGCGCTGGGCCTGCTGGGCGCCATGGGGGTGCTGCCGGCCGATGCGCTGGCCGAATTTGTCGCGGTGGGCGAACTGGGGCTGGACGGGGCCATATTGCCCATCCCCGGCGTGCTGCTCGCCGCGCTGCATGCCGGCGCCAACGAACAGGGCCTGATCTGCCCCGGCGCGCAAGGGCCGGAAGCCGCCTGGGCCGGGGAGGTGCAGCTGGTCGCCGCGCTCGATCTGTTGTCGCTGATCAATCACCTGAAAGGTTCGTTGATCCTGCCACAACCGTTGCAGGCCGCCGCCGAAAATCCCCGCCGCGGGCCGGACATGGCCGACATCAAGGGCCAGGAAACCCCCAAACGCTGCATCGAGATTGCCGCCGCCGGCGGCCACAATTTGCTGATGAGCGGCCCGCCCGGTTCCGGCAAATCGCTGCTTGCCGCCGCGCTGGCCGGCATCTTGCCCGATCTCACCCCGGCCGAAGCGCTGGAGGTCTCGATGGTCGCCTCCATCGCCGGCGAACTGGAGGGCGGGAAGTTGAAGCGCAGCCGCCCGTTCCGCAGCCCGCACCACAGCGCATCGATGGCCGCACTGGTGGGCGGGGGGGCCAGGGCGCGGCCCGGCGAGGTGTCCCTCGCGCATCTGGGCGTGCTGTTCTTGGATGAGCTGCCGGAATATCAGCGCGGCGTGCTCGATTCGCTGCGCCAGCCGCTGGAAACCGGCCAGGTGCAGGTGGCGCGCGCCGCCGCCCATGTCACCTATCCGGCGCGGGTGCAGCTGATCGCGGCGATGAACCCCTGCCGCTGCGGGCATCTGGCCGATCCCGGCCTGGCCTGCGCCCGCGCCCCGCGCTGCGCCGCCGATTATCAGAGCAAGCTGTCAGGGCCGTTGCTGGACCGCATCGATCTGCACATCGAAGTGCCGGCGCTGTCCGCCGCCGATCTCAGCCTGCCGCCCCCGGCCGAGACCAGCGCCCATGTCGCCGCCCGCGTTGCCGCCGCCAGGGCGCGCCAGACGGCGCGTTATGCCGGCACCGCCATCCGCAGCAACGCCGAAGCCGATGGCGAGCCGCTGCGCACCCACAGCACGCCCGATGCCGAAGGCCAGCGCCTGTTGACGCAAGCCGCCGACACGCTGCGGCTGTCGGCGCGCGGCTATGCCCGCGTGCTGCGGGTGGCGCGCACCATCGCCGATCTGGCCGGCAGCGAGGCCGTGGCCCGCGCCCACATCGCCGAAGCCCTCAGCTACCGCCGCCGGCCGCCGGTGAATTGAAAACTGGGACGTTGAAATGAGCGAGCAACAACCGAGCTGGAACGAAGACCTTGGTGCGGCGCTGGTCGGGGCGGTCGTTCTGGTGGGCATAACGTGGGAGCGCGCGGACTCGATTGCCGAAGAGCAGCTCTTCGGAACGGTTGAGACCGCTGACGCCGATGGCGTTATTTTGGTCCTTGGCGGAACACGCGAGGGGGAACGATATCACCTGCCACCCGATCCCTGCGCATTCTTCCCCGCCGAGCCCGGCAGCTATCGGTTGCACTCCACTGGTGAGACAGTGGAGAATCCGGATTTCCTGGCGACCTGGACGGTCACGGCGCGTTGACCGCCGCAGCCACGCCTTGGGTTTCGCTGCCTTTGTCCCATTTCGCGATCACCGCTGTCGCCACCGCATTGCCGATCACGTTGGTCGCGCTGCGGCCCATGTCGAGGAAATGGTCCACGGCCAGGATCAGCAGCAGCCCGGCTTCGGGGATGTTGAAATAAGGCAAGGTGGCCGCAATCACCACCAGCGATGCGCGCGGCACGCCGGCGATGCCCTTGCTGGTGATCATCAGCAGGCCCAGCATCGCCAGTTCCTGCCAGATGGTCAGATCAATGCCATAGGCCTGGGCGATGAAGATGCTGGCAAAGGCGCAATACATCATCGATCCATCGAGATTGAAGCTGTAGCCCAGCGGCAAAACGAAACTGGCAATGCGGGTGGGCACGCCAAACCGCTCCATGGCGGCGAGCAGCTTGGGGTAGGCCGCTTCCGATGAGGCGGTGGCGAAGGTGATCAGGAAGGGCTCGCGGATTTCCGGGATCAGGCGTTTGACAGCACCCACACCCAGCACAAAGGCGCCGGCCCCCAGCAGGAAGGCCCACAGCACCGCCAGCGCCAGATAGAATCCGCCGACAAACTTGCCGAAGGTGACGAGGATGCCGAGCCCTTCAACGGCGATGGAGGAGGCGATGGCGGCAAACACCGCGAACGGCGCCACCTTCATCACATAGCCGGTGATCACCAGCATCATGTGCATGATGGCATCCAGCGCGCGGTTGATGGGCGCGGCCTTCTCCCCCATGCCGATCAGGGCGACGCCGGCAAACAGGCTGAACACCACGATCTGCAGCACTTCGTTGGTGGCCATCGCCTCGAAGATGGATTTGGGGAAGATATGCCCGATGAACTCCTTCAGGTTGAAGGCCTTGTTGGCCACGCCCGACACGGCATCCGTTGCCGGCAGCGCCAGGCCCACGCCCACACCGGGGGCGAGCAGGTTGACCATCAATATGCCCAGGCCAAGGCTGAACACGCTGGCGGCGATGAACCAGCCCAGTGTGCGCACAAAGGTGCGGCCCACCGCGCTGCCGCTGCCCATGTGGGCGATGCCGACAGTGAGGGTGGACAGCACCAGCGGCGCGATGATCATCTTGATCAGGCGCAGGAACACATCAGTGATGATCGACAGATAGGCGGCGATCTCCTTGGCCTGATCGGCGGGCAGGCTGGTGTTGATCACCCAGCCGACGCCAAGGCCGACAAACAGGCCGATGAGGATATAGCGGGTGAGATTGTTCGCAGGCATGGACGCCACCGTTCGGGCAGGCGTGCGCGCGCGTCAAGTGGGCCGACTTGCGCGGGCGCGCTGACGGGCGCAAATCGGGCAGATGAAGATCATCCCCGCCCTGTTCGCCGCCGCCCTGTTGGCCGCTCCCGCCCAATCTTCCCCAGGTGATGCCGCCGAAGCCAAGGCGCTGTTGATGGACAGCGTGGGCTTTGCATCGGTGCAGGGCCGCGGCCAGACGCCGGCGCTGGCGCGCTTCTATCGCGACTGGCTGGTGGCGCGGGGCTTTGCCGCCAGCGACTTCCAGATCGAGGAGCTGGCCGGCACCGCCATGCTGCACTTCACCTGGAAGGCGGCCAGGCCCAAGGCCACACCGATGGCACTCACCGGGCATCTGGACGTGGTGGCGGCCAACCCGGCCGATTGGGTGCGCGATCCGTTCAAGGCGGTGGCGGAAGGCGGCATGATCTATGGCCGCGGCGTGATGGACAACAAGTTCGATGTGGCCATGCTGCTGGCCACGCTGGCACGGTTGAAGGCGGGCGGCTTCACGCCCGGGCGCGATATCCACCTGTTCCTGTCGGGCGATGAAGAGACTGACGGCGTCACCAGCGCGGCGCAGGCCAAACAGGCCAAGGCATTGGGCATCGAGTATATGTTGAACAGCGATGGCGGCGGCGGCGCGCTGGATGCCGGCGGCGCGCCCTTTGCCTATAAATTGCAGGCGTCGGAAAAATCCTATGCCGATTTCACCCTCACCATCACCGATCCCGGCGGCCACAGCAGCACGCCGGGCGCCAGCAATGCCATTGCGCGGGCCGGCCTGGTGGCGGCGCGCATTGCCGGCCACCGCTGGCCGGCGCAGGTGGATGCCATCACCCGGGCATCCCTGGCCGCCGCCGGCGCGGCACGCAGCGATGCACTGGGCGCGGCGATGAAGCGCTTTGCCGAAGATGCCACCGATGCTGCCGCCATTGCCACGCTGCGGGCCAATCCGGGCACCATCGGGCAGATTGCCACCACCTGCGTGCCCACGATGATCAGCGGCGGCCACGCCCCCAACGCCCTGCCCCAGCGCGTGACCATAACCGTGAACTGCCGCATCTTCCCCGGCACCGGCATCGACGCGGTGAAGGCCGAACTGGCGCGCATTGCCGACGATCCCGGCGTGGTGTTCGGCACCGGCATCGACTGGCCGGTCACGCCGCCGTCCCCACTGCGCACCGATGTGGTGGAAGCGGTCACAGCCGCGGTCAAAACCCGCACCAATGCTGTGAAACCAACGCCGGGCATGGACGCCGGCGCCACCGACAGCGTGTTCTGGCGCGCGCTGGGCATTCCATCCTATGGCGTGTCCAGCCTGTTCATCCGGGCCGAAGATGCCTTTGCCCACGGCCTCAACGAACGGGTGCCGGAAGCCGCCATCGCGCCGGGCCTGCTGCACTGGGACATGCTGCTGCGCCGCCTGGCCGGCTGAGCCCTTTTGGCACAGGCCGCGCCAACACTCTTGCGAATCACACATGTTGTGCTAAACCCCTGAATGTAAAGTATTTTCTTAACAGAGGGTTAAGAGGTGGCCGTCAGGGGACTCAGCCGCATCGCAGGGGACCGCAGCGCCAACATGGCGGCGCTGACGGCGCTGATGCTGCCGGTGCTGATCGGGGCCGCCGGGGTGACCAGCGACACCATCCAGTGGGCGCTGGTGCGCCGCGCCCTGCAACGCCAGGTCGATTCCGCCGCGCTGGCCGGGGCCTATGCCCTGACGCAAAATCAGACGGTTGCCAGCACGGTGACAGCCGATCTGACCAAGAACGCCAATTTCCCTTTGTATGGCACGCCCACCATCGAAAACGGTCCAACGGTCGGTCCCTTTGCCGGCGACACCAGCGTGGTGCGGGTGCGCATCTCCTCGCGCATGCGGCTGCCCTTCACCGGCGCCTTCATGGGCCAGGGCATCGTGATCAGCGCCGAAGCCACCGCCGGCCTGCGCCAGGATGGCGATTTCTGCATATTGGCGCTGGACACCACCAACAGCCTGGCCATCACCAACAGCGGCAACACCACCGTCACCGCCAATTGCGGCATGCATGCCAACAGCGCCGGCGAACCCGCCATCAACGGCCAGGGCAGCGCGGTGATCACCGCCAGCCCGGTTTCAGCGGTGGGCAATGTGGACAACCGTAGCAACGTGTTCACGCAGGACACGGTGTTCCAGCCCTATTCGGTGTCGCAGCGCGATCCCTTTGCCAGCCTGCCCACGCCCACTATCGCGCAATCACCCAACAATGGGGACGTGCGTTCCAACCAGACGCGCAACATGGTGCCGGGCACCTATCGCGGCATGGACATCCAGGGCACCGCCAATCTGGCCGCCGGCACTTATTTCATCGATGGCCGCAGCCAGGGCAACAACCAGAACAAGAATCTGGGCTTCAACGTCGGCTCGCAGGGCCGGGTGACGGGCACCGGCGTCACCATCGTGCTCACCATGTCCAATCCGCCGGTCAGCGGCACATCCAACCTGATTGCCGGCATGAACATCAACGCCGGCGCCCGCATCAACCTCACCGCGCCGTCCAGTGGCACCTATCGCGGGGTGCTTTTCTATCAGGATCGGCGCGCCACCACGCTGGGCGAACAGGTGGTGGTGAACGGTAATGCCCTGTCCGGCCTTGAGGGCGCCATCTATATCCCGCGCAACGAACTGCGCTTCAACGGCACATCCGGCATGAACATCGCCTGCCTGCAGATGATCGGCTATCGCATGATCTTCACCGGCAACAGCACCATCACCAACGTCTGCCCGGTGAACAGCGGCGCCAGCGCCTTCAAGGGCAACACCGTCAGGCTGCTGGGATGATCCGCCGTCTTGCCCAACTGCGGCGCAACCGCGCCGGCGCAGCCGCCATGGAAGCGGCGATCATGCTGCCGATCGTGGCCGGCATCATGATGGCGGCGCTGGATTTTTCCAACGGCTGGCTCACCAAGCTGCGACTGGAACAGGCGGCGCAGCGCGGGATCGAACTGGTGGCCGCGCGCAAGGGCGTGGCGACATCCTATGATTATGCCCGCACCGAAATGATCAGCGCCTGGGGCGGCGCCTATACCAGCGCCACGGTGGACAGTTGGCTGGAATGCGCCGGCGTCCGCCAGGGGTCCACCACCGCCGATTGCGCCGGTGGCCAGCGTTCGCGTTATGTGGCGTTGCGCATTACCGCCCCGTTCAACCCGATGTTTGGCTGGGGCATATTGTATGACGGCCCGGAAAGCGGCGGCACCGCCACGTTGGTGGGCGATGCCGTGGTGCGCGTGCAATGATCGGCCGCATCGCCCGCGCCCTGTCCCGCAGCCGCAGCGGCAGTGCCAGTGAATTTGCGCTCACCCTGCCGATCTGGGTGATCACCGTCTTCGCCGTGGTGAACATCGGCCGCTTTTTCGTGGTGCGCGCCGGCCTGCAGAATGCCATGGGCGAAGCCGCAAGGGTCGCCACCTTGTGGCCGCGCAAGACCGAAACCGAAATCCGCACCGCGTTCGAAAATGGCCTGTTCGGCCTCACCACCAACGAAGCGCCGGAGCTGGATCTCGAAACCGGCACCGCCAACGGCCAGGCCTATGTCGACCTGGAAGTTGAGTATGAGCCGCAATTCTATCTGTTGTTCGTGAACATCAGCCCGGTCACCCTGAACTACAGCCGGCGGGCCTTCCGCCCCACCTGATCAGTCCGCCCGCGGATGGGCGATGCGCCACACATCCAGCAACTGCGCCGCATCCACCGCCGTGTAAATCTGGGTGGAGGACAGGCTGGCATGGCCCAACAGCTCCTGCAATTGCCGCAGATCGGCACCGCGCGCCAGCAGATGGGTGGCAAAGCTGTGCCGCAGCGCATGCGGCGTAGCGCTGGCCGGCAGGCCCAGCGCGGCGCGCGCCGCCTGCACCGCCCGCCGCACCGCACCGGCATCCAGCGCGCCGCCGCGCACCCCGCGGAACAACGGGCCATCGCGCCCCAGTTCATGTGGGCACAGCCGGGCATAATCCGCCACCGCATCGCGCACCTGGGGCAGCAGCGGCACCATCCGCGTCTTGGCGCGCTTGCCGGTAACCGCCAGCACGTCGCCCAGCGGCAGCACCGCGCCGGTGAGCGCCAGCGCCTCCCCGATGCGCAGGCCGGCGCCATAAAGCAGCAACAGCACCGCCATGTCGCGCGCCGCCAGCCAGGGCTGATCCCGCGCCGCCCCTACCAGCGCCACCAGGCCGCGGGCATCATCGGGAGAGACCGGGCGCGGCAGGCGGCGCGGCTGGCGCGGGGCCCTGATCGCCGCCACCGCATCACAGGCCAGCCCCTCGCTGCGCCGCGCCCAGGCCAGAAAGCCCTTCAGGGCCGAAAGATCGCGGGCGATGCTGGCAGCGGCAAGGCCCTCGGCGCGGCGCAGTGCCAGAAAGGCCCGCAGATCGGCCGCCGCCAGCCCGGCCAACTGCCCGCCCACCACCGGCCCCCCCAGATGCTGGCCAAGAAAATCATCAAACTGGCCCAGCGTGTGGCCATAGGCGCGCAGCGTGTGCGCCGAAAGCCGGCGCTGATCGGCGCACATGGCCAGAAAACGCCCGATCAGGCCGGCCAAAGGTTCAGCCGACGGGTTCAGAGGATGGCCATCACAGGATGGATTGCCCGGTCTTGGCCCAATCGGCCTCGAACGCGGCCAGGCCCTTGTCCGTCAGCGCATGGCCGGCCAGCGCGCGGATCACCGCCGGCGGCATGGTGGCCACATCGGCCCCGATGCGCGCCGCGGCCAGCACGTGCACGGGCGAGCGCACACTGGCGACGAGGATCTCGGTCTGGAAATCATAATTGTCATAGATGGTGCGGATATCCTGGATCAGCTCCATGCCATCATGGCCGATATCATCCAGCCGGCCGACGAACGGCGAGATATAGGTGGCGCCGGCCTTGGCGGCGAGCAGCGCCTGATTGGCGGAAAAACACAGGGTCACGTTGGTCTTGACGCCCTCGGCCGTCAGCGCCTTGCAGCTTTTCAGGCCATCCAGCGTCAGCGGCAGCTTGATGCAGATATTGGGCGCCAGCGCGCGCAGCACGGCGGCTTCGCGCATCATGGTGGCATGATCAGGCGCCACCACTTCGGCCGAGACCGGCCCATCGACGATCCCGCAGATTTCCTTGACGACTTCAAGGAAGTTGCGGCCGGATTTGGCGATCAGGCTGGGATTGGTGGTCACACCATCCAGCAGGCCGGTGGCGGCCAGATCGGCGATTTCGGCAACATCGGCGGTATCGGCAAAGAATTTCATCGCGCAGGCTTTCGTGTGGCTGAGTCGGGGGTCTCCATAACCCAAGCAATCGCCCTATCCTACAGGCACAACGGGTGCTACCGTGCCACCGGGGTCGATTTTGTTCCAGCACATCGAAGGTGGGATCATGACGACGCGTGAATTGCAGGAAGCACTCAAGGCCAGGGGGTTCGATCCCGGCAGCATCGACGGGGTGATGGGCCGCAACACCATTGCCGCCATCCGCGCCTTTCAGGCCGCCAACGGCCTTGCGGTGGATGGCGTCGCCGGGCCAGCCACGCAGCGGGCGCTGGGTGCAGCGGCACCGCCAGCCGGCCGGCCTGATCCATTGGCCATCATTGAAAACATCGCCATGCCCTGGTTCATCGAGGCGCAGCGCGCCATCGGCATCAAGGAAGGCGCTGGCGCTGCCGACAACCCGCTGATCATGGGCTGGGCCAAGCGGCTGCGCATCGATTATGCCAATGATGAAATCAGTTGGTGCGGGCTGTTTGTTGCCCATTGCATCGGGCTTACCCTGCCGAATGAACCGATGCCGAGCAATCCGCTGGGCGCACGCAACTGGGGCAGCATTGGCATCGAATGCACGCCGCAGCCTGGCGCGATCATGACCTTCTGGCGCGAAAGCCCGCAGGGCTGGAAAGGCCATGTTGGCTTTTATGCCGGTGAAGACAATGGATTTTACCACATACTGGGCGGCAACCAGGGCAATGCGGTGAACGTGTCACGCTATGAGCGCGCCCGCTTCCTCAAGGCCCGTTGGCCCAAAACCGCGCCAGCGCCCACCGGCGGCCCGCGCCGGGTGCAGCCCAATGGCCGGCTGGCACCGGTCGACGACTGACAGGCCGGGGGTCAGCCCCCCGCCACCTGCTTCTTCAATTCGGTCTTCAAGATCTTGCCGTTGGCGTTGCGCGGCAGCGGTTCGTGGCTGAAATGAATCGCCACCGGCACCTTGAAGGCCGCCTGCCGCGCCGCCACAAAGGCGCGCAGTTCGGCCTCGCTGGCGTCGCTGCCGGGCTTCAGGGTGACGAACGCCACCGGTTCTTCGCCCAGTGACTTGTGCGGGCGGCCCACCAGTGCCGCGTCCATCACCGCCGGATGTTCGTACAGGGCGCTTTCCACTTCCACGCAATAGATATTCTCGCCGCCGCGGATCAGCATGTCCTTGGCGCGGTCGATGATGAAGCAGAAACCTTCCTCGTCGATGCGGCCCAGATCGCCGGTGCGCACCCAGCCATCGATGAAGGTGGCCGCCGTGGCTTCCGGCTTGTTCCAGTAAAGCTTCACCACATTGGGGCCAAAGCCATAGATTTCGCCCACCTCGTTCGGCCCCAGCACGCGGCCATCGGGATCGCGCACCTGCAGATCGCACACCGGCACCGGCGGGCCACAACTGTCGGGCCTTGCCTCATAATCCTCGGCCATGTGATGGGTGAAGGTGGCGCTGGTTTCGGTCATGCCCCAGCCGTTGCCGGGCTTGGCCTTGAACTGGCTGGCAATCTGGCGGACGAGTTCAGGGGCCGATGGCGCACCGCCATAGGAAACCGATTCAAGGCTCGACAGGTCGAATTTCGACCGCAGCGGATGCTCGAGGATCTGCCAGGCGATGGTCGGCACACCGCCGGCCGAATTGCAGCGTTCCCGTTCGATCAGGGTCATGGCTTCCACCACATCCCATTTCTTCATCAGCACCAGCTTCACCCCGCCCACCAGCGCCGGGTTGAGCACGGCGTGGCAACCGGTGGCGTGGAAGAAGGGCACCGAGAGCAGGGTGGATTTCTGCGGTGCATCCGGATCGGCCGCCGGCGGCTGTTCGCCGCGGCGCAGGAAGCTGCGCGCCGCGCTGCTGGCGCTGGCCATGATGTTGCAGCAGATGTTTCGGTGGGTGCCCAGCGCGCCCTTGGGCTTGCCGGTGGTGCCGCTGGTGTAGAAGATGGTGGCATCATCCTCGGGCTGCAGCGCCAGCGCCTCGGCCGGGATGGCCCTGTCGGGCAGGCTGGCCCAATCCATCGGCCAGCCGATCACAGTTTCCAGCCGGCGGGCGCGCGGATCGCCCAGTTCGGCCTCGCTGGCCCGCGTCACATAGATGGTTTCCAGATCGGGGCAGTTCGGCAGATGCTCGGATATGCGATTATAGCGTTCCGCATCGATCATCAGGATTCTGGTGCCACTGTCGGTCAGGCCATATTCCAGCTCGCCCCCGGTCCACCAGGCGTTCAGCGGCGTGACGATGGCGCCGCACAGGCTGGCGGCATAAAAGGCCACCGGCCATTCGGGCAGGTTGCGCATCACCACCGCCACGCGGTCGCCCTTTCTCAGACCGTTTTCGCGCAGCCGCTCGGCAAGGGCCAGCGTGGCACGAGCAAAGGCCTCGAACGTCACCCGTTCATCATCCAGCACCATGAAGATCTTCTCGCCGTGGGCGCGGCCGGCGGCAAAGCAATGCGCCAGGCTGGGCGGGGCATTTTTCCACACCCGCGTGGGGCGGCCCTGAATCAGGACCGTCTCCATCTCCAGCGGCTGCCCCGGCGCGGTGAGCAGCGCGTGGGCTTCGGCGATCGACATTGCCGGAAATTGGGCGGGCCAGTTGGTCATGCAGTCTCCCCAGGGCAGTTTCTGTTGGTTGCCGCCACGATGCCGCAAAGCCGCGCCGCCCGCCAGCCTGACGAAAGGGCGCAGATGGAAAGCCGGGGCCTGTCCTACACCAGGCGGATCATGGCATGGTCAACTCCTGGCATTTGTCGTGCAATTTGAAGGCTGAATCCCGCCGGATTCGTCAATTGTGTCAAAATTGACCAGCGTGATTCGGCAGCTTGGCCAAGCCCGGGAGAGCGCCTAGGCTGGTGCCAAGCTGATCAGGAGAATGACCATGGCCACCGTTGCCCAGAACACGACGCGCACTGCCGAATGGAATGCCCGCGATGCCGCCAACATGCGCGCCCTGCTGGAGGCCCAGCGCGCCAGCTTCACCGCCGAACTGCCGGTCACCGCCGCCGTGCGCCGCGACCGGCTGAACCGCGCGCTGGATGTGGTGCTGGCCAACAAGGATCGCTTTGCCGCGGCGATGAGCGAGGATTTCGGCCACCGCTCCACCGAGCTCAGCCTGGTGACCGACATCATGGCCTCGGTCAAACCGCTCAAGCATGCCCTGAAGCATCTCGATGCCTGGATGCGGCCCGAAAAGCGCAAGCTGGATTTCCCGCTCGGCCTGCTCGGCGCCAAGGCACGGGTGGAGTGGCAGCCCAAGGGCGTGATCGGCATCCTGTCCCCGTGGAATTTCCCGGTGAACCTCACCTTCGCACCGCTGGCCGGGGTGCTGGCCGCCGGCAACCGGGCGATGATCAAGCCATCGGAATACACGCCCGTCACCAGCGCCCTGATGAAGGAAGTGCTGGAAGCCGCCTTTGATGCCACCGAAATTGCCGTGATCACCGGCGGGCCGGACGTGGGCAAGGCCTTCACCGAACTGCCCTTCGATCACATCATCTTCACCGGCGCCACAAGCGTTGCCCGCCATGTGATGGCGGCGGCGGCGAAGAATCTGGTGCCCTTGACGCTGGAACTGGGCGGCAAATCGCCCACCATCATCAGCCGCTCCGCCGATGTGGCGGCGGCCACCGAACGGGTGGCGATGGGCAAGCTGATGAACGCCGGCCAGATCTGCCTGGCCCCCGATTATCTGCTGGTGCCCGAGGAAAAGGAGGGCGAGATCGTCGAAGGCCTGAAGGCCGCGACGGCGCGGCTGTATCCCACCATGCTGGCCAACCCGGATTACACCAGCGTGCTGGGCGCCCGCCACCGCGAACGGCTGGAGGCACATGTGGCCGATGCCCGCGCCAAGGGCGCCGACGTGGTGGTGGTGAACCCGGCGGATGAGGATTTTGCCAAGCAGAACACCAACAAGATGCCGCTGCACATCATCCGCGGCGCCACCGACGAAATGACGGTGATGCAGGAGGAAATCTTCGGGCCGCTGCTGCCTGTGCGCACCTACAAGGCGGTGGACGGCGCCATCGACGAGATCAACCGCCGCGACCGGCCGCTGGGCCTTTACTGGTTCGGCCAGGACGAACTGGAACAGCGCCGCGTGCTGGATCGCACCATTTCGGGCGGCGTGACGGTGAACGACGTGATCTTCCATGTTTCGGCCGAGGATCTGCCGTTCGGCGGCATCGGCCCGGCCGGCATGGGCAATTATCACGGGGCTGATGGCTTCAAGGAATTCAGCCACCCCAAGGCGATCTATAGCCAGCCCAAGATCGATCTGGCGGGCCTGGCCGGCTTCAAGCCGCCTTATGGCGCGAAAACTGCCAAGGCGCTGGCGCGTGAACTGAAGAAGTGACGCCGGTCGGTCACTGCCTGTGTGGCGCGGTGCATGTGCGCCTCGCTGCACAGCCAGCTGCCGTTAACATGTGCCACTGCGCCGATTGCCAGCGCCGCAGCGGTTCGCCCTTTGGCATGGCGCTGTGGCTGATGGACGCCGATGTGACCATCACCGGCGAGACGCGCGAATTTGCGCATGACAGCGACAAGGGCCGCACCCTGGTCAACCGCTTCTGCCCAAAGTGCGGCAGCACCATCTGCTTCACGGCGGCGATCAACCCGGGCCTGATCGCCATACCTGCCGGCCTGTTCGCCGATCCCGACACCCCGCCGCCGCTGCGCAGCGTGTTCGAGGAGCGGCGGCACCCCTGGGTTGCGGTGCCCGACGGTGCCGTGCGCCTGCCGCGCGGTCGGGATGGTTAGGCCGGCAGTGTCGCCTGAAACGCCGGGGTGGCCAGCAGCCGGTCGGCCAGTTCCGCCAGTGCCGGGTTGTGGCTGCGCCAATCAAGTTCGGGGAAGCGGAACGTGAGATAGTCGCAGGCGACAGCGATGCAGATATCGCCAAAGCCGCTGCCGCCCACCCGGCCGTTCATCACGGCAAGCGCCCGTTCGATGGCGCGATACTGCCGGTCCACCCACGGGCCAGACGTGATGCCCTGGGCCATGTTGAACCGCAGGATGATGGCGGCATCGAGCACGCCATCAGCCAGCGCTTCGGTGGTCCGCGCCTCCCAATGTCCGTGGCCGGATGTGGCCATCAGGCTCTGCCCCGGCACGCTGGCCAGCAGGAAGGCGGCGATCACCGGCGAATCGATGATGGCGCTGCCATCGTCCAGCACCAGCGCCGGCACCTTGCCGAGCGGGTTGGCGGCCAGCAGCGCGGCCGGATCGCTCATCGGCATGGTTTCCGCCAGCGCCAGATCAAGGCCCAGTTCGGCCGCCAGCACCCGCAACTTGCGGGCATAGGGTGAGGTGAGCGAGGCCAACAGTTTCATGGGGAGACCTTCAATTGTTCAATCAGAAAGGCTTCGACCTGGCTCCACACTGGACTGCCCGGTGCGATCACCTCGAAATGGCCGGTGCCCCCAAGGATGAGGGCCGAAGCGCGGTCTTTGCCCTTGCGGGCTTCGGTCACCCAGCGGGCAGCGGCGGTGGGGGACAGGAACAGGCTGGCCGAGACAAGGCCGGATTTCAGCCCGATCGGCAGCCTTGCCTGCGGGGTCCCATCCGCCCAGCGCCTGGGCTGTTCCGCCGGGCTGCCGCCAAACAGGGCGCGGCCGGCCGGCACTCCACAGGCCTCTTCAAACAGGACGATCTCGCCGGCCGGATCGCCCGGTCCATCGATCGCCACCACGGCGCCGATCTGCAACGGATCGGGCGAGCCGATCTCGCTGTCCTTGGGCAACTTGTGCCGGCCAGCCACCCACAAGGCCGCATGCGCCCCGGCGCTGTGGCCGGTCACGGCGACTCGGGCCAGATCCAGCGGATAGCGTTTGGCCAGTTCACGCAGGTGATCGGTGGCCGCCGCCCAATCCTTGAACGTGCCGGGCCAGCCGGCGCCGGGATCGCCGGAACCATTTTCGCCGACCTGGCGATATTCGATGTTCCAGGTGGCAAAGCCCTTTTCCGTCAGCCGGCTGGCCAATGCGGCGGTGTTCTGGCGGGTGGCAAAGCCCTTCCACCAGCAGCCGCCGTGAATGACGATCACCACCGGGTGCGGGCCAGGACCAGAGGGCAGACGCAATTCGCCCACTTGCGCGGGCGCCTTGCCATAGGCTTCGATCAGCGCCGGCTTCGACGATGGCAACGCATCAACATCGGCCGGGCGCATCCGCTGGGCCAGCGCCGGGCTGGCCAGCAGCACCGCGATCAGCAGCAGTCGCTTCATTTCAGCACCGCTGTTGCCGCATCGAGCCGGGCAGCATAGTCGGTCAGCGCTTTGGCAGCGACGCCAGCCTCGCGCACTGCATCGTCAAAGCGGCGCTCTTCAACAGCTTCCCGCACGCCGGGCAGGGTTTTCGATCCGTATCCGGTGAAGCGACCCGGCGCATAGAGGATGTTGCGGAACCAAGGCCGGAACGGCAGGCCGGCGGGGCTGAGCAACGTCTGTTCGATGCCCTGCAACTGCTTGTTCAGCGCCGCCGTCTGCGCTGCGGTCAAGCTGTCACCCTTGGTGGAGATGGCGGTGTCAAACGCCTTGGCGGCAGCGTCCAGCCGGGTGATGGCGGCATCCAGGCCGGCCAGATCAATGGCCGGGGTTGCCGGCTTGGCCAGCGGCGGGCTCAGCGGATCACGCGGATCGCTGCCGAGGCGATAGATGTCAGCGGTCAGGGTGGCGCGGCGATCATCTTCCCGGCGGCGGCTGTCGATCAGCGCCTTGATCTCGTTCAGATAGGCCCGCGCCGCGCCAGCAACGGGCGCAAAGCGCACCGGCAGGGCCTCGGCATCGGCCAGCCGCAGCACAAGCCGCCCGGCAACCTTGGACAAGGCCGCGCCATAGGCCAAGCCCGGATCATCCCAGCGCACGAAATGATCATAGCTGTCATAGATCGAATGGTAAGACCCGGCGCTTTCGCCCTCGCCGCCAAAGCCGATGTTGATCGATGCAACGCCGGCGTGGTGAATGAAGGCGGTGTAATCGCTGCCCGATCCCAGCGCGTCCATCGGCTGATCACCGCCCAGTTCGGCGGCGGCCAGTGCCGCTGGATTGCCGCGCAGTCCGTCAAAGGCCTTGGCTCGCACACCGGCGCGCCAGCGCTCCGCCACGCTGGCGCCGGTTGCCGGGTCCTTCACATCGGCGGCAACCTTGCCGATCAGCGCGGTGAATTGCCCGCTGCCATCAACGCCCAGGAAGCCGCGGCCATTGGAGTCGCTGTTGATATAGACCACCGCCTTCTGGCGCAGTTCGGCGATGTTCTGCTCCACCCATTCGGTGGAGCCCAGCAGGCCCGGTTCCTCGCCGTCCCAGCTGGCATAGATGATGCTGCGCTTGGGCCGCCAACCGGATTTCCACAGCGCGCCCAGCGCCTTGGCTTCGGACAGCAGCGCCACTTCGCCCGAAAGCGGATCGGATGCGCCAAACACCCAGCCATCATAATGGTTGCCGCGCACCACCCATTCGTCCTTCTTGGACGAGCCCGGCAGGGTGGCAATCACGTTGGAAATGGTCTTCAGCGACCATTCCGATTCAACCTTCAGGTGCAGCTTCACATCATCGCTGCCGCCAAAACGATAATGGAACGGCAGGCCGCCGCGCCAGTCAGCCGGCACCGGCGCGCCCTTCAGGCGGGACAATATCTCGGTCGCATCGGCATAGCTGATCGGCAAGGTCGGGATTTTCAGCACAGTGGTTGCGGTTTCCCGAGTCAGCCGCTTGGCGTCCTTCGTTGCCGCAACGCCGGGGGTGAGCGGATCACCCGGATAGGTCGTCATGTCGACCACGCTGCCGCGCTGCACGCCCGCCGGCGGGCGGCCGCCGCCGTTCGGATAGGTGTCCGCGCTGCCATAACCATCCTGCTGCGGATCGGAATAGATCAGGCAGCCGATGGCACCCTGTTCCTGCGCCAGCTTCGGCTTCAGCCCGCGCCAGCCGCCGCCATAACGGGCAATCACGATCTTGCCCTTCACCGAAATGCCGCGCCGTGCCAGAGCCTCATAATCGGCCGGCAAACCATAGTTCACATAGACGACCGGCCCCGTGACATCACCATCGCCCTGATAGGCCACATATGGCGGCAGCGCACCGGCCAGACTGTTCGACGTGGCGTCTTCCGGGATGCCTGGCTCCTGCCCGCCCAATGTCTTCGCCACTGGGCCGACCAGTTCCAGCGCGGTCGACACCGGGGTGGGATAGAGCACCTGATAATCGGCGCGCTTCACCTGCCAGCCCCATTCGCGGAACAGTTTCTCGATTGCAGCGGCATTGGCCTGGTTGTGCGGACTGCCCAGATGATTGGGCCCGCTGCTCAAGCTCTTCAGCCAGGCCATCTGCTCGGCGCTCGAAACGTGCGCATCGAAGGCGGCTTCCTGGGTTGTGGACTGGGCCATGGCGGCGGTGCCGAGCAGTGCGGCGATCAGGATCAGGCGCTTCATCAATTCGTCCCCCTCTTATTCGCTGCCTGTGTAGCCGGTGACGGCGCAAAAAAACAACGCTATGGCTTGGCCATGCATGGCCCCTTGTCTGATATTCTCGTCATCGATCTGTCGCGGGTGCTGGCTGGCCCTTATGCCACCATGGTGCTGGCCGACCTCGGCGCGCGCGTCATCAAGGTGGAGCGGCCCGATGGCGGCGATGATGCCCGCGCCTATGGCCCGTTCATCAAGGGGCAGAGCGCCTATTTCGCCAGCATCAACCGCGGCAAGCAATCAATCGCGCTGGATCTGAAGGCCGCGGCTGATCGCACCATTTTCGAGGCACTGCTGGAACGCGCCGATGTGCTGGTGGACAATTATCGCCCCGGCGTGATGGCGCGGCTGGGTTATGGCTGGGATGCGCTGCACGCGCGCTTCCCGCGCCTGATCCACGCCGCCACCAGCGGCTTCGGCCAGACCGGGCCCGACAGCCAGAAGGCCGCTTATGACATGGTGGTGCAGGCAATGGGGGGCATCATGAGCGTGACCGGCCATGCGGGCGGGCCGCCCACACGGGTGGGCACCAGCATCGGTGATATCACCGCCGGCCTGTTCACCGTGATCGGCATCACGACCGCCCTGCATGATCGGGCCAAGACCCGGGTGGGCCAGTTTGTTGATGTCGCCATGCTGGATGGTCAGATCGCCATATTGGAAAACGCCATCGCCCGCTTTGCCGCCACTGGGCAATCGCCCGGCCCGCTGGGCGCGCGCCATCCCAGCATCACGCCCTTTGCCGCCTACCAATGCGCCGATGCACCGATCGTGATCGCGGCGGGCAATGACCAGTTGTTTGCGGCAATGTGCACCGCGCTCGGTCTTCCAGGTGATGATCCGCGTTTTGCCGGCAATGATGCGCGTACCACCAATGCCGAGGCGCTGGCTGTCGTGATCGAGGCAGTGCTGCAAACGCAGCCGTCCGCCCATTGGCTGGCAGCGCTGGATGCTGCCGGTGTGCCGTGCGGGCCCTTGAACACCATTGGCCAGGCGCTGGCCAACCCGCAGGTGCGTAGCCGGCACATGGTGGTGGAAACCGCCCTGCCCGATGGCACGCCACTGATCGCCGCTGGCAACCCGGTGAAGCTTTCCGGCCACCCCGACAGCGCCAAGCGCCCGCCGGCTCCGGCGCTGGATGGCGACCGGGCGGCGATCCTGAAGGAGTTGGGCCGGTGACCGATCTTGAACTTGCCCAGATGCTGGCCGATGCCGCCGGCGCCGCCATCCGGCCATGGTTCCGCCGGCCCTTCCTGGTGGAAACCAAGGAGGATTTCTCCCCCGTAACCATTGCAGACCGCGAAGCAGAGGCCGCTATTCGGAGGCTGTTGGCGCAATATCGCGCCGATGATGGCGTGATCGGGGAAGAATATGGCGATGATCGGCCCGATGCAGAACGGGTGTGGGTGCTCGATCCCATCGATGGCACCCGGGCCTTTGTCGCTGGCAGGCCGTTGTTCGGCACGCTGATCGGCTTGATGGTGGCGGGCCAGCCCGTTCTGGGCGTGATCGATCAGTGCATCATCAAGGATCGCTGGGTCGCCGGGCCGGATCAGCCCACGCTGTTCAATGGCCAGCGCTGCCACGTGCGTCACGGCCTGCCCCTGGCCCAGGCCCGCATCGGCACCACCAGCCCGCAGGCCTTTTCAGCCGATGATTTCTCCGCGTTCGAACGGGTACGCTCTGTTGCGCGTGACACGCTGTATGGCGGGGATTGCCACAATTATGGCCTGGTGGCCGCTGGCCATCTGGATGCGGTGGTCGAATCGGGGCTGAAAATCCATGATTGGGCAGCCTTGGTACCGATTGTTGCCGGCGCTGGCGGCGTCATGACCGATTGGCATGGCCAGCCCTTGACCATGTCCAGCAACGGCCAGGTGATCGCGGCCGGCGATGCGGCACTGGCCGCGGAGATTGCGAGCCTGCTTCAGCCATAAACCCGCCGCCGCCGCCGCCGTTTCCTGTGCCAACAGGAAGGGGCAGATATGGCCGGCCGTTTCGAACAGTTGATCCGATCCAACCAGGTGCGCGTCGCGGTGGCAACCAGCATGGCGGCGCTGGGCGTGTGGGCCTTTGCCCCTTATGTCACCAGTGAGGTTGGTGGGGAGGCGTTTGTCAACGCGCCGCTGATCCGCATGGCCTCCCCCATATCCGGGCTGGTGGCCAGTGAACTGCCACCGTCGGGCACCGCCATCTCCGCCAGCCGCACCGCCCGGCTGGTGGCGGCACGCATCCTCGACACCGGGCCACTGGCCGGGCTGAAAGGCCAGCAAGCCGCCCTGATGAGCGCACGCGATCTGGCCCTGCGCCAGATACAGGAGTTGGATGCTGCCAGCGCACGCGCCATCAGCCGATCCGCCCGCTTTGGGCAGGCCGCGAGCGCGCGGTTGACCGCCACGACCCATGCAGCGCAGGAGGCCCTGGCCGGCTGTGAGGCGGAGGCAACTGAGGCGGTGTTGCAGCGTGACCGGATCGAAGCGCTGGCCGAGCAGCGCTTTGCCACCTTCACCCAGCGCGACCGGCTGCGCGCCCAGGCACTGGCCAGCGCCCGCCGTTGTGCGATGCTGAAGGATCAGGCCAACGCATTGGCCATCGAAACCCGCGCTGCTGGCAGCGGGCTATATCTGGCCGGGGCCGCCATGGATGCGCCCTATGGCGATCAGCAGCGCGACAGGCTGTTGCTGCGCCGGCAGGAGCTGGAAAGCGTGGTCGCCGATGCCAATGCCCGGCTGGCCGAACTTGCCCTGCAGATCCGCGCGGAAGAGGAACGGCTGGCGCGGGCCGGTGCCTTTGACGCTGTGCTGCCGGCCGGCACCGTGGTGTGGTCGCAACCGGCGCCCAAGGGCACCACGGTCGCGCCCGGTGGCAGCCTGATCGATCTGGTTGATTGCAACCGCCGCTATGTCGAGGTGGCGCTGCCGGAACGGCGGATGGAGGCGATCCTGCCCGGGACGCCGGCCAAGGTGCGGCTGATCGGCAGCGATGTCTGGCTCGATGGCCGCGTCGCCTCCATCGTGGGGGCGGCAGCGCGGCGTGATGGCGCCATGTTGGCCGCCAATCCCGACAAGGAAGCCCGGGCGTTGTCGGTACAGATCAGCCTGCCGCCGCCCGCCACACTGGCCCGGCGCTGCGACGTGGGCCGGCTGGCGGAAGTGCGCTTCCCGCGCTGGGGCTGAAGGGATTGGGGAACTGATGATCCCACCCCTCGATACCGCGCCCACTCTGCTGGTGGCGGCGCCACTTCTGCTGTGCGTGGCCGGGTTGCTGCTGGCGCCGATGGCCGGGGTGGAACGGCGGGCCACCCGTGTTGGCATCGTGGCCGTGGTCGCGATGGTGGTGGGGGCCTATCTGCACTGGCGCTTCACCGTCACCATTCCCTGGGATGCCGGCTGGACGGCGCTGGGCTTTGCGCTCTTCTGCCTCGCGGTCGAGCTGTTCGGCCTGTTCGATGCCGCCATCCTGTTCGCCGCCTTGATGCGCCGCACCAATCGCAGCGCCGAGGCCGATGCCGGCGAAGCGCGGCTGGCGCTGCGGCCTCGGCACCAGTGGCCGGCAGTCGATCTGATCATCGCCACGTATAATGAACCCATCGAGGTGCTGGAAAAGACCATCCTCGGCGCCCTGGCCCTGGATTGGCCCAATCTGAACGTCTGGGTGGCCGATGATGGCCGCCGGGCCTGGCTGCGCGATATGTGTGCGGCCAAGGGCGCCGGCTATATCATCCGGCCGGACAATCTTCACGCCAAGGCCGGCAACATCAATCACGCCCTCACGGTGACAAGCGCACCGTTCGTCGCCGTGTTCGATGCCGATTTCGTGCCCCAGCGTGGCTTCCTCAAGCGCACCATGGCCTTCTTCGACGATCCGGCCATCGGCATCGTCCAGGTGCCGCACAGTTTCTACAACCATGATCCGCTGCAGCAGAATCTCGCCCTGCGCGACGCGCTGCCCGATGATCAGCGCTTCTTTTTCGAAGCCATCATGCCCGGCCGCGATGGCTGGGATGCCGGCTTCTGCTGCGGGTCCAACAGCATCACCCGGCGAGACGCCCTTGCGGCCATCGGCGGCGGCTTGCCGGCCGGATCCATCACTGAAGACATGCTGCTGTCATTGGCATTGCTGCAGAAGGGCTATGTCACCCGCTATCTGAACGAGCCGCTGGCGTTCGGGCTGGCACCGGAAAGCCTGGAGGCATTTTTCGTCCAGCGGGCCCGCTGGGCGCAGGGCGCGATGCAGATCTTGTTCCTCAAGTCCGGCCCGCTGGGCCCCGGCCACGCTTTGCGCCACCGGCTGTTCTTCCTGCCCACGGCCTGGCTCAGCCAGGCCCTGATGATGCTCACTTCAGTCGTCTCGCCGTTGGTGTTCCTGTTTTTCGATATCGCGCCGCTGGTGGGCGTCACGGCGGAAAGCGCCATCTTCTATCTGGTGCCGATGGTGGTGGCGCAGGTGGGTGGCATCGTGCTGCTGGGCGGTGGCCGCTATTATCCGATCGCGGCGCAGGTGCTGGGCACCTTCCAGAGCTTCCGCCTGTTGCCGGTGATCATCAAGACCCTGTTCAAACCCCATGGCCATATCTTCAAGGTGACGCCGAAGGGATCGGACGCGGCCGGCGGCGGTTATCAGCGCGGCATCTTCCTGGCCGCCACCGCCCTGATGCTGGCGACGCTGGCCGGGCTGGTGATCAATGCCATCCCCGAAACCCGCATCGTGGCCCAGGGCGCGCTGGTGCCGATGGTGGCCTTCTGGGGCCTGGTGAACATCGTCGTGCTGTTCCTTGCCGCCATGCTGTGCCTTGGCCGGCCGGCGCTGCGGGCGGAAGAGCGCTTTGCGCTGGATGATCAGGTCGCGATCTGGCGGCGCGATGCCCGCCATGCCACGTTGGCCCGCGGGCTGGACATTTCGGTGTCGGGCATCGCGCTGGCCGGTGACGGCCTGGTGAAGGGCGAGCCGGTGCGGGTTCGGCTGCGTGGCATTGGCAGCATCGATGGCATTGTTGCCCGCTGCCACGGCGGCCGCATCGGCATCGCCTTCACCGGCGAAGACAGCCCGACCCGGGACCGGCTGATCGTCAGCCTGTTCACCAACGGCATGAACAGCACGGCCCTGCATGTGCCGATGTGGCAGGCCACACGCGCCATGCTCACCCGCATCGTCACCGCCGACATGCGGCTGCCCGGCCAACCCACCGGCAGCGCCCCGGAACGGCCGGCACCCAGCGACGACCGGCTGCCCAAACAGACACTGGTCATGCCACCGGCAGCGCTGGCGGCAACGTCGCAGACGTCCCGGCGGGCCTGATCACCACTGGCGCCGCCGCATCCGCCTGCTATGGCTGGGGCATGTTCCGGCCGCTGTGGATCTTGTTGGGCTGCACCAGCCTGGCGCTTGGCATCGCCGGCATCGTCTTGCCGTTGCTGCCCACCACGCCGTTCGTGCTGCTGGCGGCCTGGGCCTTTGCCAATGGTTCGCCGCGGCTGCACGCCTGGCTGCTGGCCAATCGCACCTTCGGGCCAATGATCACCAACTGGCAGCGGCATGGCGCCATCACCCCGCGAGCCAAGCTGTTTGCCGTGCTGTCGATGGCCGCCGTGTTTGGCCTGTCCTTCGTGCTGGGCGCGCCGGAGCGGGTGATCATCATCCAGGCGGTGATCCTGCCGGCCACCTGCCTGTTCATCCTCACCCGCCCCGGCGGCCCGAAAATCCCGCCTACTTCGTAAGCCCGGTCCAGTAACCGGCAAAGGCCCACAGATCGGCGGCTTCGGCGATGATCTTGTCGGTCGGCTTGCCGCTGCCATGGCCGGCGCGGGTTTCGATGCGGATCAGATGCGGCTTGTCGCCGATCTGCGCCGCCTGCAGCGCGGCGGCATATTTGAAGCTGTGGCCCGGCACCACCCGGTCATCGGTGTCGGCGGTGGTGGCCAGGATGGCGGGATAATCCTTGCCCGATTTCACGTTGTGATAGGGGCTGAAACCCAGATTGTAGCGGAAAAATTCCGGCTTGGTCACATCGCCATAATCATCCACCCAATAACGCCCGGCGGTCCAGTTGGCATAGCGCAGCATGTCCATCACGCCCACCGCCGGCAACGCTGCGGCAAACAGATCGGGCCGCTGGTTGGTGACGGCACCCACCAGCAAGCCGCCGTTGGAGCCGCCCTGGATGGCCAATTGGCCTTTGCTGGTCAGCCCCTTGGCAACCAGCGCCTCGCCAGCCGCGATGAAATCGTCGAACACATTCTGCTTGTTCAGCAGCCGGCCGCCATCATGCCAGGCCTTGCCATATTCACCGCCGCCACGAAGATTGGCCATGGCGAACACACCGCCCATTTCCATCCACACCAGCCGGTTGACGTTAAAGCCCGGTGTGCTGCTGATGTTGAACCCGCCATAGGCGTAAAGCAGCGTCGGGTGCGGCTTTGACAGGTCCAGATCCTTGCGGTGCGCCACGAACATCGGCACCTTGGTGCCATCCTTCGAGCTGTAGAAAATCTGGCTCACAGCATAATCGGCCGGATTGAAGGCCACCTTGGCCTGTCGCACCACTTCGGCCGTGTTGGTGCTGGCATCATAGCGCCAGATCGAACCGGGCGTCGCAAAGCTGGAGAAGGCGAACCAGGTCTTGCCATCTTCTGACGATTCAAAGCCGCCCGCCGTGCCGATGCCGGGCAGCGGCACCACGCCCACCGGCTTGCCATCCATCTCATAAAGGCGGACCACAGACTTGGCGTCTTCCAGCGTTTCGGCCAGCAGCCGGTTGCCCACCAGGGACACCCCGTTCAACGTGGCCGTGCCTTCGGCCACCACCTGGGCAATGGCACCGGTCAGCGCGTTCATCGCGACCACCCGGCCGCGCGGTGCATCCTTGTTGGTGCGGAAATAGAGTGTGTCGCCCTTTGATCCGGCCAGCGTCCAATCATGATCCAGCCCGGTCACCAGCGCGCGCGGCTTTTCGCCCTTCGCAATATCGGCGATGCGCACTTCATAACGGTCGTCCGTGCCTTCGAGGGTGATGATCACCAGCCAGCGGCCATCGTCCGTCACCTGACCGATATGGCCGCGCTTGGGATGCTCCGGCATTTCGAAGATCAGTTGATCGGCCGCCTGCGGTGTGCCCAGCTTGTGGAAATACAGCTTTTGATTCAGGCTGACGCCGAGATATTTCGGGCCGGACTGTTCGGGGAAGCGGCTGTAATAAAAGCCGGAACCATCCTTCTTCCACGAAATCGCGCTGGACTTCACCCATTCGATCACGTCCGGCAGATCAGCCCCGGTGGCCACATCGCGCAGTTTCAGTGTGCGCCAATCGGTGCCGCCATCCTGCACGGCATAGACCAGCAACTTGCCATCGGCCGACGGTTGCCATTCGGCCAGCGCGGTGGCGCCATCCTTGGCCCATGGGTTGGGATCGATCAGCACGCGGGGCTCCGCACCGGGCGACTGGACATAGAGCACCGACTGGTTCTGCAGGCCGGAATTGCGGGTGAAGAATTGCACCCCGCCCTTCACCCGCGGCAGGCCAAAACGCTCATAATTATAAAGTTCGGTCAGCCGCGTGCGGATGGCGTCACGCTTTGGCAGGCCGGCCAGATAGGCCATGGTGACGCCGTTCTGCGCCTCCACCCACTGCGCCACGCCCGCATCGGTGCGCACATCGGCTTCCAGCCAGCGATAGGGATCGGGCACGCTGATGCCGTGGCGGGCTTCCACCTCGGGGCCGGTTTTGGTGGCCGGATAGGCGATGGGGGCGGCAAGAGCGGAGGCAGAGGTCATCATCATTATCGCTGCAACAATCAGGCGCACGGCCGGATCTCCTGAAGGAGGGGGAATGCACGCACCATGGCGGTGCGCAATCGGTTTTTCCAGCCGCAATCTGCAGGCAACAGCAGGGCTGGGGTGGGCTGATGGCTGATCTTCAAATTTGACACAGTTGACGAATCCGGCGGGATTCGACCTCG
>CAZHTW010000015.1:0-38237 GCA_964535865.1 uncultured Sandarakinorhabdus sp. | reverse complement strand
GATGGTTTCGGCCATCAGCAGCGCGAACGGTTCGGTGGCAGACATATAGCCGCGCACGTCTTCGCGCTTCAGGCCGAGCAGGCGGTGGCGGGCGCGCGGGGTGTAGACCACCGCGCCGCCCAGATAATAGGCCGAAGCCCCCGGCACGGCGAGCAGCGCTGCCGAAATCAGGCCGCCGGCGGCGGATTCGGCCACGGCCACGGTTTCGCCGCGGGCCTTCAATTGGGCGCCCACGCGGGCGGCGGTGGTGAAAAGCTGGTCCATCGTCATGGCACGCAGCTTGGCCGGTTGGCAGCGGGCTGGCAATGGAAAGGCTTTGCTGTCATCCCGGAACCATGACCGCCCAAGCCGCGAACCGCAGCCGTTTTTTCCTGATGTCCGGATGGGCCATGGTGGCGCTGGCCCTGGTCAGCTTTCCCTTCACCTATTTCGGGCCGATGGCGGATGGCTCGAAGCGTTTCTATGGCCTGCTTCATGTCCATGGCCTGCTGTGCTTTGCCTGGCTGCTGCTTTATGCCTGGCAGGTGCAGTTGGCGGCGCAGCGCAAGCTGGTGCGCCACCGCGAATGGGGCATCGCCGGGGCATGGTTGACCGGCGCGGTGGTGTTCACCGGCGTGCCGATGATCCCGGCCGCCGCCATGCGCCGTATCGCGGCTGGCAACCCGGAACCCTATCTGTTTTCCGGCTATAATGTGGTTGATCTGGGCCTGTTCATGCTGATGAGCAGCCTGGCCCTGTTCACCGCCAGCCGCCACCCTGATTGGCACCGGCGCTTCATGCTGGGCGCGGCCGTGGCGCTGTTTGTCGCTGCCGCCAGCCGGCTGTTCCTTGCCCTGCCTTATGTGCCGCCGTGGAGCGATATCGGCAGTGCCATCATCGGTGATGCGGTGCTGATCTGGCTGGCGGTGGTGGATCGGCGCAGCACGGGGCGGGTGCATCCGGGCACCTGGCTGTTGCTGTTGGTGATGGTGCCGGCGCATCTCCTGTCGGAAACGCTGGGCCGCAGCGGCATCATGACCGGCAGCATCGGCCCGGCGCTGGTGGACATGATGGCGATTGCACCGCCCGATCAGTGAAAATCGCGGCTGCGCGGGATCACGCGGACGTCGCGGGGGTGGCGCCCCCGCACGGGGGGTGGTGGCTTGCGCCCCTGTGGCCCGTGCACCAGATCCTCGCTGGCGCGGGCCAGTGCCGGGGTGGCATCGTGCGCGTCTGACAGGCGGTCCAATACGCCGCTCATGTCGGTGATGCGGGTGGCCATCAGGTGCATCACGTCTTCGGGGCTGCGCTGCACCTCGCCCTCCACCTGCATCAGCCGGCTGGCCATGATGGCGCGCCGAAATGTTTCGAACAGCCGCGCCCACACCACCACATTCACCACACCGCTCTCATCCTCCAGCGTGATGAAGATGGCATTGCCGCCGCCGGGCCGCTGCCGCACCAGCACGACGCCGGCCACGCTGGCGCGCCGGCCGTTCTTCGCCGCGCCGAACTGCGCCGCCGTCAGCACGCCGGGGAAATAGCGCCTGAGCAGCGCCAGCGGATGCGCCCGCAGGGACAGGCGCAGCACCTGATAATCGGCGGCCACCTCCTCGCCGGGCGCCATCAGCGGCAGATCATGGTCTTCCTCCGCGCCCAGATCGCTGGCCTGCGCGGCGGCAAACAGCGGCAGACTGTCAGTGGGTGTGCGCAGCGCCTGCCAGCCGGCATCGCGGCGATTGAGGTTGAGGCTTGCGCAGGCATCGGCATCGGCGAGCAGCTTCAAGGCGCGGGCCGGCAGGCCGGCGCGGGCGAGATGTTCCAAGCTGTGGATCGGGCGGGCGGCGGCGACAAGCGTCGCCCATTCCTCGCGGAAACCGGTGATCTGGCGCAGGCCGAGGCGCAGGGCGAGGGCTGGCGCATCACCTTCCAACGAACAATCCCACCCACTGAAATTCACATCCACCGGCAACACCGCCACCCCATGTTCCGCCGCATCGCGCACGATCTGGGCCGGCGCGTAAAATCCCATCGGCTGGGCATTCAGCAGCGCGGCGGCGAACACCGCCGGGTATCGGCACTTCAGATAGGCCGAAACCCACACCAGCCGGGCAAAGGCGATGGCATGGCTTTCGGGGAAGCCATAGCTGCCAAAGCCCTTGATCTGGTTGAAGCAGCGCAGCGCGAAGTCCGCTTCATAGCCGCGCGCCACCATGCCATCGACCAGCTTGCTCTCGAAAAACTCCATGCCGCCATTGCTGCGGAAGGTCGCCATGGCGCGGCGCAGGCGGTTGGCTTCGGCGGGCGTGAAATTGGCGGCGGTGATCGCCAGCTTCATTGCCTGTTCCTGGAACAGCGGCACGCCCAGCGTCTTGCCCAGCACATTCTTCAATTCATCGGGATCATGCGGCGGCTTGGGACTGGGGAAACGCACCGCCTCGCGCCCCTGCCGGCGCCGCAGATAGGGGTGAACCATATCACCCTGGATCGGCCCCGGCCGCACGATGGCGACCTGAATCACCAGATCATAAAATTCGGCGGGCTTCAGGCGCGGCAGCATGTTCATCTGCGCCCGGCTTTCCACCTGGAACACCCCGATGCTGTCGCCCCGTTGCAGCATGGCATATACGTCGGGGGCCTCACCCGGCACATTGTCCAGCGTGTAGCCGTGGCCCAGCTGCGTCTCGATGAACTCGAACGCGCGGCGGATGCAGCTGAGCATGCCCAGCGCCAGCACATCCACCTTCATCAGGCCCAGCGCGTCGATATCGTCCTTGTCCCACTCGATGAAGGTGCGGTCCGCCATGGCGGCGTTGTGGATCGGCACCAGTTCATCCAGCCGCGTCTGGGTGAGCACAAAGCCGCCGACATGCTGCGAAAGATGGCGCGGCATGCCCAATATCTGCGTCACCAGCCCGCCCAGCCGGGCAATCTCCGGACTGTCGGGATCAAGCCCGCTTTCGGCGAAACGCTCGCGCTCCATTTGCGAAGCATGGCTGCCCCATACTGTGCTTGAGAGCCGGTTGGTCAGATCCTCGCTCATGCCCAGCACCTTGCCCACCTCGCGCACTGCGCTGCGGGGCCGGTAATGGATCACGGTGGCAGCAATGCCGGCGCGTTCCCGGCCATAGCGCTCGTAAATCCACTGCATCACCTCCTCGCGGCGTTCATGTTCGAAATCGACATCGATATCGGGCGGTTCCTTGCGCTCTTCGGAAATGAAGCGGGAAAACAGCAGGTTGTGCTTTGAAGGATCAACCGCGGTGATGCCCAGCACGAAACACACCGCGCTGTTGGCAGCGCTGCCGCGGCCCTGGCACAGGATGCCCCGGCTTTGCGCGAAGGCCACGATGTCATGCACCGTCAGGAAATAGGGGGCATAGCCGGCGTGCGCGATGATGCGGAATTCATCGGCCAACAGCGCCATCAGCTTTGGCGGCACGCCATCCGGCCAGCGTTCCCGCGCCTTTTGCAGCGTCAGCGTTTCCAGCCAGCCTTGCGGGCTGTACCCCGCGGGCACCGGTTCATCGGGATAGTCGTAACGCAGCTGATCCAGATTGAAATCCACCCGCGCCAACAGCCGCGCCGGCTCGGCCAGCGCCTCGGGCTGGTCGCGGAACAGCCGGGCCATGGCCTCTGCCTGTTTCATGTGGCGTTCGGCATTGACATGCAGGCGCGTGCCGGCTTCGGCCAGCGTGACGCCCTCGCGGATGCAACGGATCACATCGTGCAGCGGCCGCTGTGCCGGCGTCGCATATAATGGCGCGTTCAGCGCCAGCAGCGGCACGCGCAGGCCCTGCGCCACCCCGGCCAGCGCCGCCAGCCGCCGCCGGTCGCTGCCTGAACCCCACATCATCGCCCCCTGCCACACCCGATTCGGGCAGGCGTGTGCCAGTTCGGCCAGGCGGCTGCGCTGCCGGCCGGTGGGCGGCATGTGGATCAGCAACAGGCCATCGGCATGATCGATCAGATCGGACAGGTTCAGGATGCAACTGCCCTTTTCCGCCCGCCGGTTGCCGGTGGTGAGCAGGCGCGTCAGCCGGCCCCAGCCGGTGCGGGTGGCGGGATAGGCGATCACATCCGGGCTGCCATCGGCAAACACCAGCCGCGCCCCCACCGCCAGCTTGAACGGCGGCGGTTCGGTGCCCGCTTGCCTGGCCGCCTCTGCAGTCTCGCGCACCGCCACATGGGCGCGCACCACGCCGGCCACCGTGTTGCGATCGGCGATGCCAATCCCGCAATGGCCCAGGGCAACGGCGGCGGCAACCATGTCCGCCGCGCTCGATGCGCCGTCCAGGAAGGAATAATGCGTGGCGGCCGCCAGTTCGGCAAAGCCGGACGGCGTCATGCAAACAGGCCGTGCAGATACCAGCGCGGGCCAGAGGTTTCGCGGTCATACAGGCCGTGGCGGAACAGCCAGTATCGCCGGCCCTCGGCATCCTCCACCCGCCAGTAATCCCGCGTCAGCCCGGCGCCATCCTTCCTGCGCCACCATTGCGCCGCGATGCGCTCCGGGCCTTCGTGCGCCATCACATCATGCACACGCGCCCGCCAGCGGAAGCGGCGCGGCGGGCCATCGGGCACTTCGGCCATCACCTCGATCGGCTGCGGCGGATCAAACAGGCGGATGGGGCGCGCTGGCGGCTCGCCCACCTCTGGCAGCGGCCACTGCTCACCGCCCCCACCCGAATCCAGCGGCAATTCGAAACTTGCCTGTTCGGGGATATGGCTGTCGGCCCGCGCCAGCCGCTTGAGGCGGCCGCGGCCCAGCCGGGCGGCCAGCCGGTCCACCAGCGCGGTCAACTGGGTTTCGGCCAGCCCCCCGCCATCCAGGCCCAGCTGCGTTTCGGCCAGCGGCGCGGTGTCGGGCACGGCCAGCCGCAACAGATCATAACCGAAACCCGGATCGAGCGGATCATTCAGCGCGGCGATGCGTTCATCAAACAGCCGCAGCAGCACTGCCGGATCACGCTGCGGCGCCGCCGTGTCCAGCGCCAGTTCCGCCACATGGCCATCGGCGCGATACAGCGCCAAGGCAAACCGCCGGCCGCCCTGCCCCAGCGCCGTCAGCTTCACATTGGCCGCCAGCAGCAATTTTTCCAGCGCGGCGCGCACCGCATCATGGCTGGCCACCGGTTGGGCAAAGCGGCGCTGCACCACCACCGGGGCGGCCGGCAACAGCGCATCCATCGGCTGCGGCGCGGCCTCCTGCAACTGGTCCAGCGCCGCCACCAGCGCCTCGCCAAAGCGCGATGCCAGCGCCGCGCGCGACAGCCGGGCCACGTCGCCCACCTGTTTCAGCCCGGCCCGGCGCAGCGCGGTCTGCACGCTTTCCAGATCAGACAGCGCGGCCAGCGGCAGATTGGCGACGCGGTCCCCGCCAAAGCGCGCCAGCGCCATGGCGGCGGCCGGGGTGGCCGCCAGCGCCGGCTGCACACTATAGCCCAGCCGGCCCAGCCTGGTCACGGCATCGGCCACCAGGCTGGCCTCCCCGCCGAACAGATGGGCACAGCCGGTGATATCGATCATCAGGCCATGCGGCGGGCTGGCGCGCACCAGTGGCGACCAACGGGTGGCCCCGCGCGCCAGCCATTCCAGGCAGGCGGCATCGCCTTCAGGATCAAAGGCCGCCACCTGCACATCAGGCACGGCGGCGCGGGCATCGGCCAGCGCCAGGCCGGGGCCGAGGCCTTCGGCCAGCGCGGCGGCATTGGCGGCGCGGATGATCTGGCGGCCACGGTCGCTGGCCACCAGCACCATTGGTGCCTCAAGGTCAGGCCGCGACGCTGTTGCGATCAGGCGCTCGGTTGGCAGCAATGGCAGCGCCAGCGCCAGGATGCGCCGGCGCGTGGCTTGCGGGGCGCCGGGCAAAGGCGACTCCGATGGGCACAAGCTGGCCGGCGCTTTGGCCGGCCGCAACAAAACGGTGTCGGTCACGGTTCCACTCCAGCAATTGGTTGATATCGGCCGGCCCGCCGCGCTGGCGTGCGAGGGTGATCGCCAGGCGCGGCGGGCCGGGGGCGCCCGCCGCCAGCCGGCGCGCGGGCGCTGCCTGGGCCTGCCAACGGGTGAGCGCGGCGGATGGCCGTGGAACGCCGCCGCGCAGCAACAGGGTGAAGACGCCGTGGGCTGCCGCGGCCAGCTGCAAACGGCGCGTCACCGTCAGGTCGATGGCGCGGGCCTCGCCACGGCTTTCCAGCACGACGGCGGCCAGCGCCGGGCAGGCCTGCGCCTCGGCTGCGGCACGCAGCATCGGCACCACCCCGCCCGCTGCCACCAGCCACAGCCGCGCCGGATCGCCGCCCAGTTCGGATATGCCCGCCCCATAAAGCCGGCCATCCTCACCGCGCCCGTCACTGATCCACAGGATCGGGCCGGCGCGCGGCGATGCCAGCACCAGCATCAACGCCATGGCCGTGGCCGCCGGGCCATAAAACTCATGGCAACCGTCCAGCGCCAGCCCGCCGTTCAACGCCGCATCCAGCCGCCCGGAATCAAGACCAAGACGGGCCAGCGGCAAACGCCCACCCGCCCGCGCCGGCAACAAGCGGGCGGGCGGGCGCGATGGGGGCACAGAACGGGCGGCGGCAACAGGCAATCGGGCGACTCGCAGGAAGTATGTTCTATCTTTGTTCTAATTGCCGTCGTCGGTCGCCCAGAGTCAAGCCGGCCTGTCTGGCCACCCGCCGGCTACCAAAAGCCGGTCGTCCATCATCGGGTGTGCAAATGATGGCGGGCGGGCGGCCGCGCCGCATCGTGGCCAAGCCGTTTCAGATCGGCCAACAGCTTTTCCACCCGCTGCACGTTCAGCACATTGCTGCGCGCCAGCGCCGCGTTGCCCAGCACCCGCGCCGGAATGATCACGCCGCCGTCAACCTCCTCCGCCACGCCGCGTGCCACCAGCACGGCGACGCGCCGGCGCATGGTGGGGTAGGGCAGGTTTTCAGCCCGCGCCAGCGCACGCAGGCTGGCCGGCACCCGGTCGCGATCCGCGGGAATGGCGTCCAGCGCGGCGTGGCGGCGGCTGTGGTCGGGATTGGCGGTGATATGGGCAACGTTCAGGCGGATGATCGTCATGAACAGGCTGAAATCCAGCACCGATCCGCAGATGACTCCGGCCAGCTCCACCGCCTTCACGGTGAAATCATTCCACAGCCGGGCCACCAGATCGGACGGCAGCGCGCGCAGGCCCGCCGGATCGATGGCCTGCGCCGATGCCGATCCCAACCGCGAAAGATCGCCGATCAGCGCTGCCAGCGCCGCCGCATCGGCTTCGATCAAGGCCTTGCCCTGTTCTTGCATGAACACGGCCGCCGGCACGATCCAGCCGGAATCGATTTTCTGCAGCACCCCGCGCCGTTGCAGCGCCAAGGCCTGGCGGCGGATGGTTTCACTGGGCACGCCCATCGATTCGGCAATGCTGAGCAGGCTGACCGGGCGGCGCCTTCTGTCTGCCACCGCCAGGCCGGCACCGGCCGGATCATCGCTGCGGATATGGGCGAGATTGGCATTCAGCGCGACGTGAACAATCAGCATGGCCGTGTTGTTCAGGCCAAGCATCGTGCGCCAGCGCACCGTGCGCAGGCTGCCGGCATCGCCAAAGTGCCGCCCCAACAGTCGTGCAATCTCCAAAGCCGCAAGCGAAGTGCCCATAGCCTGCCCTGATCAAGCCACGCACCCAGCCATAGCACAAGCCGAACAGTTCATATTTGCGAACGCTTGCTGTGGTTCAAAATGGGGAATCAGCGTTCCGATTCAGGCCGGTGATGGTTCATTTCGGGGAACAGGTCGCGCCACAAAGGTTGTTGTTACATTAATGATAGCGAAGCGCAGCAACCTGCCGCTGCGCTCCAGCAAGGCAGAGGGGGCAAACATGAGAAAGCGTATCATCATGGCGCTGGCGCTTGCCAGCGTCGCAACCAGTGCAACTGCACAAAATCTGATTGTCAACGGCGGTTTCGAAGCTGGCCCGCGCGACCCTTCGGGCGTCCTCAATGTGCCCGCCGGATCGAACCTGATTCCGGGCTGGAAAGTTCTTGGTGCAGGCGTTGACGTGGTTTCGACCCCGCTTTGGTCCGGCTCCAATGGCAGCGCGGCGAGCATTGACTTGTCGCTCCTGGCCCCTGGCAGCATTTCGCAGGGCGTAAGAACCGGCTTCAGCTTCGAATATCGCCTATCCTTCGACATTTCGGCGAGCCCCGATGTCAATCCGCCGACCAAGCCCATGGCCGTTACGGTCGCGAATGGTGCCCAGAACGTGGTCCGCAACTACAGCCCGGCTGCTTCAGGCGTGACAAACCAGGTCACCTGGACAACACAGACGATTGACTTCAAATCATTTGCTGAGACGTCAGTCATCTCATTCGCATCACAGACAAATTCGCCATTCGGCCCGAATGTTGACAACGTCATTCTCCAGCCGTTGGGAATCTGGTCCCGCACGTTCCACATGTTTGGTCGGAACACGGGCGTGCAGATCAGCTTCAAGGCGCCTGAAGTTGTGCCGCCGCCACCGCCGCCGCCGCCGCCAATCGTAACGGTGCCGGAGCGGCCCCGCCTGAGGATCAGCCCCAAGATCATCACGGTTGTGGAGCCGGCAGGACCGATTGTGCCGCCCGATCCACGCATTGAAGCATTCTTTGACGTCTTTACCGACGTTGTGACGTTCGGGCTTGGCAAAGGAACAAAGACTCCTAAGGGCTTTGCCAAATCGACCAGCGCCGGCGGGCTTTCGAGCTTTTCAGCCGGCAGTTTGGCGGACGACCCCGATGGCTATGAAACGTTGATCGAGTTCTCTGGTTCGGCAGCATTCGATCAATTCGATGGCGGCATGATCTGGAAGGAAAATTTCACAACGGAAGGCAGCTATATCGGTGCGAGCGACATTCTTTACTCGGATACATTCGACGTTGTTTCGACTCTGTCGCTGGAGCCGTTGAACGCCTTCGCCGTGCCCGAGCCGTCCAGCTGGACGATGCTGATCGCCGGCTTCGGCCTCACAGGCGCTGCCATGCGCCGCCGCCGCACCAGCGTGGCGGCCGCCTGATCCCGGCCTGCTGGCAAAATCGGGGGCCGCTCCTGTGGGGCGGCCCCTTTCTGTTGTTGGCCGGTTGCGGGAAAACCACATCGGCCATGACGGGCGGTCAGACCGGCGGCTACGCCTTGGCAGTCCGCGCCGCCGCCTCGCGCACCAGCACCAGCCGGTCCTGCCCGAAATACATGTCGGTGCCGCCGACATAATAGGTCGGGCTGCCAAAGCCGCCGCGCGCGATCAGTTCATCGGTGTTGGCGCGCAACTTCGCCTTCATCTCCGGCGAATCGGCCTGTTCCAATGCGTCCGCGCCCAGCCCGCCGGCGGCTGCCGCTTCGGCCAGCACATCGGGCTGGCTGATGTCGCGGTCCTCGCCCCAGTAAAGCTGGAAGATGCGGCGGGCGACCGGTTCGCAGGCCCCGGCCTCGTCCGCCACCAGGCACAGGCGCATGGCGCGCGCGCTGTTCACCGGGAAGATGCTGGGCGTCCATTTGATCGCCAGGCCCGATCGCCGGATCCAGTCGTGCAGATCCTTGGTGAAATATCGCGCCTTGGGCACCACCGGCTTGGAGCGCATTTCATAGACGCTGGGATTGACCGTGTTGAACACGCCGCCCACCAGAAAGGGGCGGAACGCGATGCCGAAGTCATCCTCCTGCGCGGCCTGCACCAGCCCCTCGAATCCCAGATAGGTCCAGGGGCTGGAGCAATCGAAGAAATATTCCACCTGTGCCGTCATGCCCCTCTCCCCAAATGCTGCATCGCGGTTACTGTGCGGCCATGATGCATCGTTTCAAACCGGTCTTTTTGCTGGCTCCGCTGGCGGCGCTGCTGATGGCCGCCGCGCCCAGCAGCAGCGTTGCGCCGCCCGACCGCGAAACGCAACTGGCCCAGGCCGCGGCGCTGGTGGATGCCGGCAAGGCCGATGAAGCGCTGGCCGTGCTGAACAAGCTGCTGGCCGCATCCGATCTGCCGGCCGAACGCGGGCAGGTGGAAGGCCTGCGCAGCTTTGCCCTGGCCCGCGCCGGCAAATTTGCCGAAGCCCGCACGGCCATCGAATTTGCCGTGGATGCGGCCATGACGCCATCGCAACTGCTGCTGCGGCAATTGTTCGTGCTGCGCGCCATCAGTGACGACAGCGCCGCCGCCGGGCAGGCGCTGCAGCTGATTGCGGTGACCGATGCCAAGTGGCTGACCGATCTGCCCACCGATCTGGTGGCCGCCGTGCTTGCCGACACGAAAGAGGAGGATCGCAAGTTCGATCTGGCCTTCACGATGGTCAGCGCCGGCTATGCCCCGGCCGATCAGACGGTGGGGGATGGCGATGCGCTGCGGCTGGCGGTGATTGCCGGACTGGCCAAGCGCGGCCGGCTGGATGAAGCCCAGCCGATGGTTGCCGGCCTGGTCAACACGGTGAGCATCGTGCGCCTCGCCATTGACCGCCGTTTCCAGAGCCTGTGGCCAGCGCTGGAAACCCGGCTGGGCGCCGGCGCGGATGCCGCCGATGCCGCCTTCATTGCGGCAGCCGAACGGGCGCTGGCCAAGGCGCCGCAATCGATCATCGCGCGGGCCGGCGTGGCCGAAGCGCTGAACATCGCCAGCAAGGAGCCCGAAGCGCTGGCCCGCATCGCCGATATCGGCAGCACCGCCGAAGCGCTGGCCCGCATGGGGGAACGGGAATTGTGGGCGATCAGCCTGAAGGCCAGCCTGCTGGCCGATGCCGGGCGCACCGATGCGGCGCTGGCGGCGCTGGATGCCGTGGCGGCGCTGCCGGCCGAAACCCACCCCAACATCGCCGCCTTCCGCATCATCGCCGCCGACATGGCCGAGGAAGCGGGCCGCCATGACGAGGCCTTGAAGCGGGTGGCCGCCATTGATGCCAAGGGGCTGAACCCCTTTGGCCTGCAGGCGCTCACCGGCATCCGGGTCTGCGCCCTGGCCCGCGCCGGCCGCGCCGCCGATGCTGCGGCCGCTGCCGCCGGCCTGCCCGCCGGCTGGACGGCCGAAGGCAACAACCGCGCCGTTCAGGCGGCTTTTGCCTGCCTGGGCCGCATGGATGCCGCCGCCGCCGTGCTGATCAAGCGGATGGAGGCCGACGACAGCCGCGACGATGTGCTGTTCGAATTGCAGCCCTTCCTGATTGCCGATCGCGTGGGTGCGCCGGATCGCGCCACCAAGGCGGCCTTGCGCACCTTGAAGGCCAGGGCGGACGTGAAGGCGGCGTTCCTGAAATGGGGCCGCGATCTGCCGGCGGCGGTCAGCCCGCCGCGGTAACGGCGGATTCCGTCAGCCTCGCGCTGAGTGGCGCTTACCGCCGGAACCGATCCCGCAATTCGAACTTCAGCACCTTGCCGGCCGGGTTGCGCGGCAGGGCGGCCACGATTTCCAACCGGGTCGGCAGCTTGTAACGCGCCAGCCGTTCTGTGGCCCAGGCGCGCAAGGACTCCAGATCCAGCGCCGCGCCGGGCTTGAGCGCGGCAACGGCGGTGACGCTTTCGCCCCATTTCTCGTTCGGCTCACCAAAGATCGCCACTTCGGCAATGGCGGGGTGATCATAGAGGACGGCTTCCACCTCGGCCGGATAGATATTCTCGCCGCCGCTGATGATCATGTCTTTCAGCCGGTCACAGATATAGAGGAAGCCATCCGCATCGAGATAGCCGATGTCGCCCGAATGGAACCAGCCTTCGGCATCGATGGCGCTGGCCGTGGCTTCGGGCTTGTTCCAATATCCCCGCATGATGTTGGGCCCGCGCATCAGCACTTCGCCGCGCTCGTTCGGCCCCAGCGGCGTGCGGCCATCTTCATCGACGATCTTCAGATCGACAAAGAACATCGGCTTGCCGGCCGAACCCAGCTTGGCCAGCGCAAACTCCGGCCCGAGATAGGTGCCCGAGGGCGCGGTTTCGGTGAGGCCATAGCCCTGGTTGAGCGGAATGCCGCGCGCGTTGTAGAGCCGCAGCAACGGTTCCGGCACCGGCGCGCCGCCGCACATGATCACCCGGATGCTCGACAGATCAGCCTCGGCGAAATCCGGCTGCTGGGCGATGAACAACAGCATTGCCGGCACGGCAAAGCTGGTGGTGACACGATAGGCCTTCACATCGGCAATGAAGCGCGCCGGGTCAAAGGCGCGGTGCAGCACGACATGGCCGCCCTTTTGCCAGCAGCTGAGCGGCGTCACGTTCAGCCCGCCGATGTGGAACAGCGGTGCCATCACCAGGGAGACATCATTCTCGCTGATATCGGCGCCCAGCGCGCCGTTGATGTTGGCCCACCAGAAATTGCCGTGGGTGAGCATGGCGCCCTTGGGCCGGCCGGTGGTGCCGGATGTGTACATGATCACCGCCACATCATCCTCGGCGGTTTCCACCCGGTCCGCCAGTGGGGCCGCATCGCCCACAAAGTCGGCGATCGGTTGCCAGCCATCCGCGGCGCTGTCCGCCGACAGGAAACGGCGGCAGCACAGCCGCTCGCGCACGCTGTCGATCACCGGGCGGTGCATCGCATCGGCCACCAGCGTGTGCACGCCGGCATCGTTGATGATATAATCCAGCTCCGGGCCGGTGAGGCGGAAGTTCAGCGGGACGAAGATCGCGCCCAGCCGCGCGGTGGCGAACAGCAGATCGAAATAGAGCGGGTGGTTCAGCCCCAGATAGCCAACCCGATCACCCCGGCAGATGCCGCCGGCCTTCAGCGCCGTGGCCAGCCGGTTCACGGCATCGCCCATTTGCGCGTAGCTGCGGGTGGCGCCATCAAAGCTGAGCGCCGGGCGATCCGGCGTCTGCATCACCCGCCGGCTGAACCAGCTGTTCAACCCGATATCGGCCTTCACCATCGTCTTCACCCTCCCCAGAGTCAGGCGCTTCAATGGCCGGGCAAAGGCGCGGCGTCAACCAAGTGCAGCAATTGCAGCGAGATGCGGGGCCTGTTCTTGCGGTTCCAGGAAACTGCCGCTGAAGCTGTTGCGCGCCAACGTGATGAGTTCATCGCGGGTCAAGTCCAGCGCCTCGGCCACCGCGATGAAATTGGCGCTCACATAGCCACCAAAATAAGCCGGATCATCGCTGTTCACCGTCGCCTTCAACCCGGCCTGCAGCATGCGGCGCAGCGGGTGGTTTGCCAGATCATCCACCACGCACAATTTCAGGTTTGACAGCGGGCACAGGGTGAGCGTCAGGCCAGCGGCCGCGATGCGCTGCACCAGGGCTTCATCCTCCAGCGCGCGGTTGCCATGGTCGATGCGGTCCACGCCGAGCACGTCCAGCGCCTGCCAGACATAGTCGGGCGGGCCTTCTTCGCCGGCATGGGCAACGATCTTCAGGCCCAGGCCGCGCGCACGGGCAAAGACGCGCGCGAATTTCTCGGGCGGATGGCCAAGCTCGCTGGAATCAAGGCCAACACCGTGGATCAGATGCAGATGGGGCAGCGCTTCATCCAGGGTCGCCTGCGCGTCCGCTTCGGAAAGGTGGCGCAGGAAGCACATGATCAGCCGGCTGCTGATGCCGCGCGCCTTCGCATCGGCCAGCGCCCGGGCGATGCCGCCCACCACATCGGCAAAGGCCAGCCCACGCGCGGTGTGGCCCTGTGGATCAAAGAAAATCTCGACATGGCGCACATTGTCGGCGGCGGCACGGACCAGATAGGCGGCGGTCAGGTCATGGAAGTCCTGCTCTGTCCGCAGCACCGCCATGCCCTGATAATAAATGTCGAGAAAATCCTGCAGGTTGGAAAATTCATAGGCGGCGCGGATCGCCTCGACACTGTCGAACGCCAGCTCCACCCCGCCGCGCTGCGCCAGCGCGAACATCATCTCCGGTTCAAGGCTGCCTTCGATGTGCAGATGCAGTTCGGCCTTGGGCAGGGCGGCGATGAAGGCGGCGCGGTCAGCCGCGCTGGCAAATCCGGTCATGGGTTGAACCCCTCGATTGGCGCCAATATGATCTCGGCGGCCGGCTTGTGGGCGCGGATCTCCTCCGGTGTCAGCCCGACAATCTCGTGCGGGAACACCAGCCAGTCTTCGCTTTCATGGATGAAATAATCCGGCTTGAGCGCCGTCTGGTTGCGCCCCGGCTTGTACCACACGGTGGCGATGCGGATATCGGCCGGCGTGTTGGCGCGGCAGCGGGCCTCCAGCTCGGCCAGAACCGCTTCCACGCTGCGCCCACTGTCGAACACATCGTCGATCACCAGCAACCGGTCATCGGCGTTCAGCCTGTCCACCAGCCAGCCCAGCGCATGAACCTTCACGGTCTTGGCCTGTTGGTCGATGCCGGTATAGCTGGCGGTGCGGATGGCAATATGGTCGCAATCCAGCCCGTGAAAATCGAAAAATTCCTGCACGGCAATGCCAATGGGCGCGCCGCCGCGCCAGATGCCGACCAGATGGGTGGGCCGAAAGCCGCTTTCCAGCACGGCACGCGCCAGCCGGTAGCTGTCGGCCAGCAGTTCGTCAGCCGTCAGCCAGATTTTGGGGATGTCAGTCATGCCGGGCAGGGTGCCATCATTGGCGCCTGCCCGGCAAGCACAGGCTTATTTGCCCGAGGCCAGATCGGTCGCCACTGCGGCGAGCATCTCGTCGGTCAACTGGCCGCCGGCCATCGTCTGCAACTGCTTCAGGCTCATGGTCTTGAACTGGTCCAGCATCGGGTGGGCCGACAGGCCGGGGATGCGGGCATCAATCACGGCCTTGGTCTTTTCACTGGCCAGCAGCGTTTCGATCGGCGTGTCGAGGCTGGGCGCAGCGGCAGCCGCCGGGGCGGCAGGCGCAGCCGGAGCAGCGGGCGCGGCCGGCGCCGCGGCCTGGGCGAAAACAGCGGCCGGCAAGGCGGCGAGAGCGAGAGCAAGCATCATCTTCATCGGAACATTCCTTTGGTTGGGGGCAAGTTTAGGCCGTGAACTCATAAATGGTTGGGGTCGGGATCGCCCGGAGAGGCGATTTGGCGGTTTCGGGCACGCGAAGGCGGGCGTTTTCGTCCCCGGCGAGCGGGCACGGGGCCGCCAAATCGCCTCTCCGGGCGACCGCGCAGCGGCGACGGCGCTTTTGCCCGCTGGCCGCGTCGTGTCGTCGGTTGCGATGCGCTGCATCGCGCCCTCCTAACTCCTTGCCAGCGAACAAAATCACCATCGTCACGACCCCAACCATTTATGAGTTCACGGCCTCGCCGAACACACGCGCAAAGATCGTGTCGACATGTTTGAAGTGGTACCCAAGATCAAACAGTTTTTCCAGTTCGGCATCGGGCAGGCGCGCGGTCACATCGCCGTCAGCCTTCAGCAGATCGAGCAGGTTCAAGGCGCCATCGGCTTCCCACACCTTCATGGCGTTCCTTTGCACCAGCCGATAGCTGTCATCACGGGTCAGCCCGGCCTGGGTGAGGGCCAGCAGGATGCGCTGCGAATGGATCAGGCCGCCCATGCGGTTCAGATTTTTTTCCATCCGCGCCGGATACACCAGCAATTTGTCCACCACGCCGGTGAGGCGGGCCAGGGCGAAATCCAGGGTGACGGTGGCATCGGGGCCGATATAGCGCTCCACCGACGAATGGCTGATGTCGCGCTCGTGCCACAGCGCGACATTCTCCAGCGCCGGGGTGACGGCGGAGCGGACCATGCGCGCCAGCCCGGTGAGATTTTCGGTCAGCACCGGGTTGCGCTTGTGCGGCATCGCGCTCGAACCCTTCTGGCCCGGGCTGAAATATTCCTCCGCCTCCAGCACTTCGGTGCGCTGCAGGTGGCGGATTTCGGTGGCCAGCCGCTCGATGCTGCTGGCGATCACGCCCAGCGTGGCGAAGAACATGGCGTGGCGGTCGCGCGGGATCACCTGGGTGGAAACCGGCTCCACGCTCAGGCCCAGCTGTTCGGCCACATAATCCTCAACCTGCGGATCGATGTTGGCGAAGGTGCCAACCGCGCCGGAAATGGCGCAGGTGGCGATATCGGCCCGCGCCGCCACCAGCCGGGTGCGGCAGCGGTCAAACTCGGCATAGGCCTGCGCCAGCTTCACGCCAAAGGTGGTCGGCTCGGCGTGGATGCCGTGGCTGCGGCCCATGGTGGGGGTGAACTTGTGCTCCAGCGCCCGCCGCTTGATGGCGGCCAGCAGCGCATCCATGTCGGCCAGCAATATGTCAGCCGCGCGGGCCAATTGCACGGCGAGGCAGGTGTCGAGCACGTCGCTGCTGGTCATGCCCTGGTGCATGAAGCGGGCTTCGGGGCCAACCTGGGCAGCCACCCAATCCAGGAAGGCGATCACATCATGCTTGGTCACCGCCTCGATGGCGTCAATCGCGGCGACATCGATGGCCGGATTGGTCGCCCACCAGTCCCACAAGGCCGTGGCGGCGCTCTGCGGCACCACGCCCAGATCGGCGAGTTTCTGCGTCGCATGGGCTTCGATCTCGAACCAGATGCGGAAGCGGCTTTCGGGTTCCCAGATGGCGACCATGTCGGGGCGGGAATAACGGGGGATCATGCGGGGCCTCTTTGCTGTGCCGGCGCGCCTAGCATGTGATGGGGCGATTGCCTATCTGTCGGATGGTGACCCAGCCCCCATCTCGCGTCCGCGTCATTCCCTTCCAGCATGGGCTGGGGGCGCTGGATTATGCCGTGCCGGCCGGCATGGTGCTGGCGCCCGGCGATGCGGTGGAGGTGCCACTGGGCCCGCGCCGCATCACCGGCGTGGTGTGGGATCTGGAATCGCTCGCCGCGCCCGATGTGGCGGCCAGCCGCCTGCGCCCCGTCGCGGCCCGGCTTGATCTGCCGCCGCTGGCCGCGCCCTTGCGCCGGCTGATCGACTGGACCGCCGATTATTATGTCGCGCCGCTGCAATCAGTGGTGCGCATGGCCTGGCCATCGGTGGCGTTCCTGTCCCCGCGCGAATTCACCGAATATCGCCTGGGCGGGCCGCCGCCCACGCGCCTCACCCCGGAACGGGCGCAGGCGCTGGAGAAACTGGAGGGCCGGCAGGGTGGCGCCCGCGATCTCGCCCGCATGGCCGGCGTGTCCGAGGCGGTGATTCGCGGGCTGGTTGGCGCCGGCACGCTGGTTGCCGAAACGGTGTCGGGCGATGCCAGCCCGCCGGTGCCCGATCCCGATCATGCCCCGCCGGCGCTGTCAGCCGAACAGCAGGCGGTTGCCGATGAACTGGTCGCCGCTGTCGCCGCCGGCCAGTTCGCGCCGATGCTGCTGGAAGGCGTGACGGGTTCGGGCAAGACCGAGGTCTATTTCGAAGCGGTCGCACAGGCGATCCGGGATGGCGGCCAGGCGCTGGTGATGGTGCCGGAAATCGCGCTCACCGCGCCGTGGCTGGCGCGCTTTGCGCTGCGCTTCGGCTGCCAGCCGGTGGCCTGGCATAGCGACCTGAAAACCAGCGAGCGCCGCGCCGCCTGGGCCGCCATCGCCGATGGCAGGGCCAAGGTGGTGGTGGGGGCGCGGTCAGCGCTGTTCCTGCCCTATGCCAGTCTGAAGACCATCATTGTTGATGAGGCCCACGAAGCCAGCTTCAAGCAGGAGGAGGGCGTGCATTATCACGCCCGCGACGTGGCGGTGATGCGGGGCCGGATGGAAGCGCTGCCGGTGGTGCTGGCCACCGCCACCCCGGCCATCGAAACCCAGGTGCTGGCGACACGCGGCACCTATCGCCATCTCCATCTGCCCGGCCGCTTTGGCGGCGCCGAATTGCCCGATGTGCAGTTGGTGGACATGACGCGCCATCCCCCGGCGCGCGGGGCCTTTCTGTCACCGCCGGTGGTGGCCGCGCTCGCCGAAACGTTGGCCAAGGGTGAGCAGTCGCTGCTGTTCCTCAACCGGCGCGGCTATGCCCCGCTCACCCTGTGCCGCACCTGCGGGCATCGCATCCAGTGCCCGCACTGCACCGCCTGGATGGTGGAGCACCGCCTGTCGCGCCGGCTGGCCTGCCACCATTGCGGCCACCAGATGCCGGTGCCGGAAACCTGCCCCGAATGCGGCGCGCCCGACAGCCTGGCCGCCTGCGGCCCCGGGGTGGAGCGCATCGCCGAAGAGGTGCGCCGGATCTTCCCCACCGCCCGCACGGCGATGGTGACCAGCGACACTATCACCAGCCCGGCCCGCGCCGCCGCGCTGGTGGCCGCGGTGGACGCCGGCGAGGTGGACATCATCATCGGCACCCAGATGGTGACCAAAGGCTATCACTTCCCCGATCTGACGCTGGTTGGGATTGTCGATGCCGATCTGGGGCTTTCGGGCGGGGACTTGCGCGCCGGCGAACGCTGTTGGCAGCAGATCGTGCAGGCATCGGGCCGGGCCGGGCGTGGGGCAAAGCCGGGGCGCGTGCTGATCCAGACGCACCAGCCAGGGGCCGCGTTGATGCAGGCGCTCAAAGCCGGCGACGCCAAGGGCTTTTTCGCCGCCGAGATCGCCGCGCGCCGCGATCTGGGCCTGCCGCCGTTCGGGCGGCTGGCGGCGCTGATCATCAGTTCCGAAGATGCCGCCGCCGCCAGGGCCGCCGCCGACACGCTGGGCAGTGCCGCGCCGCAAGCCGATGGCCTGCTGGTGCTGGGGCCGGCGCCCGCCCCGCTCGCCATGCTGCGCGGGCGGCACCGACATCGCTTGCTGGTGCAGGCCCGGCGCGACCTGCCGCTGCCCGCCATCCTGCGCGACTGGCTGGCCCGCACGCCCTTGCCGTCGTCCGTGCGCGTTGTGGTGGATGTTGATCCCTATAGTTTTGTCTGAAGCCACCCGGCAGCGCGCACTGCGGGCTGGAAGGTTTCGCTCACCGCCTGCTCCGTCCCGTCTGCCAGCACCAGCAGCCAGCGCCGCCCGTCGCGGCGCGCGCCCACCATGTGCCGCCGTGCCACCCAGGCGCTGCGGTGCACCTGCATCCCATCCAGCCCGGACAGTTCGGGCAGCGCATCCGAAAGCCGGAACAGCACGAGGGGGCGCCTGCCATCGGCCAGCACCAGCCGCAGATAATGATCCTCGGCCGCCACCATCAGCACATTGTCCAGATCAGGCAGGCCGGCGCGCTGGGCCATCAACGATGGCGCGGGTGCGAGGACTGGCGCTTGAACCGGGGCATCTGCCGGCGCTTTGGCCGGCACTGCCGCCACTGGCACCATCCCGCGCGGCCCTCGCAACAGGGCGGTGAGCGCCGAAATCGAACCGGCGACCATCAACGCCGTCAGATACAGGCCGGCCCAGGGCAGCACCATGGGCTTCCCGATGGCGCGGAACATCAGATCAATCTCCAGCGGCATGCTGGCGTTGATCAGCAGCGCGCCGGTGACGGCGGCCAGCACCGCCGCGCCCCGCGTGGTGGTGCGCGGCCCGGCCCAGGCATACCACAGCCACCATTTCACGCTGTTCCAGCCGATCAGCACCAGCCAGAACACCAGCCGGCTGGGAAAGGCCAGCCGCATCGTATCGAACGGCCCGGCCACGGCACACACCAGCACGGCAAACAAGGTGCCGGCCACCAGCGGCCGCAGCGGCGGGGCGGTGTCGCGCGAAAGGCTGAGAGTCGATTCCACGAAGCGTGAATCCGGCAGTGTGCAGGGTTGACGAAGCGATTGGCATCATAGGCGAAAGCGGCGTTGCGGCAAGCGGCGGCGATTGGCCAAACAACGGATATCAGGCCACTACGAAAGGACCCCGCCGATGCTTGCCAATCTCTCGCCGCTGCTGCTCGCCCACCTGGTTGCCGCCTGCCTGGCCATGCCGTTGGGCCTGTATCAGATGCTGGCCCGCCAGGGCACGCCGGGCCACGCCCTGGCCGGGCGGCTCTATGTGCCGGCCATGCTGGTGTGCAACATCGGCGCGCTGGCCAGTTACCGGCCCGACACCAAGTTCCTGCCCTTTCACATCCTGGCGCTCGTCAGCCTCTATTCGCTGGGCAGCGGCATGTGGGCGCTGAAGAAGTGGCTGCGGGATCGCCAGCCGAAAGACCTGAAGGCGCACAAGATCCAGATGGCCTACAGCTGGCTGGGCCTGATGATGGCCGGGTTCAGCCAGGTGCTCACCAACCCCCGCTTTGGCATCATCGAAGGGTTCAGCCCGGTGGAATTCTGGGCGATGGTGGTGGGCCTGAACCTGGTGCTCTATGCCATCGGCAGCTGGTGGCTGTTCCGCGTGCTGCTGCGCCGTCAGCTGGCCTGATCGGGCAGGGCGGGGGCGAGCGGCAGGTTCGCCGCCTCCGCCTCGATCTTCTTCAGCCCGCGGCTGAACAGCAGGCGATCCGCGCCCTTGAAGCCAAAGCGCCAGATGATGAAGCCGAACGTGCCCAAGATGGCGACAAAGCCGATCGAAAGCTGAATGGGTTCAGGCGTGCGCAGCACCAGCAGGCCGGTGCCAAAGGCCGGCACACCCGCCACGAGCAGGCTGAACCGCCAGCCGGCCACCGCATGGCCCAATCGTGCCGCCAACAGGCGCGATTTGGCCACCGATTGCAGCAATGCCGCCACCGCCAGGGCCAGCGCCGCCCCCACGCCGCCACCGATTGGCCCCTCCAGCGGCACCAGCCACAGGCTCAAGGCCAGCTGCACGCCCAGCCCGATCAGCGACCAGACCAGGTTGGGCCCGCGCGCCACATAGATCAGGGCGCCTTCGGCCACCGCCGCCTGAGCGGCAAACAGCTCAACCGTCAACAGCACCGCCAGCACCACCACGCCGGCGGCGAAGGCCGGGCCAAACAGGCCCATCAGCGCGGCGCCGGGAATGCCCAGCGCCAGCACCACCGCCAACTGCACCGATGCCACCCAGAAACTGATCTGCCGCACATGCGCCGCCGCCTTGGCGGACAAGCCCGCCGCCAGATTGCGCGCCAGCACCGGGCCCAGGATCGGATCAAAACTGGATTTCAGCCGCTGCGGCAGCGAGGCGATCTGCTGCGCCACATAATAAATGCCCACCACTTCGGCCGGGGCAAAACGGCCCAATATGAAGATATCAAGCCGGCGCGCACCCCATTCCGCCACGTCGGCCCCGGCCAGCGGCACATTGGCCCGGGCAATTGCCCACAGCCGCGCCGGATCGAGCCGCCAGCTGCGTGGCCGGCCAAAGCGCCGGAGCGCCGGCATCACCGCCGCCAGGCAGGCCGCCGCCATCGACAGCAGATAGGCGATCAGCATGCCATCGCCCTTCAAGGCGGTGAAGGCCAACGCCAGCGCCGCGATCGACAACATCCAGGGTTCAATGATCGCCCGCGCCCGCACCTGCGCGCCCACATCATGATGATAGGCCAGGCCGGCCAACGCCACATCGGCCAGCGCGATGAACGGAATGATGAGGGCAAACCACTGGCCCAGCGGCCCAATGGCACCGGCAGGGAACAACAGTTGCGGCAGCGCCACCAGCAGCGCCGATCCGGCCAGCGAAACGATCAGCGCCAGCACCAGCGCATCGAACATCGCGCCGGCCTCGTCCTGCGGCCGGCGCGCCATGTCCTCGGCCAGGCCGCGCCTCAGCCCCAGCGTGGCCAGCATCGCGGCCAGTTCCACCACCATGGTGGCATAGGCGAACTGGCCCAGCGCCTCGGCGCCATAGAGCCGGCCGGCAATGAACAAAAAGGGCAGTCGCGCCAACAACCGCAAGACATAGCCAAAGAAACTTGTGCGCCCGCCCTTGGCCAACGCCGCGGTTTCCGCCGCATCGCGAGAAACGGAGGCTGCGGGATCAGCCAACATGCACCCGGCGATAGCGACCATGCAGATACAGCAGTGGCTCGCGGCTGATGTCGAGCGCGAGGCGGATCACCCGGCCCACGATGATGCGGTGATCGCCGCCATCATGATCGGCATGAAGTTCGCACGCAAAGGCCGCCTTGGCCGCCGTCAGCACCGGCACGCCATCCCAATCCTGCCAGTCATGATCGCCAAACCGATCAACATCCTTGCGCACAAAGCGATCGGCAACGCTTTGGGCATCAAGATCCAGGATATTGATGGCAAAGCGCCCGGTTTCCCGAAATGCCGGCAAGGCCGAAGCACCATTGGCCGGGCAGAACAGCAGCAGCGGCGGATCGAGGCTGACCGAGGTGAAGCTGTTGGCGGTCAGGCCCACGCGCTGGCCGGCGGCCGTTTGCCCGGTCACGACCGTCACACCCGTGGCAAAGCAGCCAAAGGCGTCGCGCAGCAGGCGCGGTTCGAACGGCGCGGTGGCCAGGCGATGGTCGGAAGCGGGAGCGGGCACAGCAGCGGTCATGCCGCGTCCCCTATCGCGATTCGCAGCCCCGTCAATGTTGCGCTTTCCCCCTGCGCTGTTAACGCTTGGGTTCTGCGTCTTGGCGGCAACAGCCACCGAACCTCAAGCCGGGCCGATCTGCTGCCGCTGAGGGCATGCCCAGCGGCAAGGTGGTGCGCGGGCCCGCTGTCCATCCTGATTCGTGCTGAGACGGCCGTTGGCGATCGAGTGGTGTTGGCGTTGAACGATAGTGATCACCAACAAGTGCCATCGCAAGCCGCTGGCTGCAGACGATGGCCCGCTGCGGCTGGTGGTGCCCGGCGAGGCCCGCGCCGCCCATTCTGTCAAGCAGTTGCGGGCGTTGAGTGTTCAGCAACTGCCCTGAACCAGACCAGAACAATACGTCATTAACCTTGAAATCGACAGGCAAAGTGCCAACTGTTGTGCTTGCGACACCGTTTCATTTCGGCAACTTAAGGCTGACAGCAAAATGAAATTTCCGCAAGGTCGCAATGAAGATCGGTATTTTCCATCACCAGCCACAGGAGGCTGGTCGGCTTTCGGTGGCTCTGGCCCGGCTGGGCCACAAGCCGATGGCCATGGTCACGGGCGCCGCCGTGATCGAGGCCGTGCCGCACGAACGCTTTGATGCGCTGCTGATGCGTTGGGATGGCGCCGAATTGTGCGGCGTTGCCGTGCTGCATCGGCTGCGGCAGGCGCACGACCGGTTGCCGGTGACGATCATGCTGGTGTCCCCCGACGCGCCGGGTGGCATCGCCGAGGCGGCCGATCTGGTGATCGATGACACTGCCGGCGATGAAGCGCTGGCCGCCGCGCTGGCGGCGGCACAACAGGCCCGCCCCCGCTCCCATGAGGGCGAGAACCCGGCGGAAGGTCTGGTGTTCAACCGGGTCAACCACCAGGTGGCCGTGCGCGGCCACGAAATCCAGCTCACCGCCAAGGAATTCGCGCTGGCGCGGCTGCTGATCGACAATGTTGGCCAGGCGCTGTCGCGCGATGCCATCATGGCAGCGGTGTGGGGCCGCGGCGATCTGCCCGGCAGCCGCACGCTGGACGCGCACATCGCCCAGGTGCGCAAGCGCCTGGGATTGCGGCCCGAACATGGCTGGCGCCTGAGCTCGGTCTATGGCTTTGGCTATCGGCTGGACAGGGTGGACTGACCTTCAGAAGGCCTGGCTGCGCAGCCAATCGCGCACCGCCGCGCCGATATCGGGTCGTTCCAGCGCCAGGGCGACATTGGCCATGATGTGCCCGGCCTTGTCACCACAATCAAAGCGGGTGCCGGTGAAGGTGACGGCGTGGAACGGCTGCACGCCGATCATCTCGGCCATGGCATCGGTCAACTGGATTTCGCCGCCGGCACCGCGCTTGCCTTTGGCCAGCACGTCCATCACCTCGGGTTGCAGGATGTAACGGCCAATGGCGGCCAGCCGTGATGGCGATGTGCCCTGCGGCGGCTTCTCCACCAGTGCCTTCACCTCGGTCACCAGGCCGTCGATGGCGCCGGGCGATACGATGCCATAACGGTGCGTGTGTTCCGCCGGCACCTCCAGCACCGAAATCACGTTGCCACCCAACTGGCGATAGGCGTCGTGCATTTCCTTGAGCGCCGGATTGGCCGGATTCCACAGCAATTCATCGGGCAACAGCACGGCAAAGGCATCGCTGCCGACGATATGGCGGGCGCACCACACGGCATGGCCCAGGCCCGCCGGCTCCTGCTGGCGCACATAGGCGATACGGCCGGGTTCCAGCTGCGTGGTCTCCAGCGTCGCCAATTCGACATGCTTGCCCTTGGCGCGCAGGCTCTCGGTCAGTTCCCAGGCAATATCGAAATAATCCTCCAGCGCGCTCTTGCCGCGCGCCGTCACGAAGACCAGCCGCTCGATCCCGGCCGAAAGTGCTTCGTCCACGGCATATTGCAGCAGCGGCTTGTCCACCACCGGCAGCATTTCCTTGGGCACCGCCTTGGTGGCCGGCAGGAACCGCGTGCCCTGGCCGCCAACGGGAAAAACCGCCGTTTTCACTGGTTTCATGGTCAAAAATACCCCCGTATCTGATGGCGATCATCCATTGCGATTGAACACGGCTGGTCAAGCCAAAGTTTGATGAACTGCCCGGCAGGTGCGGTCAACCGCGCCCCACCCGTCAATGCACCGGAAAGCGCAGCAGGCGCCCCGCATCCAGCACCAGCGCCTCGGCCGGACCAGCCAGCGCCGCCCGCAGCGCCGGATCGGCCACATCCAGCCCGCCGGTGAAGGCGCCAAAGGCCGGCAGGATCAACTTGGCCGCGCTCACGGCAAAGCAGCGCCGGCTGATCTGGCGGCCACGCTGACGGATCACCAGCTTGGGATGGAAATGGCCCGACAATTCCGGCGTGGCATCCGCCCCATCGGCTTCGTGGCGCAACACCATCGGCCCCAATGTCGCTTCCGGCATCACCCGCCCGCCCAGCCGGGCCCCGGCCTCCTCATCATGGTTGCCGGTGATCCACCACCAATCCAGATTGCGTGTCATCATCTGCACGGCGCTGCGGGCTTCGGGCGCCATGCGTTCGGGCCCGCCCTGATCGTGGAAACTGTCCCCCAGACAGATCAGCCGGCTGGCCCCGGTGGTTTCCACCGCATCGATCAGGGCTGCCAGTGTTTGGGTGGTGGCATGCGGTGGCAACAGCCAGCCCCTTCTTGCGAAGTGGCTGGCCTTTTCCAGATGCAGATCAGCGACCAGCAGCGTTGCTTGCGCCGGCCACCACAACGCCCCGCTGGTCAGGGGCACCAGCATTTCCCCTGCGAACGAAAAGGCAACATCCATGGCCGGCTGATGCCCGATCGGCCCCGCCCGGTCAATCAAGCCTGAGCGCTTCGGCAATCAGTGCCTCGGCCTCCAGCAACAGCGCCGAATCGGCCTCCTGCCCGACCCGTTCCCGCCCGATGGTCAGCATCGACGGCACCGCCAGCGGCGTCACATGCGGTGCCCGCACGTGGGTGAGGCGCTCATGCGCCTGTTCCAGCAGGTCGGCCAGCCGGGCAATATCGGTCAACTTGCCGCGCGCATCGGTCCAGGCAGCGGTGAGCAGCAGATGATCGGGCTGGTGCTTGCGCAGCACATCATAGATCAGGTCCGCCGACACACTCATCGCCTTGCCGGTCTTTTGCACACCGGGCTGCACCCGCTCGATCAGCCCGCCGATGATCGCCACCTCGCGAAACGCCCGGCGCAGGAACGGCGAAGCGGCCAGCCATTCGGCCAGTTCATCCTCCAGCACGGTCGGATCGAACAGCGGCCGCGGATCGTCCACCGGTTCCAGGCTCCAGCACACCATGGCATAATCCGACGCCACAAAGCCAAGGGGCATCAGCCCGGCGCGCTCCATGCGCTGGGTGAGCAACATGCCCAGCGTCTGGTGCGCCGGGTGGCCGGCAAAGCCATAGACCGCCATATACCAGCGGCCGTCACGCGCGAATGTTTCCACCAGCACGTCATCCAGCCCGGGCAGGCGGGAGATGCGGGCCTGCAGGTCCAGCCATTCGCGCACATCATCCGGCATGTCCTGCCAGCGGCTGCGATCGTTCATCAGGCCGCGCACCCGCAGCGCCAACCGGGTCGTCATCGGCATGCGGCCGCCAGCATAGACCGGAACCTTGGGGCTGCCGCGACCCAGCCGCACATGGATGTCCGCCCCGTCAAAGCCGGTCACTTCCAGCACCTGGCCGGCGAACATGAAACTGTCCCCCACCCGCAGTTGCCCGGCGAAATACTCCTCCACCTGGCCCAGGCGGCGGCCGTGACGGCTGGATTTGCCGCTGCCGAACACCACGTTCATGGCGACGGCCTCCACGATGGTGCCGCTGTTCATCCGCCATTGCCGCGCCAACGCCGGGGTGCGCAGCCTGAGCTGCCCGTCGCGGCCTGGCACGATGCGCTGGTACCGCTCATAGGCTTTCAGCGCATAGCCCCCGGTGGCGGCATAATCGAGCACATGGTCAAACACCGCGCGCGTCAGCCCGGCATAGGGCGCGGCGCTCTTCACCTCGTCATACAGGGCATCGGCAAGCACCGGCGCGGCGGCAACCAGCCCCACCACATGCTGGGCCAGCACATCCAGCCCGCCGGGGCGGAAACCGTCGGGATCAAGCTCACCGGCCTTCACCGCATCGCGGCTGGCAAGCGCCTCCAGATATTCGAAGCGGTTGCCGGGCACGATCAGGCAGCGGCTGGCTTCATCCATGCGGTGATTGGCCCGGCCGGTGCGCTGCAGCAGGCGCGATGCCCCCTTGGGCGCGCCCATCTGGATGACCAGATCAACATCGCCCCAATCCAGGCCGAGATCGAGGCTGGCCGTGGCCACGATGGCGCGCAGCCGGCCGGCGGCCATGGCGGCCTCCACCTTGCGCCGTGCTTCGGGCGCCAGGCTGCCGTGGTGGATGCCGATGGGCAGGGAATCGTCATTCTCCGCCCACAAATCGCGGAACACCAGTTCGGCCACAGCGCGGGTGTTGACGAACACGATGGCCAGCCGGGCCCGCGCAATCTGCTGCATCACCGCCCGCGCTGCCCATCGGCCATTGTGGCCGCCCCAGGGAATGCGGTCATCGATCACCAATATCTCGATCTGAGGGTCCGCCCCGCCCTCGGCCCGCACGATCTCCACGGCCCCGGCGTCAGCATCGGGCGCCAGCCAGCCGGCCCAGCTTTCGGGATCGGATATGGTGGCCGACAGGCCAACCCGCTGCATGCCGGGCGCCAGCCTTTGCATCCGGGCCAGGCACAGGCTCAACTGATCCCCGCGCTTGGTGGTGCCAAAGGCGTGAATCTCATCAATGATCACCCGGCGCACATCCGCCATCAGGCGGGCCGATTCAGGTGCGGAGAGCAGGATGGCGAGGCTTTCCGGTGTGGTGAGCAAAATCTGCGGCGGCCGCGCCTTCTGCCGGGCCTTGCGGTCAGACGGCGTGTCGCCGGTGCGGGTTTCGACCGTGATCTCCAGCCCCATTTCGGCAATGGGGTTCAGCAGATTGCGCTGCACATCCACCGCGAGCGCCTTCAGCGGCGAAATATAGAGCGTGTGCAGCCCCTCATGCGGCGTGGTCGCCAGCTCAGCCAGCGTGGGCAGGAACCCCGCCAGCGTCTTGCCCGCGCCCGTGGGGGCCGTGAGCAACGCATGCCGCCCACGCGACGCAGCGCCCAGCATCGCCAGCTGATGCGCGCGCACCTGCCAGCCGCGCTGCGCAAACCAGTTGGCGATGATGGGCGGCAGGGTCACGCCGGGTTCTATAGCCCGCTGCGACCGTCAGGCCAGCCTTGCTGGTGAAATGCTATCATGATATCATTCTTGTTATGGCTCAGCTTCTCGTCCGCAATCTTGATGATCATGTCAAAGCCGGCCTCGCCCGCCGCGCGGCCCGCCACGGCCGCAGCCTGGAGGCGGAGGCGCGCGCCATATTGGCCGAAGCGGTGGCGCCCCCGCAAGCAGGGCTGGGCAGCTATATGCAGAGCCTGTTTGCCGATTGCAGCCTTGAAGAGCCGATCGCCGAATTGAAAGGCGACGCGGTGCGGCCGGTCAGCTTTGACTGATCTTCGCCACCGCGCGCCGGCGGGCTGGCTGCTGGACACCAACATATTGTCGGAACTGATGCGGGTGCCCTGCGAGTCCAATGTCGTCCACTGGATTGACCGTCAGCCCGGCCAGAGCCTCTTCACCACCGCCATCACCGTGATGGAAATCCGCCACGGTCTGGCGCGCCTGCCAGATGGTCAGCGCCGCACGGGCCTGGAGTGGCGCTTTGGCCGGCTCCTGGCCGAACGCTTCACGGCGCGCGTGTTGCCGTTCGATCAGGCGGCGGGCGAACAGGCAGGCTTGCTGCTGGCGGCGTGCGGCGCGCTTGGCCGCCCGGCCGGCGTTCACGACACGATGATCGCCGGCATCGCGCTGGCCAACCGGATGGGCATTGCCACCCGTAACACGGCCGATTTTCAGAATCTGGATGTGCCGGTGATCAATCCGTTCGATGCTGTCGCCTGATTGGATCATCCCGCACGGCCACGGCCTGTATCTGCCCGGTATCGACACCTGGATCGATCCGTCGCGGCCGCAATCGCGCGCCATCATCACCCATGGCCACGCCGATCATGCCCGCGCCGGCCATGCCCATGTGCTGGCCACGGCGGAAACGCTGGCGATCATGCACCAGCGCTTCGGCCCGCAGCCGGGTGGGCAGGCCCTAGCCCATGGCGAGCGGCTGGCACTGGGCGATGGCATCACCGCCATGCTGCTGCCCGCCGGCCATGTGCTGGGATCGGCGCAGGTGGTGCTGGAACGGGCCGGCACCCGCATCATCGTGTCAGGCGACTACAAGCGCCGGCCTGATCCCACCTGCTTGCCGTTCGAACCGCTGGCCTGCGATATCTTCATCACCGAAGCCACGTTCGGCCTGCCGGTGTTCCGCCATCCCGATACCGGGCAAGAAATCGCCAAATTGCTGGCCACATTGGCGGCCAACCCGGATCGCTGTATCGCAGTGGGCGCCTATGCCCTGGGCAAGGCGCAGCGGGTGATCGCGGAGCTGCGCCGCGCCGGCCATGATGCGCCGATCTTTCTGCACGGCGCGATGACGGCGCTGTGCGCGCTGTATGAAGCCCATGGCGTGGCGCTGGGCGATCTGCGCCCCGTCGGCACAATGAAAGGCGATGCCTTGAAAGGCGCCATCATCATTGCGCCGCCATCGGCCCTGCGCGATGTGTGGAGCCGCCGCCTGCCCGATCCCGTCACCGCCATGGCCAGCGGCTGGATGCGGGTGCGCCAGCGCGCGGTGCAAAGCGGCATCGAACTGCCGCTGATCATTTCCGATCACGCCGATTGGGACGAGCTGACCGCCACCATCACCGAGATCGACCCCGGCGACGTGTGGATCACCCACGGGCGGGAAGAGGCGCTGGTGCATTGGTGCGGCCTGCACCAGCGCCGCGCCCGCGCGCTGGCCCTGGTGGGGCGGGAGGAGGAAGGGGATTGAACGGGCGCGCCCGGCCTGCCATGGCCGGAGACGATGTTTGCCCTGCTCAAGCCCTGGCTGTTCGCCCTCGATCCCGAGGTGGCGCACAATCTGACGCTGGCCGCCCTGAAAACCGGGCTTGTCCCGCGCGCGCCGGCGGATGATCCCATCCTTGCCACCAGCATCGCCGGCCTGAACCTGCCCAACCCGATTGGCCTTGCCGCCGGGTTCGACAAGGATGCCGAGGTGCCCGATGCCATGCTGCGGCTGGGCTTTGGCCTTGTGGAGTGCGGCAGCGTCTGCCCGCGCCCGCAGCCCGGCAATGCGCAGCCGCGGCTGTTCCGGCTGGTGGAGGATCGCGCCGTCATCAATCGCTTTGGCTTCAATTCCAGAGGTGTCGAGTTCGCCCATGCCCGGCTCACCGCCCGCGCCGGCCGGCTCGGCGTGGTGGGCATCAATCTGGGCGCCAACAAGGACAGCGAAGACCGCACCGATGATTATGTCGTGGCCCTGCGGGCGCTGGCGCCCCACGCGTCTTATGTCACCGTCAACATCTCCTCCCCCAACACGCCGGGCCTGCGCAGCCTGCAGGATGGCGCGGCGCTGGCCGATCTGATCGCGCGGGTGATGGCCGCGCGTGGGCGGCTGGATGTGCCGCTCTTCATCAAGGTCGCGCCCGATCAGGGTGAGGATGATTGGGCCACCATCAGCCGCGCGTGCATTGATGGCGGTGTCGATGGCCTGATCGTCTCCAACACCACAGTTTCCCGTCCGGCGCTGGCCAGCCGCCATGCGGGCGAGACCGGCGGTTTGTCGGGTGCGCCGCTGAAACCCCTGGCGCTGGCCGCGCTGAAACGCTTCCGCGCCGAAACCGGCGGTGCGCTGCCGCTGATCGCGGTGGGCGGTATCGCGTCGGGCCAAGACGCCTATGATCGCATCCGCGCCGGGGCGAGCGCCGTGCAGCTTTACTCGGCGCTGGTCTATGAAGGCCCCGGCCTCGTCACCCGCATCAAGGCCGAACTGGCCGCGCTGCTGCGCCGCGATGGCTTTGCCAGCGTCGCGGCGGCGGTGGGCAGCGCGCGAGTTTAGCCACTTTTCTTGAGGCCAAATCAGCTTAAGGTGCTCGTCCCATGAAAAGCCTTCTGTTCCTCGCCGCCTCGCTCATCGCCACCGCAACGGTGGCGCAACCCATTCCCAAGGACGCTGACAGCGGCCCCGTGCAGGCCGCGGCCAGCGCCGGCGCCGGCCCGTTCAAGGCCGTGGTGTCTGCTGCCAACCCGCTGGCCAGTGAAGCCGGTCTGAGCATCCTCAAACAGGGCGGCAGCGCGGCGGATGCCGCCATTGCCACCATGCTGGCCCTCACGGTGGTGGAACCGCAAAGCTCCGGCATCGGCGGCGGCGGCTTCATCGTGTATCAGCCCGCCAAGGGCAAATTGGGCACCATAGATGGCCGTGAAAAGGCCCCCGGTGTCGCAAGCCCCGGCCAGTTCCTTGGGCCCGATGGCAAGCCGATGCCCTTCTTCAAGGCCGCCACCGGCGGGCGCAGCGTGGGTGTGCCGGGCAATGTGGCGCTGGCCGCCGAAGCCCACCGGAAATGGGGCAAGCTGCCGTGGGCAAAATTGTTCGAGCCGGCGATCCGCCTGGCCGAAGGCTTTCCGATCTCGCCAACGCTCGCCCGTTTCATCGCCTTTGGGCAAGACAGTCTGAAACAGGCCGGCCCCTAAGGCCGCGCGCTCTATTTCGATCAGGCCGGCGCGCCGTTGCCGGCTGGCATGACCTTCCGCAACGACAGGCTTGCCGCCACCTTGCGCAGCATCGCCGCCGGCGGCGCCCAGGCCTTTTACACGGGCGACATCGCCGCCGGCATCGTGAAGACGGTTTCCACCGCTGACGCCAACCCCACCGCCATGACCATGGCCGATCTCGCCGCCTACAAGGCGGAGTCACGCGATCCGGTGTGCGGCGCTTATCGCCAATACAAGGTGTGCGGCATGGGCCCGCCGTCCTCCGGCGGCACCGGCGTGCTGGCCATGCTGAAACAGCTTGAACGCTTTGACATGAAGGGGCTGGGCAAGGACAATCCGGTGGCCTGGCATCTGTTCGCCGAAAGCCAGCGCCTGGCCTATGCCGATCGCGAGAAATGGATTGGGGATCCGGCCTTCGTCGCCGTGCCCACCAAGGGCCTGGCGGATCCGGCCTATCTGGCGGCGCGGTCTGCCTTGATCGATGCCGGCACGCGCATGGCCAAGGCCGACCCCGGCATGCCCGCCGGTGCGCCGACGGCGCGGGTGAACGCGGCCGACAATGAAGTGGCCGGCACCACCAATTTCGCCGTGGCCGACAGCGCGGGCAACATCACCACCTGGACCAGCACGGTCGAAAAGACCTTTGGTTCCGGCCTGGTGTCGGGCGGCTTCGTGCTCAACAACGAGTTGACCGATTTCAACTTCGCGCCCGAGGATCAGGGCAGGCTGACCGCCAACGCCGTCGCGCCAGGCAAACGGCCGCGTTCGGCCATGTCGCCCACCATCGTCTATGATGCCAAGGGTCAGCCGATCCTCGCCATCGGCGCGGCCGGCGGCGTGACCATCATCGCGCAGGTGACCAAGGCCATCATCGGCGTGCTCGATTGGGGCCTGCCGGTGGAAGAGGCCATCGCCTTGCCGCAGCTGATTGCCAGCGGGGATCGCTTTGCCGTGGAAAAGGGCACATTCCTGGAAGCGATGATCCCGGCCTTCACCGCCATGGGTCACAAGCCGGTGGCCAGCGCCTTGCCGCTCAAGCTGAACGGGGTGCAGCGCACCGCCGGCGGCTGGCGCGGCGGCGCCGATGCGCGCGGCGAAGGCCGGCCGGCGGGTTATTGAGTTGGATGGACAAGGGGTGATCAACACCCTGGTTGGGAGAGGATGATGTTGCCGAAACTGCCGCCGATGCGGCCTGCCGTGATGGCTGCCCGCGTGGATCAGGCGCCAAACCTGGTCAGCCTGTTTCTGGATCGCGCCGATGAACAGCCAAAGGCGCCGATGCTCACTGCCAAGGTGGGCGGCCAGTGGCGCACGATCAGCTGGGGCGAGGCCCGTGATATCGTGGCGGCGCTGTCGGCCGCGCTGATCGGCATCGGCATCGGGCGCGGCGACCGCGTGTGCCTGGTATCGGAAAACCGGCCGGAATGGTGCCTGGCCGATCTGGCCATCATGGCGGCCGGCGGCATCACGGTGCCGGCCTATACCACCAACACCGAAACCGATCACACCCATATCCTCACCAACAGCGGCGCCCGCGCGGTGATCGTGTCGGGCGAAAAGCTGGCCAAGGCGGTGCTGCCGGCGGCGTTGGCCACCGAACATTGCCGCATCATCATCGGCATGGAAGCGATGGCCGATGTGCAGGGCCTGGTGATCCATGACTGGAACCGGCTGGTGGGCAGCCGCGCCCCGATGATGGACGAGGATCGTGCCGCCGTGCGTGCCCGCGCCACCATGCGCCGCGAGGATCTGGCCTGCCTGATCTATACCAGCGGCACCGGCGGGCTGCCGCGCGGCGTGCGCCAGCATCATGGTGCGATCTTGCGCAACATTGCCGGCGCCATCACCGTGATCGAACAGGATTTTCCGGATCCGCCGGCTGAAGCCAAGGGCGAGATCTTCCTGTCCTTCCTGCCGCTCAGCCACGCTTATGAACACACCGCCGGCCAATATATGCCGATCGGGATGGGCGGGCAGATCTGGTATGCCGAGGGGCTGGAAAAGCTGGCCGCCAATATCGAGGAATCGGGCCCCACGCTGATGGTGGTGGTGCCGCGCCTGTTCGAAGTGCTGCGCATGCGCATTGCCAAGCAGATCGAGAAGCAGGGCGGCCTGGCCGTCACCCTGCTCAACCAGGCCCTCAGCATCGCCCGCAAGGAGGCCAAGGGCGAAAGCCTGAGCCTGGCCGAAAAGCTGATCGATCAGGCGCTGGAACGCACCATCCGCAAATCCATCCGGGCCAAGTTCGGTGGCCGCCTGCGCGCCATGGTGGCCGGCGGCGCGCCGCTGAATCCGGAGGTGGGCATTTTCTTCACCGCCGTCGGCATCGCCATCCTGCAAGGCTATGGCCAGACCGAGGCCGGCCCGGTGATCAGCTGCAACCGCCCACGCGCCCGCCTGAAGATGCACACGGTTGGCCCGCCGCTGGACCAGGTCGAGGTGAAGATCGCGCCGGATGGCGAGATATTGGTGCGCGGCGAGCTGGTGATGGACGGTTACTGGATGAACGACGCCGAAAGCCACAAGGCCCTGAAAGACGGCTGGCTCTACACCGGCGACATCGGCCATCTCGACAAGGATGGCCATCTGGTCATCACCGACCGCAAGAAGGATATCCTCGTCAACGACAAGGGGGACAATGTCGCGCCGCAGCGGGTGGAAGGCATGCTCACCCTGCAGGACGAGATTGCCCAGGCCATGGTCTATGGCGATCGCCGGCCTTATCTTGTGGGCGTGGTTGTCCCCGAAGCCGAATGGGCCCTCAGCTTCGCGCGTGACAAGGGCCTGCCGGCGGACTTGGACAAGCTGCGGCAGGAACCGGAATTCGTGCGGGCCATGCAAGGCGCGGTGGACCGGGTGAACCAGAAGCTCAGCGTGATTGAAAAGGTGCGCCGGGTCATCATCGCCGATGCACCGTTCAGCACCGACAATCAGCAGCTCACCCCCAGCCTGAAGATCCGCCGCCACGTGCTGAAGCAGGTTTATGGCGAGCGGCTGGACAAGCTTTACAAAGACTGATCCAGGCCGCGATGCGTTACTGGCAATATCGGCACAGCCCGGCCATCGCCGGCCATGATGTGCGCCTGGTTGTTGATGCGCATTTCACCGCCTGGGAAAGCCGCCTGCTGATTGATGGGGTCGCCGTCGCCAGCGAGCGCACGGCGCTGGATGCCGCCGATCCCTTTGCCAATCATGGCCTGGCGGCCCGCCTTTCCGATGGCCGGGAGCTGGTGGTGGAAAGCGGCTTCAACAGCTGGGTCACCACCGGCGCGGCCGCCTATGTTGATGGCCGCCTGGTCTGGGAAAGCCACCCCGGCCGGCCGATTGCCCTGCCAAAATCGGCACGGGCGCTGGCCACGCCGGAGCGCCGCGCCGAACATCAGGCGCAGATGGCGCAGCTGAAACGCAACTGGCCGGCGATGGCCTGCGATATCGGCATCGGCCTGTTGTTCTATATCGTCGCCAAGATCAGCGATCTGCCCACGGCCGCCATCACCTCTGCCGTGGCCGGCATCGCGCTCGCCGTGGTGCAGCGGTTCGTGAAGGTTGATCTGCTTGGCGGGCTGGCGCGTTTCGGCATCGTGATGGGCCTGATTTCGGCCGGGTTGGCCATCGCCTTTCAGGATGACCGGGCGGTGATGATGCGCTCCACGGTCATGGGCACGCTGTCGGCATTGGCCTTTCTGGGCGACGCCGCGCTGGGCGGACGCTGGCTGGGCAAGGGCCTGGCCAATTACATGCCCGGCCCGACTGATCCGCGCCGGTTGGCCCTTGGCTTTGGCCTGCTGGGGCTGTTCATGGCCGGCGCCGAACAGGCGGTGATCGAACTGGGCGGCAAGGACATGTGGCTGACCTGGACGACCTTCATCGAATTCCCGGCCACCTTCGCGTTCATGCTGCTGGTGCTGCGCTTCGCCCGGGCCTAACGCGGTTCAGGCGGCGGCGGCGGTTCGGTCACCGTCTCGTCGGGAATGTCGATCACCGCCGGTGGATTGATCGGCTCCCCGTTCAGATCGACGGACATGCTTTCCATGTCGATGGCCAGCGCGTCCATATCGACTTCGATCGGGGCGACTTCGGGCATGGCCTGCATCTTGCCTTCCATTTGCAGCGCCTGGGCCATGAAGCCCTTCCACAGCCGCGCCGGCAGGCCGCCGCCCACGATGCTGGCAGCCATGGGCGAATTGTCGTCATTGCCCACCCACACGCCCACCACCAGATCGCCGGCAAAGCCGATGAACAGCGCGTCGCGGTGATTCTGGGTGGTGCCGGTCTTGCCCCAGGCCGGGATCGGCAGGCGTGCCACATTGCCGGTGCCATTGCGCACCACCGATTGCAGCAGCTGCATCATGTCGGCCCGCACTGGCCAGCTGGCCTTGGTGGCTTCGGGCGGTGTGACCTCGGCCGGCCAGGGATCGTCGCGCCACAGGCCGGTGGCCTTCACGGGATATCGGCCAGAGGCCACGGCAGCAAAGGCGCGGGTCATGTCGATCAGCGGGATCGGCGTGGTGCCCAGCGCCATCGCCGGATAGATGCTCACGCCGCCGGTGATGCCCAGTTTCTTCACCTGGGCTGCCACGGCGGAAATGCCCACTTCCTGGGCCAGCTTCACCGCCGCGATGTTGGAACTGGCGGCAAAGGCCGTGGCCAGGCTGATCTGGCCGCGGAAGCGCAGATCATCATTCTTGGGCGCATAGCAGGTGCCCGGCTGCTGACCCGGTTCGCACAGCTCGATGGGTTCATCGACGATGGTGTCGGCCGGGGTCTTGCCGGCTTCCAGCGCCGCCAGATAGACGAACAGCTTGAACGAGGATCCCGGCTGGCGCTGCGCCTGGGTGGCGCGGTTGAAGCTGCTGGCCTTGTAATCGGTGCCGCCCACCATGGCGACCACGCGGCCATCCAGCCGCATCGCCACCAGGGCCGCCTGGTTCACATTCAGGCCGCGCGCCCGCGCCAGGCCATCGGTGATCATCTGTTCCGCCAGGGTCTGCAGGCGCGGGTCCAGCGTGGTGCGCACGACGATCTCGCCATAATCCGCCTCGGTCGCCTCACGCGCCTGCGGCAGCACCCAATCGGCGAAATAGCTGCCGCTGGGCAGATTCTTGCGGCCGGGGCGATATTCGGCCGGCCGCGCTGCAGCGGCCTCAGCTTTGGTGATCGCGCCGGTTTCCACCATGGCGGCAATCACTTGCGCCGCCCGCGCCCGCGCCTGTTCCAGGTGGCGCGACGGCGCCAGGCGCGACGGGGCCTGCACCAGCCCGGCCAGCATGGCGGCCTCGCCCAGATCCAGCTGTTCGGGTGCCTTGTCGAAATAGGTGCGGGCGGCGGCGCGGATGCCATAGGCACCATCGCCGAAATAGACCGAGCTCAAGTAATTCTGCAGGATCTCGTCCTTGCTCAGCCGCGCTTCCAGATAGAGCGCGATGATCATCTCCTGCAGCTTGCGCTTGATCGAACGCTCGCTCGACAGGAAACTGGTCTTGGCCAATTGCTGGGTCAGCGTCGATCCGCCCTGACGCACGCCGCCGGCCTGGGCATTGGTGACGAAGGCGCGCAGTATGCCGATGGGATCAACGCCCATATGCTCCTTGAAGCGGCGATCCTCGATGGCGATGATCGCGGCCGGCACATGTGGCGGCAGGTTGGCGATCTTGACCGGTTCTTCCTTGTAATCCCCGCGCCGGGCAATCGCCTTGCCGTTCATGTCGGTGATGATCAGGCTGGGCTGTTTCGCCGGCTGCAACGCCCGGTCGAGCGGGGCGGTGGCCACCAGCCAGCCGAGCAGCACGACAAACAACCCCAGCACCGCAACCAGCGACCACCAGCGATAGGGCCGCACCACGGCCCAGATCTGGCCAATTCGGGCGGCAGCATCAGCCATCAGGCGCGTTCCCGCGTGGCGGAAAAGCGGATGTCAGGGAAACGGCCGGTGATGAAGTTCAGTTCCCAACTGTCGCGCGCCATCAGCACCGGGGCACCGTCACGATCTTCGGCCAAAGCGCTGCGATGTTCGTCCATGAACGCCTTCATGGCGGCTGGCGCGCCGGAAATCCAGCGGGCGGTCTCATAGGGGCTGGGCTCGAAACTGGCGGCAACCCGATATTCCGCCTCCAGCCGGCTGATCAGCACCTCCAGCTGCAACTGGCCCACCACGCCGACAATCCACTGGCTGCCGATCGCCGGCTTGAACAACTGCGTCACGCCCTCTTCGGCCATGTCGGTCAGCGCGGTTTTCAGCTGTTTGGATTTGGTCGGATCGTCCAGCCGCACGCGGCGCAGGATTTCCGGAGCAAAATTGGGGATGCCGGTGAAGGTGAGATCATCCTTTTCCACCAGCGTGTCACCCACGCGCAGCACGCCATGGTTGGGAATGCCGATGATGTCACCCGGAAACGCCTCGTCAGCAATCTCGCGATCCTGCGCGAAGAAGAAGATCGGCGAATTGATGGCGATCTGCTTGCCGGTGGACATCTGCTTGAGCTTCATGCCGCGCCGGAACCGCCCGCTGGCCAGCCGCAGGAAGGCGATCCGGTCGCGGTGCTGCGGGTTCATGTTGGCCTGCACCTTGAACACGAAACCCGAAACCTGGCTGGCCATCGGGTCCACCGCCGCCGGCAGCGCCGGTTGCGGGCGCGGGGACGGCGCATAGGCCGCCAGCGCATCGATCAGATCCACCACGCCAAAATCCTTCAGCGCCGATCCAAAGATCACCGGCGTCAGTGCCCCGGCGCGATATTTTTCAACGTCCAGTTCGGCATAGCCGCCCTCGGCCAGCTCGGCCTGTTCACGCAGCCGGCCCAGCATTGGCCCGGCCAGCGCCTCCAGGCGCGGATCATCAAGCCCGTCCAGCTGCTCCACGTCGCCGGCCAGCCGGCTGTCGCTGCCATCGGGCTTGTGGAAACGCCGGCGCTTCAGATCATAAAGCCCGGTGAACTCCCCGCCCAGGCCCGCCGGCCAATTGAGCGGCGCCACGTCCAGCGCCAGCATGTCCGCCACTTCGTCGAGCAGATCGAACGGGTCGCGGCCTTCGCGATCGACCTTGTTGATGAAGGTGATGATCGGCACGTCGCGCAGGCGGCACACTTCGAACAACTTGCGCGTCTGCGCTTCGATGCCCTTGGCGGCATCGATCACCATCACGGCGGAATCAACGGCGGTCAGGGTGCGATATGTGTCCTCGGAAAAATCCTCGTGGCCCGGCGTGTCGAGCAGGTTGAAGGTGATGCCGTCCCGTTCAAAGGTCATCACGCTGGATGTCACCGAGATGCCGCGCGCCTGTTCGATCTTCATCCAGTCCGATCGGGCGCGGCGGTTCTG
>CAZHTW010000014.1:0-38425 GCA_964535865.1 uncultured Sandarakinorhabdus sp. | reverse complement strand
TTCACCGCAGGCCATCTTCAGGCTGTAGGGCGCGCCGGGAAACTTCATCTCCTGGACGCTGCGGCCATAAACCGGCTTCAAGGTGGTGCCACGACCGCCGAACAGATTGGACGAACCGGGGAGCACATGCAGCGCGGTGATGCCGCCAGCCAGCGCCCGCGAAAAGCCCGGGTCCTGCGGCCACACGCTGTGTTCGGCCCACACCTCCGGCCGGGCCGGGCTGGTGGCTTCATTGCCGTCGCTGTGGGCATCCACGCCAGGGCTGGGATAGACGCCAAGGTGGCTGTGAATGTCGATGATCCCGGCCGTGACATATTTGCCGGTGGCGTCGATCAGTTTCGCGCCAGCCGGAATCGTGACGCTGCCACCGATCTCGGCAATTCGGCCACCTTCCAGCCTGATCATGCCACCATCGATGCGCTTGCCGGCACCATCATAGATAGTGGCGCCACGGATGACGGTGGTTTGCGCCGGATAGGGCTTGTATTGGCTGGGCCAGGGATCCTTGGGCGGGCGCACCACCTCGGGCGGCGGCGGGGGCGGGGCGAGCTCTTTCGGCTTGTCTTTCGCCAGGGCGGAGGTGGCCAGCACCAGGCCGGCAACACCCATCAACAACATCGACCGCATTTGCACCCACTCCCCTGTCTCCCATGATGCTGGGCCAATAGGGGGGTGGTTGCAAATTACGCTCTGGCCATCATTTCACCCCATGCATCAAGCGCTTGAGCAACGGCGAAATCAGCAGCAGCACGCCGCCGATGGCCGCCGAGGCTATGCCGATTGTTTCAAACACGCCGGCATAGGTATCAAGGCTGACCTTCAAATTGGTCACCTGTCCGCCCACGGTTTCCACACTGGCGACCTGGGCCACCAGCCCGCCAACATATTGCGCGCAAGCAATGGAAACGAACCACAGGCCCATCATCAGGCCGACCACGCGGGCGATGGACAGCTTGGTCACCATCGAAAGGCCGACCGGCGAGATCATCAATTCCGCCATGGAATGAATGAGATAGAGCCCGGCCAGCCACCAGATGCCCACCTTGAAATCATCGCCGGCAAACTGCGTGCCCCACACCAGGAACAGAAAGCCGCCGCCCACGCCGGCCAGCGCCATGCCGAACTTCACCGGAATGCCCGGCTCCAGCCCGCGCCGGCCCAGCGCCTGCCACAACAGGCTGAACAGCGGCGCCAGCATCACAATGAAGATGGCATTGAAAAACTGGGTCTGCCCCGGCGAAATCTCGAACAGGCCAAAGATCGAAAGATCGGTGTTGCGCGCGGCAAACAAGGTGAGGCTGGAACCGGCCTGTTCAAACAAGGTCCAGAACACCACGTTGAACACAATCAATATGATGGCGGCCAGCATCATCTGCCATTCGGCGCGGTTGCCATAGAAGATGGACCAGATCGGGATCAGCACCACGCAGGCGAGGAAGGTGGCAAACAGCACCTTGCCCAGGATCGGCAGGCCCATCAGATAGCCGAGGAAACCAGCGCCTTCCACCGGCGGCGGCGCGGCCATAAGGTTGGTGAACAGGAACCACACCAACGGCACAAAGGCGATGGCGCCCAGATAGATCGGAACATCGCGGTTGGGCGCGCCAGCCGGTGGCTCGCCATAACCGGCCAGCTTGGGCCCGGCGAACTGGATCAGAAACCAGCTCAGGGCCATGCCGCAGGCCGCCAGCAGGAAACCCGCCCACCAGCCATAGGCATCGGCGAGGAACGGGCAGGCCAGCTGGCTGCCAAGCGATCCCAGGTTGATCCCCATGTAGAAGATAGTGAAGCCGGCATCGCGGCGACTGTCCCCCTTGGCGTAAAGGCTGCCGACCATGGTGGAGATGTTGGGTTTGAAAAAGCCGTTGCCGATGGTGACGGCCGACAGGCCGAGCAGCATGATGGTGACGAACAGCGCGTCGCGTTCCCCGCCGGCTTCGAAACCGCCCTTGTCAATGTGCCGGGCTTCGCTGCCGTCGTCGGCCAGCAAGGACACGCTGCCATCCTCATTGCCCTTGATCTGCAGCTTCTGGCCATCAAGCGTGACGAACTGCGCCTTGTCATTGCCTTGGGATTCCACGGCAACTTCATATTGCTGGCCGTCGAACTTGGCCCAGGGCTTGGCTGCCTCACCGCCAAAGCACAGGGTGAAATAACCCAGCGCCATCAGGATCGCGCCAAACTTCACCGCCTTCTTGGAGCCGAGATAATTGTCCGCCAGCAAGCCCCCAATCAACGGGGTGAGATAGACCAACGCGGTGAAGCCGCCATACAGGCTGGTGGTGGTGCTGTCGGAAAACAGGAAATGCTGGGCGAGATAGAGCGTCAACAGCGCCCGCATCCCATAATAGCCGAACCGCTCCATCGCTTCGGTGGTGAACAGCCGCGCCAGCTGCGCGGGGTGGCCAAACCATTGCGGGCGGGTGTCTGCCGCCGCCGCGCTCGCGTTCTCGTTCAAATTGTGTCTCCCTCGTTGGGACTTGTGATAGCGGGCGACGGCGGTTCCGCCAAGCCGACTTGACCTCAGGCGGTCCACAGCGTCTGCTCCGGCGATGATTCATCGCCTGTTGACCACCTTCATCGCCCTGTTGCCGCTACCGGTGCTCGCTGCGCCCGTGCTTTTGTCACCCGATCGTGTTTGGGATGGGAGTTCGATGCACGATGGCTGGCAGGTGCTGGTCGATGGCGGACGTATCGTGGCAGCTGGCCCGTCTCTCGCGGTCCCGGCCAATGCCCAGCGGATCGCCCTGCCCGGCCAGACCTTGTTGCCCGGCTTCATCGAAGGGCACAGCCATTTGCTGTTGCATCCTTATGATGCGGTGCCGTGGGATGATCAGGTGCTGAAGGAAAGCGAGGCCTATCGCGTGGCGCACGCCGTTGTGCATGCCAGGGCGACATTGATGGCCGGTTTCACCACGGTGCGCGATCTGGGCACCGAAGGTGCCGGAAACGCGGATGTTGGCCTGAAGCGTGCCATCAACGAAGGGTTGATCCCCGGGCCCCGCATGATCATCGCCACCCGCGCCATCGTCGCGCCTGGCAGCTATGCCCCCAAGAATGATGCCCACCCGGTGCCGCAAGGCGCGGAGGAGGCCGATGGCCCCAATCTGGTCAGCGCGGTGCGCCGCCAGATCGGTGCCGGCGCCGATGTGGTGAAACTTTATGGGGATTATCGCTGGCGGCCCGGTGAAGGCAGCCGACCGACCTTCAGCCAGGCCGAAATCGCCGCCGCCGTCGCTGCGGCCCATGATGCCGGCCGGCCCGTCGCGGTGCACGCCAACACTGCCGAAGCCATGCGCCGCGCCTCTGCCGCTGGCGTGGAGGTGATCGAGCATGGCGGCGAAGGCGATGCCGCCACCTTCACGCTGATGGCCAGGAACCGCACTGTGCTGTGCCCCACCCTGGCGGCCGGCGAAGCCATTGCCCGTTATCGCGGCTGGAACGGCCAGGAACCGGCACCTGCCGGTGTGCAGCAAGACCGGGCCACCTTCCAATTGGCGATGAAGGCCGGCGTGCCAATCTGCATGGGCGGCGATGCCGGCGTGTTTGCCCATGGCGAAAATGCCCGCGAGATGCTGGCGATGGCCAAGGCCGGGATGCCAAACGCCGCCGTCCTAACCGCTGCCACGGCTGGCAATGCCCGCTATTTCGGCCTGAACGACCGGGGCAGCGTTGCGCCGGGCCTGCTGGCCGATCTGGTGGCGGTGCCGGGTGATCCTTTGGCTGATCTGACCATCGTTGCGCGCGTTCAATTCGTGATGAAGGGCGGCGTGGTGGTGAAGACGGCGCCCTGACGGCGCATTGGCAAATCGCGCCTTCAAGGTTAAGGCCGCCAGCCATGGACATGTTCAACGACACCACCAGCACCACCGCCCTGCTCGCCAGCCGCCGTTCCGGAAAGGCGCGCGAGATGATTGAACCCGGCCCCGACACCGGCCAGTTGCAGGCCATTCTGGCTGCCGCCGCGCGGGTTCCCGATCATGGCAAGCTGTTTCCCTGGCGTTTCGTGGTGGTGGAAAACCGCGCCGCCTTTGCTGACCAGTTGCTGGCGATTTATCGCGCCGGCAAGCCCGATGCCGGGCGGTTGGAGCTGGACGCGGTGGAGCAGTTTGCCGCCCACGCCCCTTGCCTGGTGGTGGTGATTGCCAGTCCGAAACCCAGCCACATCCCCTTGTGGGAGCAGGAACTTTCGGTGGGGGCGGCCTGCCAGAATCTGGTGCTGGCTGCCCACGCCCATGGCTTTGTCGCCAACTGGTTGACCGGCTGGGCCGCGTTTGACGACAAGGTGCTGGCCATGCTGGGCGGTGCGGCACCCGAACGCATCGCCGGTTTTTTCTTCATCGGCACGCAAGCCAAGCCGCTGGAAGAACGGCCGCGACCAGAACTTTCAGCCGTGACAAGCCATTGGCGCGGTTAGCTGCAGGTCACGTCACCGCTGCCGGCCACACGCTTGGTGCATTTGGCGCCGCCGGTCACGGTCACATCGCCGGAGCCGGCCACGCTGATGGCGGCCTGGCCACTGGCGCGGGCAAGCACGTCGCCGGAGCCTGCGACGCGGATATCGGCATTGGCGCAGGCCAGGCCCGATGTGTCGATATCGCCGCTGCCCGCCAGCCGCAGGTTGAGTGCGCCGCACTGGCCACCTGCCTTGACATTGCCTGACCCGGACACGGCCAGATTGACGGTCTTGGCCTGCACCCGGCCGATCAGCAGGTTGCCGGAGCCCCCCACCTTCATGTCAAAAACATCGCCTTCGCCCTTGTCGGCCTGAACATCAGCTGATCCGCCCAGCGACACGCCGCGCAACATCGGCAGGGTGACTGCGACAGTCACATCATTGGAAGACCAGTTCCAGTTACCGGATTTGCGGCCGATACCCAGCGTCCCGCGCTCCACCTTGATCTCCAGCCGATCCAGATCAGACTGTGCGCCAGTGGCAACAACCGAAAAGCCGGTGCCGTGCCGGATCACGACATTGTCGCTGCCGCCCACGGCGACGCGATCAAAACCGGACAGGTCGAAGCGCCGCTCGGTTGCAAGGGTCGGAACCGCCATCAGAGTGGCAGCAATCAGCAGGCAAGAACGGATCATGGCAGACTCCTTGTGTATTGTTGTTATAATACACAAGGAGTCTTGAGACGCAAGCGCAATCGCTTGGGCCGGTCCATGCCAGAGGGATCAGGCGGCTTTCAGCACCTGTTCGATCTTTTGCTGAGCGGCAGGCTCATCGATATTCTCCATCGCGGCCAGTTCACGCGCCAGACGGCCGATGGCGGCTTCATAAATCTGGCGTTCGGAATAGCTCTGCTCCGGCTGGTCTTCGGCCCGGTGCAGATCGCGGACCACCTCGGCAATGCTCACCAGATCGCCAGAATTGATCTTGGCTTCATATTCCTGGGCGCGGCGCGACCACATGGTGCGCTTGATGCGTGGCTTGCCCTTCAGGGTGGTCAGCGCTTCGTTCATGGTGGCCTGGCTCGACAATTTGCGCATGCCGACGCTTTCGACCTTGTTCATGGGGACCCGCAGGGTCATCCGTTCCTTTTCAAAGCGCAGCACGAACAGATCGAGGGCGATTCCGGCGATTTCCTGGTGCTGGATTTCCACCACACGGCCCACGCCATGCTTGGGATACACCACATAATCGCCCACTTCGAAACCGAGCGGCCTGGACATTGTCATGAACGGAAAATCCTCGCTTTGCCAAGGCCATAGGGGCAGTCCGGTCACGTCAGCCGGGCATTTTGCGCCGCCGATGTTCAACCAAAACTGATCAAATGGCCTGCCTGCTCCTTGAAACGGATCTGGCCCGTTGCCCGCCCGGCAGGTGGACGAAGCGGCAACGGAACCCGCGAACCGAAGAATGGCCAAACCATCCTTCACGGCCGCCCTATAGCACGGCTTTGTCACAATTTCCATATAACTCAGCCGCCGGGTGCCAATACGGCGCCGCGGCGGCCAAGTTGGTGGCCAAAAAGCCGGCCCCGGTGGCAAAAACCTGCCGCCGGGTGCGGTTTTACGAGCCCTGGCCGGGATTGGCCGAGAAATATTTGGCGTACTTGCCCTCTTCGCCCTTGTGCGAATCGGCATCGTCCGGAGATTCGCCCTTGACGGTGATGTTGGGCCACTGCGCCGAATAGGTGGCGTTCAGCTCCATCCACTTTTCCAGACCGCCTTCGGTGTCCGGCAAAATGGCTTCGGCCGGGCATTCCGGTTCGCACACGCCGCAATCGATGCATTCGCTGGGGTTGATCACCACCATGGTCTCGCCTTCGTAAAAGCAATCGACCGGGCAGACTTCAACACAGTCCATATATTTGCACTTGATGCAGGCTTCAGTCACAACGTAGGCCATAAAACTCCCCTCGCGAAGGCGCGTCACGCCCTTCAGATTGATGGGCAACCCCTGTTTGTCAGCGCGCCTTAGGCGACGGCCAAGGCCTCTGGCAAGGGGTGATGTTGCGCAGCCGGCTCCAGATCGCCGCTGGCGGTGAGATCGGTGTAGAAATGTCGCGCCTCCGCATAGGGTCCGCGCCGATCCGGCAGGCCTTCCACCCTGACCACGATGATCTGGTCCCCGCGTGGCCAGCTGAGCACGCTGCCGGCCCTGACCAACGCCGAGGCGCGGTCCACCACCCGGCCATCCACGCGCAATCGTCGGCTTTCGCACAGGTCCTGGGCTGATGATCGTGATGGCGCCAACCGCGCATACCACAGATATTTGTCGAGCCGGAGGCCTGCACCGTAAACCAACTGCTACCTGCCTTTCATGCCTGCCAGGACGGCAAAGGGCGAAGCGGCATTCCCCCCGGCATCGGGAATGGCTTCGGAAGGCGATGCCCGCCGGCCGGCGTGCGGCCGGCCAGCCCAGGCAAAATGCGGCGCGCCATCCACCAGGCGCGGGCGATAGCCCAGGGCCCTGAGCAACCGGGCCAGGCCATCGCCGGACAGACCCAGTGTGTCGGCCCACACCGGATCGGGCATGAACGGCGTGCGGCCGTCGCGGCGTTCGTGGATATGGCGGGCCAGCCGATCGACCATATCGATGCGCACTGCCTGCGGCCCCACCAGCCAGAAGCCCGCCACAGTGAGGAAATCCGCTGCCAGCCCTTCGCTGGATATGCTCACCCGGCCGGGCGGCGGCAGCGGCGGCAATTGCGCCTGATCCTGCGCCACGGCCCACAGCGCCAGCCGCCAGCGCGTGGGTTCCGGGCGCAGCAGGCTGGGCACAAACACATGCTGCGGCCCCAGCCGCACACCGTTGCGGGCCAGCGCCTGCCGATCGAGCCGGTTCAGCCCCACCAACAGTTCCGCCAGCGGCGCGCGATCCAGCACGCCCAGCGCCGCCACCAGCTGCACGATCAACCCGCGCGCCGGCGGGGACAGGCTGTCGGCCAGTTCGGCCAGCCGGGTGAGCGGTGCCAGCACGCGGGCGCTGGCTTCGGCCACGAAGGCCTCCAGCCGCTGCTGCACGCGGCGGCGGTCGTCCGGGGCCAGCCCGGCCACGGCGCGGTCCAGCTCCACCCGCGGGGTCAGGGCGTCACGGCCCTTGCGCAGCGCCGCCACCCGCGCGCCGCGCCAGTGCAACTGCTGCCCGCCCTGCGTCCCGCTCAACAATGCAAAATCGCCTTCCGCACTGCCGGCCAGGGCCTTGGCGCGGTGGGCCAGTTCGCGCACCAGATGGCGTTCGGCTGCCGCCAGCAGCAGCCGCTGTTCGCCCGCCCGGGCAGCGGCGTCGGCGGTGAAGCGAAAGCCATCCAGCCGGCCAATCACTTCGCCATCCACCGCCACGGCGCCATCACCCTCGATCGCCACCAGCGCGTCGGTGCCCCTGGCCTTCAGATCCTTCAACAGCACCGCCGTGCGGCGATCGACAAAACGCTGCGTCAAGGCGGTGTGCAATGCGTCTGACAGCCGGTCTTCCAGCGCGCGGGTGCGTGTCGCCCAGGTGGCGGCATTGTCCACCCAGTCGGGCCGGTGCGTCACATAGGTCCAGGTGCGCACCGCCGCGATCCGATCCGCCAGCATTTCCACATCGCCGCTCACCCGGTCGAGATGGGCGATTTCGGCCGCGATCCAGGCTTCGGGCAGGCGGCCATTGCCTTCGGTCAGGTGGCGGAACACCCGCGACACCAGCCGCGTGTGCACCTCCACGCCGGTCTTGCGATAATCCGGCAGGCCGCACGCCTGCCACAGGCGGAACAGGCCCTTTTCGCCCAGCATCCGGCTTTTGGCGCGCTCCATCACCCACGGTTCACCCGCCAGTTGCTTGAGCACCGCCAGATCGAGCGCATCATCGCCGCGCACCAGTTCGGGGCGCGGCGGCCGCGCATCCATGGTGGCGACCAGCCGGGGCAGGCTGGAAAAATCCAGCGCGCTGTTGCGCCAGACCAATTGGGTCAGCGGTTCAAAGCGGTGGGCTTCCAGCCCTTCAATCTCTTCGGCGGAAAAGGCGCATTGTTCGGCTGCGCCCAGTTGCACCGTGCCGAAGGTGCCATCACGCTGGTGGCGGCCGGCGCGCCCGGCAATCTGGGCCATTTCGGCCAGCGTCAGCCGGCGCTGGCGCTTGCCATCAAATTTGCCCAGGCCGGCAAAGGCGACATGGGCGATATCCATGTTCAGCCCCATGCCGATGGCATCGGTGGCCACCAGATAATCCACTTCGCCCGATTGATACATCGCCACCTGGGCGTTGCGGGTGCGTGGGGACAAAGACCCCATCACCACCGCCGCGCCGCCCTTTTGCCGGCGCAGCATTTCGGCGATGGCGTAGACTTCGGTGGCCGTGAAGGCGACGATGGCGGTGCGGCGCGGAAGGCGCGAAAGCTTCTTCGGCCCGGCATAGGCCAGGGTGGAAAAGCGCGGCCGGGTGATGATTTCGGCTTCGGGCAACAGCTTGCGAATCAACGGCTTCAACGTTTCCGAACCCAGGATCATGGTTTCGGCATAGCCGCGGGCGCGCAGCAGGCGATCGGTGAACACATGGCCGCGCTCGGGATCGGCGCCCAACTGGCCTTCGTCGATGCCGACAAACGCCGCCTCACGGTCCAGCGGCATGGATTCGACCGTGCACAGATACCAGCGTGCCTGGGGCGGCACGATCTTTTCCTCCCCGGTGATCAGCGCCACCTGGTGGGCGCCCTTGGCCGCCACCACCCGGTCATAGACTTCGCGGGCCAACAGCCGCAGCGGAAAGCCCATGATGCCGCTGGCATGGCCGCACAGCCGTTCCACCGCCAGATGCGTCTTGCCGGTGTTGGTTGGCCCCAGCACAGCCGTCACCTTGGCATCATGGCCCCCGGCCGGGCGTGAAGGCGCAAAATTGCTCACCAGCCCAACGTGGCGCGCGGCCGGCGCGGCGGCAAGGCCCTGTGGCAACGCGGAGCAAGTGCAGCCTGGCGGATGGCGGAAACGGCAGCGACGGGGACGGGGACGGAAAGGCCCGACAGGGCGGCAAGCGGGGAGAACCGCTGCTGTGTCACTTGTGCCCGACGCGCATGACCATGGCGGCCAAGCTGACACGAGCCGATTCGCCGCGCAAGGGCCGCCATGCACCGGCGCCGGGCCGCGCCAGACTTGTCCACAGCTTGTTGCGCAATTGACACGGCGACTCGGCGGCGGCAAGCGTGGTGGGCGCAGTGTCAGCCAGAGGCAGGGGGCCGCTTGTACCAACCCGGATTTCAGGCAGTTGCGGGCGGCCGGGTGGCCAGCGGCACCGTCGCCATGGGCCGGGCGGCATGGGCCGGCATCGCCCGTCCGGCGGCGCGGGCTGGCGGCCAGCTGGCGCGGGCGCTGGCCGGTGATGTTGTGGCCCTGCGCCGCGCGGCCGTGGCCGGCGACATTGATCTTGATCTGGGCCTGTCGCTGTTCAGCCGGCGCTGGTGGCTGAAGGCCGGGCTGTGCCTGGCGCTGGTGGGCGGCGCGCTGTGGGCCGGCGCCCGCGTGCAGCCGATCATCCCAGCGCTGCCGGCCCCGTTCACGCCGGCGCAGGTGGATGAAGCCCGCGCCTATGCCGTGGCGCCGCTGGCGCTGGGCGCGCGCAGCGGGGCCACCCCGATGGTCAATGCCCGGCTGTTGCGCCCGCTGGCCGAACCGCCCGAGCGCCCGCGCGTGGAACGCAGCCTGTCCATCGGATCGCGCGGCCTGGCGGCTGCCCTGCGCAATGCCGGCGTGGGCGCGGACGAGGTGGCAGCGGTGATGCAGCTGTTGGGGGATTTGCGCCCGGCGGGCGGTGCGCGCGCCGATCTGGTGCTGGGCCGGCGCGACAGCAAGGCGGTGCCGCGCCCGCTGGAAAGCCTGAACCTGCGGGCGGCCTTTGATCTGCGGGTGGACATCACCCGCACGGGCGGCACGCTGGCCATGAAGCGGATTCCGATCAAGGTGGATTCCACCCCGCTGCGGCTGTCAGGCGTGGTGGGCAGCAGCCTCAACCGCGCGTTGCGCAGTGCCGGCATTCCGGCCACCCAGGCGGCCGAATTCGTCAAGCAGATGCGCCATGTGGTCGATTTTCAGCGCGGACTGGGCAAGGCCGATCGCTTCGAGATCGTGATCGAACAGGATCGCGCCGCAACCGGCGAGGTGCGCCACGGCCAATTGCTGTTTGGCGCCATGGTGCGCAAGGGCAAGACGCCGGTGGAAATCGGCCTGTTCAAAGGCGAATATTATCTGGGCAGCGGCGAAGGCGTGAAACGCGGCCTGATGAAGACCCCGGTGGACGGCGCGCGCATGACCAGCGGCTTCGGCATGCGCCTGCACCCGTTGCTGGGCTTTTCGCGCATGCACCAGGGCGTGGATTTCGGCGCGGGCGCCGGCGAACCGATCATGGCCGCCGGTGGCGGCACCGTCAGCTTTGCCGGCTGGCATGGTGGCCATGGCCAATATGTGATGGTGCGCCACAACAAGGAACTGGTGACGGCCTATGCCCATATGTCGCGCATTGCGGTGAAGGCCGGGCAGCGCGTGCGCCAGGGCCAGATGCTGGGCAATGTGGGGTCCACCGGCATGTCGACGGGGCCGCATCTTCATTATGAAGTGTGGTTGCGCGGCAAGGCGGTGAACCCGGTGTCGCTGCGCTTCATCGGCGGATCGGAACTGTCAGGCGCGGCGCTGAATGACTTCCAGCGCCAGATGAACCGCTGGCGGGCGCTGCCGGCGATGGGCAGTGCGCCCAGATCCGTCGCTTTGGCCGCGCGCTGACATTTTTTGGCCATGCTGGCTTGCCACAAGCACGGGGTGCGCCGGTTGCTGTCCGCCTTCACCATGCTGGCCCTGCTGGGCGGGGCCGCGCCGTTGCCCCGCCCGGCGCGGCCGGTGGCGCCGGTGATTGCGCCGGCCTTCGGCGATGAAGCCGCGCGCGACCGCCTGAACGAAGCGGCCGACGTGATCCGCATCGCCGGCATCCGCGCCGGCATGGCGGTGGCCGATATCGGCACCGGCGGCGGTTATTATGTGATGCGCGTGGCACCGGTGGTGGGCAAGCTGGGCCGGGTTTATGCGCAGGATCTGTCGATCGCGGCGCTGGCAGGGGTGCGGCGGCGCGCGACGGCGGCGGGCCATGCGCATATCCGTTATGTGCTGGGGCGGCAGACCAGCGCGCGGCTGCCGGCGGCCAGTGTGGATGTGGCGTTGATGGTGCACATGTATCACGAAATCGAGCAGCCCTATCGCCTGCTCGACAAGTTGCGCGCCAGCCTGAAAAGCGGCGGGCGCATCGTGATCGTCGATCGCGACCAGCCCAGCGAAGCCCATGGCATGCCCAAATCGCTGTTGCTGTGCGAAGTGCGGGCGGTGGGCTTTGAACTGGTGGGCGTGACCGACATAGCCGAAGCCTATGTGGCGGTGTTCCGGCCGGGTGTGCGCCCCGATCCCGCCAGCGTGCGCGCCTGCCGGCCCTGATCATCATGCCGCATTTGCCGGTGGGGCGGCGGCATGGCAGGAGGCGGGCATGACAATCCCGCGCGTCGTGCTGTTTTATGGGCTGGCTGGCCTGATCCCGTTTCTGGCGGCGCCGGTGGGCACGCTGCTGGCGCCGGATTTCCGCTGGCAGTTCAACGAAGCCCTGTTGTGGTGGAGCGCGATCATCCTGTCGTTCCTGGGCGGCGCGCGCTGGGGCGCGGCGGTGCAGGCGGCGGCCCCCTCCCCCCGGTTGATCGGTTTGACGATGCTGCCCAGCATCTATGCCTGGGCCATATTGGTGCTGCTGCCGGCCAACATGCGGATGATCCAGTTCAGCGCGCTGGCCACCGGCCTGTTGCTGCACCTGCTGTGGGATCTGGCGTCACGCGCCCTGCCCGGCTGGTATGGCCGGCTGCGCATGGTGCTCACCGCCGGCGCCATCACCGCCCTTGCCTGGCAGGCGCTGCTGCAGGGCTGACGCGATGCCGGCGCGCGCCAGCGCCAGCAGTTGATCCCGACCGAAACCGGCCCGCGACCGCAACGCAAGGCTGTGCAGCAGGCTGGACAGCAGCGTGCCAAGCATATCGCAATCAAGGGATTGCGCCAGCTCGCCCGCTGCCGCTGCGGCGCGCAAGCGGGTGGCAAACAGCGCATCGGTCAACCCGATCATCACCGCCAGGGCGCTGCGCCAGCGGGGATCGTTGCCGGCTTCGGCCGGCAGGCTGGTCATGGCGAAACAGCCGCGCGGCGCGTTGCCACCGGCGCCATACACATCCAGCGCCTCGGCAAAGGCGGCTTCCAGCGCGGCCGCGACCGGCCCGCTGGTGTTGAGCGCCGCAGCCAGGCGCGCTGCGGCCAGATCGCGATAGGCAGCGAGTGCGGCTTCGAACATGCCGGCCTTGTCGCCAAAGGCCGCATAAAGGCTGGGGCGGTTCATTGCCGTAGAAGCGGCCAGGTCGTCCAGCGCGGTGGCGGACAGGCCATGCTGCCAGAACTGGGCGGTGATGGCCTGCAAGGCAGCGGCGCGGTCATAGGCCGGCGGGCGGCCGCGGCGGGGCTTTTCTGTACCGTTCTGCATAAAATGTCTTGACCTCGATATTATTATGCGAAATAGTACATAATTAAAGCGCCACCGCCAAGGGGAGAAGCATCAATGCCCACACTCTATTTCAGCCCGCTCGCCTGCTCGCTGGCCAGCCGCATCGCCCTGTATGAAGCCGGCGTTGCGGCGGCGTTTGTCGCGGTCACGCTGTCGACCAAGCGCACCCAGGATGGCGCGGATTTTCGGGCGATCAACCCCAAGGGCCAGGTGCCGGCGCTGTTGCTGGATGATGGCAGCCTGCTCACCGAAGGTGCGGCGGTGCTCCAGCATATCGCAGACATGGCACCCGCCAGCCGGCTTGCCCCGCCGGAGGGCACGCTGGAACGGCGGCAGCTGCAGGGGTGGCTCAATCTGGTGGGGGCCGAGATCCATTCGGCTGGCTTCGTCGTCTTCATGCACCCCATGAGCAACGACGGGGCCAAGGCCTTTGCCCGGCTGCGGATCGAGGCCAAGTTTGACCAGTTGCAGGCGCATCTGGATGGCCGCGAATGGCTGATGGCGGATTTCAGCGTGGCCGATGCCTATCTGGTCACCGCCCTGGGCTGGTGCGAATATTGTGGGATTGAGCTTGGTCGCTGGCCGGCATTGGCAGCGTTCCGCGAGCGGGCCAGAGCCCGGCCGGCGGTGGCACGGGCGATGGGCGAAGAGCTGGCGCTGCGTGCGGCGGGCTAGGCGGCCCAGCGCGCGAAGATGGCGGTGGGCAGCAGCAGCTTGCGGCCTTCCTCGCGGATGGCCATGTCCCCCACCTCGACCGTGCCGCCGCGCGTGCTGGTGGCCTGCGCCACCAGCGGGTGCAGCGCCAGGGCTGACATGCGGATGGCATAGACGGTGAGCACCAGGAAGCGCGCGTCATCGGCCAGCAATTGCCGGGCCAGATCAACCAGTTCGGGCAGGTCGCGCTCCAGCTGCCAGATCTCGCCATCAGGGCCACGGCCATATTTGGGCGGATCGAAGATCAGGCCGTGATACTTCGCCCCCCGCCGCACCTCGCGCCGCAGGAATTTCAGCGCATCATCGATGATCCAGCGCACCGGCGCATCGGCAAGGCCACTCAGGGCCGCATTCTCGCGGGCGGCGGCGACGCTTTTCTTGCTGGCGTCCACGTGCGTGACCTGGGCCCCGGCGCGGGCTGCCACCAGGCTGCCCACCCCGGTATAGCCGAACATGTTCATCACCCGGTCGCCGGGGCGGATCTGGCGGGCGATCCAGTCCCACTGGCCGCCCATGTCGGGAAAAAAGCCCAGATGGCGAAACGGCGTGTTGCTGGCCCAGAAGCGCACATCGCCATCGGCCGCCGGCCGCTTCATTTCCCAGCGGTCGGGCACATTGGCCTGCAACTGCCAGCGGCCGCCGCCATCCTCGTCGCTGCCGCCGATGAATTCGCCATCGGCCGGCCAATCGGCACCGGCCGGGGCCCACATCGCCTGCGGTTCCGGCCGGATGAAGCGGAACCGGCCATAGCGTTCCAATTTGCGGCCGTGGCCCGAATCGATCAGGCCGAAATCCGCCCAGGGTTCGGTGACGAGGGTCGTCAGGCTGGTCATGCGGCGGCTTTGTGGCGGCCGATCTCGGCGCGGGCCGGTGCATGGTGCAGCATGGCGGCCCCGGCCGCACGGGCGGCGTCCACGCTCACCGCCTCGATCCGCGCCACCAGTTCGGCGGGCGGCACAAAGCGCCGGTGCACGATCAGGCTGCGGCCCAGATAATCGGCGGCGCCCTGCGGGCCTTCCAGCGCCATCAACAGGCCGGCAACCGCCTGCGCCCGTGCCCGGTTCAGCTCGGCCTGTTCCAGCCCCGCCGCGGTTTCATGCAGCACGGCCATGATCAGATCGCGCGCGGCGGCGGCCTGCTTGGGATCGGTGGCGGCGTGCACGCTCATCATCCCGGTATCAACATAGGGTTGGAGCGAGGCCGACACGGTGTAGGCAAGACCGCGCTCCTCGCGCACCTGCTGGAACAGGCGGGACGACATGCCGCCGCCGGCAGCCAGCGTGAACAGCAGGGCGGCATCCTGCGCCGGATCATGATGGCCCGGCGCCGCCCATCCCGCCGTGAGCTGGGCCTGTTCGATGCGGCGCGCGTCGTGGTGGCGGCCGGGCTGGAACTGCACCGCGTCGCCCGGCAGCGTCTGGCCACCGCCAGCAGCGCGCGGAAACGCCGCTGCCGCCATGGCGCACAGGGCGGCATGATCCACCTTGCCGGCGGCGACCAGCGTGAGCCGCTGCGGCGCATAATGATCGGCCTGCCAGGCGATCAGATCATCGCGGGTGATGCGCGCCAGGCTGGCTTCGTCGCCCAGGATCGATCGGCCCAGGGCCTGGCCGGGATAGGCGGCTTCCTGCAGATGATCGAACACGATGTCATCGGGGGTGTCGCGCGCTTCGCCCAGCTCCTGCAGCACCACCTCCTTTTCGCGCACGATGTCATCGGCATCAAAGCGGGCGCCGGTGACGAGATCGGCGATCAGATCAACGCCCAGTGCCAGATCACGCGCCAGCAGCCGGGCGTGGAACATGGTGGTGTCGCGGCTGGTCCAGGCGTTCAATTGCCCGCCCACATCCTCCATCTCCTCGGCGATGGCCCGGGCGGAGCGGCGCTGCGTGCCCTTGAACACCATATGTTCAAACAGATGCGCCAGGCCATTCACCTCGGGCCGTTCAAAGCGCGACCCGGTCTCCGCCGTCAGCGCGACGGCGGCGGTTTCCAGGCCGGGCAAGGCCCAACTGGCCACCCGCAAGCCGTTGTCGAGCGTGGTGATCTTGGGTTCGGTCATTTGGCCTTCGCACGCGCGGCAATATAGGCCTCGATCGCCTGCAGATTGGCCGGCGCCACATCATAGCGTTCCGGCCGCGTCATCAGATCGGTCAGCCGCGCCGGCAGTTCGGGATGCACACCGCACGCCGCCTGCACGGCCGCCGGGAACTTGGCCGGGTGGGCGGTGGCCAGCGTCACCATCGGCGCACTGCCGGTGTCACGGCGTGCCGCCGCCAGACCGATGGCGGTGTGCGGATCAAGCAATTCGCCGGTCTGCGCCAGCGCCCAGCGCATGGTTTGCGCCATTTCACCGGAATCGACGCGGGCCGAGGCGAACAGCCGGGCGGCAGCAGCGCGCTGGTCTTCCGGCAGGCGCATCTGTTTGGTCGCTTCAAATTCCGCCATGCGCGCCGCCAGCTGGGCGCCATCGCGGCCGGCCAGATCGAACAGCAGCCGTTCGAAATTGGAGGACACCTGAATGTCCATCGACGGCGCGTCGGTGGGCTGCACCACGCCCTGGCTGTAATCGCCGGCGGACAGCGCGCGGTGCAGGATGTCATTCTCGTTGGTGGCCACCACCAGCCGTTCGATGGGCAGGCCCATCTGGGACGCGACATAGCCGGCGAACACATCACCGAAATTGCCGGTGGGCACGGCATAGGACAGCGCCCGGTGCGGCGCGCCCAGCGACAAGGCGGTGGTGAAATAATAGACGATCTGGAACATCAGGCGCGCCCAGTTGATGCTGTTCACCGCCGCCAGCGGGAAGCGGCCGGCAAAGGCCGCATCGTTGAACATCGCCTTCACCAAGGCCTGCGCGTCGTCAAAATTGCCTTCAATGGCGATGTTGTGGATGTTGCCATCCAGCACTGTCGTCATCTGCCGGCGCTGCACCTCGCTCACCCGGCCGTGGGGGTGGAGCATATAGACCTCCACGCCGGCCCGCCCGGCCAGCGCATCGATGGCGGCCGATCCGGTGTCGCCCGAGGTGGCGCCGATCACTGTCACATGCTTGCCCGATGCGCCCAGGAAGCGCTCGAACACCAGTCCCAGCGCCTGCAGGGCGATATCCTTGAAGGCGAGGGTGGGCCCGTGGAAAATCTCGGCCACGAAATGGCGATGGTCCAGTTGCTTCAACGGCACCACGGCTGCATGGGCGAATCGGCCATAGGCGGTGGTGAAGATCGTGCGCAGGGCCGCTTCATCGAGGCAGTCGCCGGTGAACGGCCGGCACACCCGCACCGCAACCTCGACATAGGACAGGCCAGCCATCGCCGCGATCTCGGTCTGCGTGAAGCGCGGCCAGCGTTCGGGCACATAGAGCCCGCCATCGCTGGCCAGGCCGGCCAGGGTGGCGCCTTCGAAATCGAGAATCGGGGCCTGCCCGCGGGTGGAGATATAGCGCATGACGCCCGCCTGTTATTCGGGCTTGGCCAGTGGCGCAACCAGTCCACGCTTGCGCAGCCACAGGCCATAGATGGCCGAAAGCGCGATGGCGAGGCCGAACCATTGGCCGGCATAGGCCAGATGATTGTCGGGCAGATCGGCGGCGGTGGGCTGGCGTGGGCGGCCGAAGGGCGCGATCGGCTGATCCGGGATCAGCATGAAGCGTGGGCGGCCGGGATCATCACCATAGGGCCGTTCGATCAGCACGCCTTTCAGTTCATGTTCCAGGACGATCGTCTGATCCTGCGCATCCATCCGGCGCGTCCACCCCGCCACCGCAACAATATCGGGCGGCAGATCATTGGGCCGGCAGGAAAACACCACGAAATAACCGGAGGTGCCGCCATATGAAGCGCCAGGGCGCAGATCATAGGGCTTCTTGGCGCCGCCATGGCAGCTGATTTCAGCGCGGCGATACTGGATGCTGTGTTCGCGCGCCATGGCGCGGCGGAATTCGCCGGGAGACACCGGCGGCAGATTGGGCGCGGCTTCGAGTTGGGCAATCTTGCGATGCTTCCATTCGCGGCGTTCCAGCTGCCAGCGGCCAAGCCCGCACAGGATGAGCACGCCGATCATGGTGATCAGGGTGGGCAGAATCGGCAGGCGACGGATCATGTGCGTCCTTCGCCCGCGTCGTTCCGATGTTCAAGCCCGATCAGCAGCGCCTTGGACAGGCGCAGCAGCAGCAGGGACAGCCCCAGCACCGCCGGCAGCCAGAGCAGAACATGCACCCACCACGGTGGGGCGAAATGGAAATCGACCACCAGGGCCATCGGCATGACAATGATGCTGACGACCAGGATCACCCCGGCTGCGGCACCATCACCCACGTTGAAGCGGCCATAATCCAGCCCGCAGGCCGAACAGCGGGCGGCCAGACCGAGCAGACCGGAAAACAGCGGGCCGCCGCCACAATTTGGACAGCGGCCCCGCAAGGCGATCTGGAAAAGGCTTGGCCGATCAACCAAGCGGACTGTGCGCCACGGCCGCCCCGAAGTTCGAACCCCACACATAGATGGCGATGAACAGGAACAGCCACACCACATCGACAAAGTGCCAATACCAGGCCGCCGCTTCGAATCCGAAATGGTGGCGCGGGGTGAAATCGCCTTTGTAGGTGCGGGCCAGGCAGACCATCAGGAAGATGGTGCCAACGATCACGTGAAAGCCGTGGAAGCCGGTCGCCATGTAGAAGGCGGCGCCATAGATGCTGTCGGCCATGCCATATTCGGCGTGATGATATTCATAGGCCTGCACGCAGGTGAAGATCAGGCCCAGGCCGATGGTGACCCACAGGCCGTTCTTCAGGCCCTTGCGGTCATCATGGATCAGCGCGTGGTGAGCCCAGGTGACGCTGGTGCCCGACAGCAGCAGGATCAGCGTGTTGAGCAGCGGGAACACGAACGGATCGAGCAGTTCGATGCCCTGCGGCGGCCATACGCCGTCGATGCCTTCATGCACCGACGGATAGAGCGCGGCGTTGAAATAGGCCCAGAACCAGGCGACGAAGAACATCACTTCCGACGCGATGAACAGGATCATGCCATAGCGGTGATGCAGCTGAACCACGGGCGTGTGGTCGCCGGTGTTGGCTTCGTGCACCACATCCTTCCACCACAGGTAGAACATGGCGCACACGGCGGCGAAGCCGGCGAAGAAGGCGGGCATGCCCCAACCGGTCTTGTGCATCCAGCCGATCGCGCCGGCGGCCAGCACCAGCACGGCGGTCGACATCATCAGCGGGCGCGATGATGGGTTCAGGATGTGAAAATCGTGGCTCTTGGCTCCAGCCATGGCTCAGCCCCTGTCCTTGAAGATGTTACTATTTGTCGCAGCGCTTAGCCTGACCCGTGTCGGCTTGTCCAGTGCGGCAATCTCCGCGCCGGGCTTGTCCACCGGATAGAAGGTGTAGCTGAGGGTGATTTCGTCGATCTTGCTGGCAATCGGATCGTCGATGATCGCCGGATCGACATACCAGGTCACCGGCATGTCGACGGTTTCGCCGGGCTTCAACGTCTGTTCGGTGAAGCAGAAACAATCGATCTTGATGAAATATTGGCCGGCAACATCGGGTGACACGTTGAACACGGCGCGGCCAGTGATCGGCCGATCGCTGGTGTTGGTGGCGGCATAATAGGCCAGGCGCTTTTCACCGATGGGGATCGTCACCTCATTCTGCTTCTGGCGGAAGCGCCAGGGCAGGCCAGGGGCGATATTGGCATCGAATCGCACCTTGATGGTGCGGCCAGCGACGGCCGACAGGCGATCGGCACCGGGGGCGGCAACCGCCACACCCGTGGTGCCGCCAAAGCCCGTGACCTGGCAGAACAGCCGATAGAGCGGGACGGCGGCATAGGCGACGCCCATCATCGCCACCGCCATCAGGGCAACTAGCGCACCCAGCCGGCGATTCGATTGGGCAAGGCCGGCGTCCACGCTCATGGCCGGGCCGCGGCGGCAGGCGCGTCGGGCGCGTTCTTCACCTGGCCTGCCATGCGCACCACGGTGATGCCGAAGAACAGGCCCACCAGCACGAACAGCAATATGCCCAGCGCGCGGTTGCGCGAAGCCCGCTGGGCCATGAATGCCTCACGCTCGGCCGGAGTCCAGCGGGCCGGATCGGGGATGATGCTCATGGCAGCAGCAGACGATCGGCAACCAAGGCGCCGAACAGGCAGGCCAGATAGAGAAGGCTGAATTTGAACAATTGTTTTTCAGGCGCCATATCGGCAGCCAAGGTCGCCGTGTTGCGCCACACCTTCACCGCCATGGCCATGAAGATGATACCCAGCGTGATGGCCGTGCCGCCATAGGCCCAATCGGCGAGACCCAGCAGTGTGGGTGCAATGGTGACCGGCACCAGCAGCGCCGAATAGGCCAGGATCTGCCGGCGGGTTTCGGTGAGGCCGTGGGTGACCGGCAGCATCGGCACGCCGGCCTTGGCATAATCCGCCTCCATGAACAGGGCGAGCGCCCAGAAATGCGGCGGCGTCCACAGGAAGATGATGCCGAACAGGATCCAGGCGAGCAGCGGCGTCTCTCCGGCCACGGCCGCCCAGCCACAGATCACCGGGAAGGCACCGGCGGCACCGCCGATGACGATGTTCTGCGGCGTGCGGCGCTTCAGCCAGGCGGTGTAGACCACCACATAAAACAGGATGGAAACAGCGAGCCAGAAGGCGGCGACCCAGTTGAGGGCCAGGCCCATGATGGCCACCGAACCGGTGCCAAGGATCACGCCAAAGGCCAGCGCCTCGGGCTTTTCCAGCTTGCCGGCGGGCAACGGCCGCTTGGCCGTGCGCTTCATCATCGCATCGATATCGGCTTCATACCATTGGTTGAGTGCGCCAGCAGCGCCGGCTGCCACTGCGATGCACAGGATGCCGATGAAGGCGAGGAAGGGGTGAAGCGTGCCCGGTGCCGCGACCATGGCGCAGGCGGCGGTGAAGATGACCAGAGTCATCACCCGCGGCTTCAGCAGAGCGAAATAATCCCGCCAATCGGCCAGCATCGTGCTGGGCATGGCCGGAGCGGGGGCAATATCACGCATCACAATCGCCTATCGGCGGCGGAACCGGGGTTCCGCCGCCGCTGTGCCGTCACTTGATGACGGGCAGGGTTTCAAACTGGTGGAAGGGCGGCGGGCTGGACAGGGTCCATTCGAGGGTGGTGGCACCTTCGCCCCAATAATTGTCTTCCACCTTGCGACGCGAGGCGAAGCTGACAATCAGGTTGAGGAAGAAGAACAACATCCCCACGCCCATGATGGCATAGCCATAGGAGGCAATCTGGTTCCAGTAGGCATAGGCATCCGGATAATCCGGGATGCGGCGCGGCATGCCATCCTGGCCCAGGAAGTGCATCGGGAAGAACAGCACGTTCACGCCGATGAAGAAGACCCAGAAGTGCAGCTTGCCCAGGGTTTCGTTGTACTGCTTCCCGAACATCTTGCCGAACCAGTAATACCAGGCGGCGAAGATGGCGAACACGGCGCCCAGCGACAGCACATAGTGGAAGTGAGCCACGACATAATAAGTGTCGTGGAAATAAGTATCCACGCCGGCGTTGGACAACAGCACGCCGGTGACGCCGCCAACGGTGAACATGAAGATGAAGCCGATCGCCCAAAGCATCGGGGTGTCGAACTTGATCGAGCCCTGCCACATGGTGGCAATCCAGCTGAAGATCTTGATGCCGGTGGGCACCGCGATGATCATGGTGGCGGCGGTGAAATACATCTTGGTGTTCACATCAAGGCCGACCGTGAACATGTGGTGCGCCCACACGACAAAGCCGATGAAGCCGATGGCAACCATGGCATAGGCCATGCCGAGATAGCCGAACACCGGCTTCTTGCTGAAGGTGGAGACCACCTGGCTGACGATGCCGAAGCCGGGCAGGATGAGAATATAGACTTCCGGGTGACCGAAGAACCAGAACAGATGCTGATACAGCACCGGATCGCCGCCGCCATCCGCGGTGAAGAAGTGTGTGCCGAAGTTGCGATCGGTCAGCAGCATGGTGATGGCACCGGCCAGCACCGGCAGCGACAGCAGCAGCAGGAAGGCGGTGACCAGCACCGACCACACGAACAGCGGCATCTTGTGCATGGTCATGCCCGGTGCACGCATGTTGAGGATGGTGGTGATGAAGTTGATCGCGCCCAGGATCGAGCTGGCGCCGGCCAAGTGCAGCGACAGGATCGCCATGTCCACGGCCGGGCCGGGGTGGCCCTGGGTGGAAAGCGGCGGATAGACCGTCCAGCCGGTGCCGACGCCATTGGCGCCCGCCGGGCCTTCGACGAACATCGAACCGCACAGCAGCAGGAAGGACGGCACCAGCAGCCAGAAGGACACGTTGTTCATGCGCGGGAACGCCATGTCGGGTGCGCCGATCATGATCGGCACGAACCAGTTGCCAAAGCCGCCGATCATGGCGGGCATCACGGTGAAGAACACCATGATGAGGCCGTGGGCGGTGATGAACACGTTCCACAGATGGTTGGCCTGATCGACATTGCCCTGGGTCATGAAGGTGAGCCACTGGATGCCGGGTTCGGCCAGTTCCAGACGCATCACACCCGAGATCGCGCCGCCGATGGTGCCGGCGATGATCGCGAAGATCAGGTAGAGCGTGCCAATATCCTTGTGGTTGGTCGAGAAGAGCCAACGCTGGATGAAGCCGAGCTGATGGTCATGATCGTGATCATGCGCCCCGGCGGTTGCGGCGTGAGCCATGTCTATCGTCCTCTTTTCGAATCTTATTCGGCAGCGGTGGCGGCAGCAGGAGCCGGCTCGATGCCGTTTTCCTTCTGCTTGGCGGCCACCCAGGCATCAAACTGCGCCTTCGGCAGCACTTCGATGGCGATCGGCATATAGGCGTGCTTGGTGCCGCACAGCTCGCTGCACTGGCCGAAATACAGGCCGGGCTTGTCCACCTTGAACCAGGTTTCGTTGATGCGGCCGGGCACGGCATCCATCTTCACATAGAAGGCCGGCATGGCAAAACTGTGGATCACATCGGCCGCGGTGGTGAGGATCTTCACGGTGGCGCCAACGGGAACGACCAGGCGGTTATCGACATCCAGCAGTTTGGGCGTGCCGCGCTTGGCGGCTTCCTCGTTGGTGAGCATGATCGAGTCAAAGGTGAAACCGCCCTGATCCGGATACTCATATTCCCAATACCATTGGTGGCCGATGGCCTTGATGGTGAGATCGGCCTTGGGCGGATCATATTGATTGGCCAGCAGGCGGAAGCTGGGGAAGGCGATCACGATCAGGATCAGCGCCGGCACCACGGTCCACACAACTTCCACAATCGTGTTGTGGCTGTTCTTCGACGGCACCGGGTTGGCAGCTTCGCGATAGCGGAACATCGTCCATGCCAGCAGCAGCAGCACGAAGATGGCCACGGCAAACATCATCGGATTGAGGATGTTATGAACCAGATTCTGCGCCTCGACCGCAATTTCGGTCACCGGGGCCTGCAGATCGATGCCGCCGGTGGGCTGGCCGATACCGGGCGTGGGCGCCAGCAGGGCGGGCGCTGCCGCCACGGCCGTGGTCGTCACCGGCGGCACCGGGGCCGCAGCCCCCTGCACGACGGCTGGTGACGCGGCGGCGTCCTGTGCTGCGGCGATGGCCGGTGCAGCCATCGCCGCAACGGAAAAGATCAAACTGATGATGCGGCGCATGTTGCCCCTGGCCTGAAACGGGCGGAACCATCCGCCAAATGACACATTACCTATGCCGCGCTGCACCGCAACACGCAAGCGCAAACCGGCGTCACTATCGCGCACGTCCAGCGAAAATGTCAGGCTTTCAGATTTGCATAGGTGGCAGATTGCCGCGTCATCTGCGCCTTCACGGCCTGTTGCATATCCTCGCCCTGCAGCATGCCGGCGTTCCAAACCGCCACATATTCAAGGCCATCGGCCACGCTGTGATCGCGGCCATGGTTCAGCACCTGCTTGATGCCGGTGATGGCCAACGGGGACTTGCTGCAGATCTCCTGCGCCATGGCATCGGCCGCGGCCAGCGCATTGGCCTGGCTGTCTTCCACCCGGTTCACAAAGCCCCATTTCGCCGCTTCGGCGGCCGGGAACTTGCGGCCGGTGTAGGCCAGTTCGCGGATCAGGCCCTGCGGCAGCAGGTGCGGGATGCGCTGCAACGTGCCGACATCGGCGACGATGCCGACATTGATTTCCTGAATGGTGAAATAGGCATCGGCCGTTGCAATGCGCATGTCGCATGCGGTCACCAGATCAACGCCGCCGCCGATGCAGCCGCCCTGGCACACGGCAATCACCGGCACCCGGCAATTGTCGATCACGTTGAAGCTTTCCTGCAGCAGCTTCACATGGCGGCGGAACGCCTCGCGCTGACGCCCTAGGTCGCCACCATGATTGGCCAGCGCATTCTGCCCCGCCCATTTCAGATCCAGCCCGGCGGTGAAATGCTTGCCGGTCGATGCGATGATCACACAGCGCACGTCCATATCGTCGGCGATGGCGCCGAACACCTGCACCATTTCCGGCCAGAAATCGCCGTTCATGGTGTTGAGTTCGGCCGGGCGGTTGAGGGTGATGCGGGCAATGCCGCCGTCAACACGGTAATCGAGGGTCTTGAATGTCATTGCGGCCTCCCATTTGATCTTGTCCAGGTTGCGGCTATGACCAAGGCATGACCAAGTTCACCGTGAACGGCAATCCTGTCGAATTTCTGATGGACCCTGCCACCCCGCTGCTGTGGGCGCTGCGCGAGGCGGCGGGGCTCACCGGCACCAAATATGGCTGTGGCGCCGGCCTGTGCGGGGCCTGCACGGTGCATGTGGACGGCAAGGCGACGCGCAGCTGCCAGGTGGCGATTGCCGATCTGGAAGGCACGTTTGTCACCACCATCGAAGGTCTGTCCGACAATCGCGATCACCCGCTGCAACAGGCGTGGATCGCGGTTCAGGCGCCGCAATGCGGTTATTGCCAATCGGGCATGATCATGGCCGCCGCCGCCCTGTTGAAGGACAAGCCCAACCCGTCGGACGAGGATATCAACACCACCATCACCAACCTGTGCCGCTGCGGCACCTATCCGCGCATCCGCAAGGCCATCCACATGGCGGCCAGCGGGCAGATCGAATCGGGCGTGCCGGGGCCGGAGATTGATGCCGGCGAAGCGGCCGCGCGCGTGCCCAGCCTGAAAGGCTGATCAGGCCGGCGGCAGCCACCAGGCCGACAGGTCTTCGGACAGATCGGTACCCCGTTGCTGCGACTCGCTCCACCACCCGGGTGGACCACGACCATTGTCGGCAATCACCGGCGCCAGATAGACCGCCGGCAGCATGACCTGATCGCGGTTGGCCTGGGTGCGGCGCAGCACCCGTTCCAGCCCGGCCTCGCGGCGGATCCACGCCTCGATCCGCTTCACCTGCACCGTGCGGCCGGCCTGGCCTTCGATGCCATAGAAAAATCGCTGCACCAGATATGCGCTGGCCAGCGGTGCGGTGTCGACCGCAAGGCACAGGCCGGCCGCGGCCAGCTCCGTCGCCTGTTCGGGCCAGATCCAATCGAGCTGACGCGCTGTCTTGCCCACCGGCGGGCAGGGTTGGCCGGCGGATGGCAGCAGCCGCATGCGCGGCAGCGTGATGGCACGGGCCGGATCAATCGTGCGGCCATCGCCGATCAACACGGCGGCTACGCCATGATTGCGCAGCGCCTGCAGGCAACCCGGTTCGCACATTTCGGCCGTGCCCAGCAAGGCCAGCGTGCCACCGCGTGGCAGGGAGAGCTTGTCACCCCGATCATCGGCAACGGCGGTGGCCAGTGCCGCATCCGTGTCCCGGGCCGATTGCCAGGGCGGCACCAGCGCCAGCGCCGCCACCAGCAGCGCGGCCACCAGCCAGCCTGCGGGACGGAACAGCCGCCGGGTGGCCAGCAGCGGCACGATGACGGCACTCATGTAGAGAAACAGGCCCGGCGCGATCAGGGCATAGAACAGCACCGGAATGGTGACGAGCAAGATGCCCCACCAGCCGAAGATGCCCAGCCACAGGGCCGCCGCTGCCGTGCCGCCGGTGATCATCCAGGCCCAGCCGATGCGCTTTTCCCAACGCGAGAGGGGCTGATCGAACATCGCCGGGATCAGAACGGGTTCAGCGTGTAACCGCGCTGCTGATACAGGGCATGGGCGGTGATGGCCGAGAGGGACATTTTCACGCCAGGGATGAGATCGGCTTTCTTGATCCCCTGGCTGGCCGCCGATTGCCCACACAGGATGAACTCCACCCCGACACCCAACAGCTTCTTCACCGCATCGGCGCTGGCGTTGGCCTTGCCGTCGTTGCGGGCGCCATAGGCGGCCTCGTTCAACAGATCGAAGGAAGACGGACCGTGGAAGATCAGCACGATATGCACATCCTTCCTGGGCACACCGGCAGCAACATGCATGTTGAGCGTGCGCGCCGCGGTTTCGATCTGGCGGCTCAACTGGCCCGGCTGGGTGCGGGCGGCCAGATCAAAGGCAATCTTGAACACCGTGCCCTTGGGGATCGCCACATCGCTTTCCACCGGCGCGATCGGGCCCACATCGGGCAACACCGGGCCGGGGCCGAAGCCGCTGCGATCCTGGGCGAAGGCCGGTGCCGCAATCAACATGGAAACGAGGACGGCGGCGCGCAGCATGGGAAGCCCTTTCAGAACGGATTCAGCGTGTAGCCCTGAGCCTGCAATATGGCATGGGCGCTGCTGGCAGAGATGGCCAGTTCCACGCCGGGAAGCAAGTCAGCTTTCTTCACGCCCATGGCATTGGCGGCCTGGCCGCAAACGATGAAGCGCACGCCCCTGGCCAGCATTTCCCGGACCATCGCCTCGCTGGCATTGACAGCGCCATTGCTGCGGGCGGCATAGACCTCGGGCTTGGTGAGTTCGGCAATGGCGGGGCCGTGCACCACCACGGCCACGGCCACATCGCGTTCGGCCATGCCGTTCGCCACATGGCTGTTGATGAAGCGCGCCGCGGTTTCAAAGCCGGGGTTGCGCTTGCCGGGCGTGGCGGCGGTGACGTCATAGACATGACGCAGCACCATGCCCTTTGGGATGGCGACATCATGTTCGACCGGCGTGTGGGTGCCAAAACCCTTGAAGACCGGGCCGTCAACGGCGGCGACGGGACTGGCCAGCAGCAGCAAGGCGAGAAGTGCGGCGCGCATCAGCCGAAACTCCGCAGGCTTTTCAGCGCGCTTTCCGCCTCCGCCACCGTGCGGCGCACGATGTCGCCAGCCGGCAGGATCTCGGTGATGCCGCCTCCGCCCTGCCCGGCCGCCAGGCACTGGGTTTCAGGGATCACGTCCAGCACGCCGGCAATCGGGCCAAGGCGATTGAGCTGCACCGATTCGGCCACCTGGGCGGCAAAGGGCTTGGCGCTGCGATTGTCGAAATCGCGGTTGCTGTCATTCACGATGGCGCGCAGCGTCTTGCCGGTGAACACCTTGGAAATCACCGTATCGCTCTCGCTCATGCCGACAATGGCATCCTTGTATTTCTGGCCGGCGTGGGCCTCGTGGCTGGCGATGAAGCGGGTGCCCATCCACACGCCGGCACAGCCAAAGGCCAGCGCAGCGGCCAGTCCGCGGCCATCATAAAGCCCGCCGGCGGCAATCACCGGAATGTCGACGGCATCGACGCACTGCGGCCACAGCGCCACACTGGCCACACTGCCGGTGTGGCCGCCGCCTTCTGTGCCTTGGGCGATGACCACATCACAGCCAGCTTCGGCGGCCTTCACCGCATGCTTCACATTGCCGGCCATGCACATGACGACGATGCCGGCCTGCTTCAGTTCGGTGATGATGGCGATCGGCACGCCCAGCCCGGCGATGAAGGCCTTGGCACCGCCCTTGATGATCACGTCCACGCTGGCGGTGAGGGTTTCGGGCTGGGCGGTGAGGAGATCGACGCCGAACGGCTTGTCGGTCAGGTCTTTCACCCGCGCCATCTGGTCGGCAATGAATTTGGGCGGCAGGCCGGCCATGCCCAGCGAACCGAAGCCGCCGGCTTCAGACACGGCGGCGCAGACTTCGGCATAGGACACACCGCCCATGCCGGCGAGGAGGACGGGGTGATCGACGCCGAGCAGATCACAGATGATGGTGCGCAGAGCCATGATGTTACAGACCTTCGGTGATGAAAACGCGATAATCGGCACCGGCAAAGCGATGCTTGACGGCATCCTGGTAGGCCGGGCTGTGATACCAGGCCTTGGCCGCCGCCAGATCGGGGAACTCAACGATCACGGCGCCTTCGATCGGCGCACCTTCCAGCGTTTCGTGCGCGCCATAGAACGCCAGCGGCCTGGCGGTGTGCCCGGCAAGCGTTCCGCCGGCCATTTCACCATAACGGCCAAACTCGACCGGGTCGCGCAGGCGTTCGCGCGTGAACACGATATAGGCTGCCATGAGATTCCCCTCAAATGACAACCGCCGCACGCCACCGGCGCGCGGCGGTTATGATCATTCCGCTGCGGCGGCTTCGCCGAAACCGATGATGGCCTTGGTTTCGAGGAAATCGGCAAAGCCGTGATCGCCCCATTCGCGGCCGTTGCCGGATTGCTTGTAGCCACCAAAGGGCGCCATCAGATCAAAACCGGCCTGGTTCACATTCACCTGGCCGGCCCGCAGTTCACGGGCGACCTTGCGGGCGTGTTCGGGCTCACCCTGCACATAGGCGGCGAGGCCGTAGACCGTGTCATTGCCGATGGCGATGGCGTCTTCCTCGCTGTCATAGGGCATCATCGCCAGCACCGGGCCGAAGATTTCCTCGCGGGCGATGGTCATGTCGTTGGTCACATCGGCGAAGATGGTGGGTTTGACATAATAGCCCTTGTCGAGGCCCTCGGGCTTGCCGGGGCCACCGGCGACCAGCGTGGCGCCATCCTTGATGCCCTGTTCGATCAGGCCCTGGATCTTGTGCCACTGGGTTTCGCTGACCACCGGGCCCATGGCGCTGTTGCCGTTCGGATCGCCAACCGTGGTGGCTTCAGCGACTTGCTTGGCGATGGCGGCGGCTTCGGCCATCTTGGCGCGCGGCACCAGCATGCGGGTGGGCGCGTTGCAGCTTTGGCCGCTGTTCATCATCACGCTCTGCACGCCGCCGGAAACCGCCTTCACCAGATCGGCATCGGGCAGCACGATGTTGGGCGACTTGCCGCCCAGTTCCTGCGCCACGCGCTTCACCGTGTCAGCCGCGTTCTTGGCCACCGCAATGCCGGCGCGGGTGGAGCCGGTGAAGCTGACCATGTCCACATCCTTGTGGCTCGACAGCGCCACGCCCACACCGGGGCCATCGCCGTTGACCAGGTTGAACACGCCCTTGGGCACCCCGGCGGCGTGCAGGATTTCCGTCCAGATATAGGCGCTGAACGGGGCGATTTCGGACGGCTTGAGCACCATGGTGCAGCCAACGGCCAGCGCCGGGGCGACCTTGCAGGCGATCTGGTTGATCGGCCAGTTCCACGGCGTGATGAAGGCGCACACGCCGATCGGTTCCTTGGTGATCAGCGTGGTGCCTTTCAGCTCATCGAACTTGTAGCCTTTCAGCACCTCGATGGCAGTGGCGATGTGACCCATGCCAAGCGCCGCCTGCGCCTGATTCGACAGCCAGGCCGGCGCACCCATTTCTTCGGTGATGGCGGCGGCAATATCGTTGTAGCGCTTCTGATATTCGCCGGCGATGGCGCCCATCAGCTCGATCCGCTCCTTGACGCTTGTGCGGCTGAAGCTGGTGAAGGCGGCCTTGGCGGCGGCCACGGCGCGATCGACATCGGCGGCGCTGCCCAGGTTGATCTTGCCGGCGACCTCTTCGGTGGCCGGGTTGATCACATCGAGCGGATTCGGCACCGCCGGATCAACCCATTCACCATCAATATAGAATTTGGTGTATTCGCGCATGGTGCATCCTCCCCGGCTTGTTGTTGCCAAGGGTTGTAGCACGGCGATGGGGCGATTGCGCGCTTGGCGCTTTTGATAAGGCTATTTCGCCGGCATCAGCATCACCGCTGCGGCCGTCATGCTCTCAACCCCGGTCGCAATGGTTGGCGCCGGATCGGGGGCCCAGCCGCTGTTGTGCAAACTGGGGATCGCCGCGCCGCCAGCCTGGGCCGCATCCCATTGCGCCTTGCCCACGCCGCCCAGCCAGTAAATCACCGACGGCACTTTGGCCTCCAGCCCGAAGTACTGGAAATCCTCCGACGCCATCGACGGATCCAGATCGATCACGCGGGCCTTGCCCAGCTTCGTTTCAAACTGGGCCTTCAGGCGGGTGGCGAGCGGCGTGTCGTTCAGGGTTGGCACCCCCACGCCAGTGGCCTTGATCACCGGCATGTGCGTGTCGGGCAGGCCCGCGGCAATCGCTTCGCCGCGCGCCACCCGGGCAATGCCATCCAGCAGGCGCTGCTGCTGCCCGGCGTCATAGCTGCGGATGGTGAGTTGCAGCGTCACCTCATCGGGGATGATGTTGTGCTTGGTGCCGCCGTGGATGCTGCCCACGGTGATCACCGCCGGCTGGAAGGGATCATTCTCGCGACTGATCAGCGGCTGCAGCGCGCCAACAATACGCGCCGCCAGCGCCACCGGGTCGCGCGTCGAGGCCGGATAGGCGCCATGGCCGCCGATGCCCTTCACCACCATGTCCATCGATGTGGAAATCGACAGGGCGCGATACAGCGGCACACTCACCGTGCCGGCCGGGATGCTGCTGCTGTCGTGCAGGGCCAGGCTGAAATCCGGCTTGGGAAAGCGGGTGAACAGGCCATCGGCGATCATCGCCCGCGCCCCGCCCAGCCCTTCCTCGGCGGGCTGCCCGATCATCACCACCGTGCCGCGCCAGGCCTTGCGATTTTCTGCCAGCCAGCGCGCCGTGCCCACCCACACCGCCATGTGGATATCGTGGCCGCAGGCGTGCATCACCGGCGTCATCGGCCCATCGCCATAACGGCCCATGGCCGTGCTGGCATAGGGCAGGCCGGTGGCCTCCTTCACCGGCAGGCCATCCATATCGGCACGGATCAGCACGGTTGGCCCCTTGCCGTTCTTCAGCACGGCAACCACGCCGGTGCGGCCAACCTTTTCGGTCACGTCAAACCCCGCTGCCCGCGCTTCGGCGGCCAATATGCCGGCCGACCGCACCTCCTCGAAGCTCAGTTCCGGATGGGCGTGCAGATCCTTGTAGAGCGTCAGCAGATCAACCGGCGCCGCGCCCGCCGATGTGGCCAGCAGCAGCGACGTTACAGCCCCGAAAATCCGTCCCATGCCAATTTCCCCCCAACCAGGATCATCAAGCCATGCATGATGGCATAGAAACGCGGGCCATCAACCCGGCGCACCAGCACGGTGCCGGCCCAGGTTGAGGCCAGCGCCGCCGGCAACAGCGCCGCGGCCAGCGCCATGTTGGCCGGCGTGAAGGTGCCCAGCGCGGCATAGGCCGGCACCTTCAACCAGTTGATCACCGCAAAAAACACGCTGCTGGTGCCGATGAACATGTCACGCGGCAGCTTCATCGGCAGCACATGCATCTGGAAGGGCGGCCCACCGGCATGGGCGATCTGGCTGGTGAAGCCGGCCGCCGCGCCCATCGCCACGCCCTGCCACGGCGGCCCCACCCGTGCCGGCGTTCCGCGATGTTCGGCCCAGATGCGCTGGATGCCAAAGCCCAGCGCGATCACGCCAACCGCAGCCTCCACCGCTGCCACTGGCACGAATCGCGCCAGCGCCCAGCCGGCAAAAATGCCCAGGCACGATCCCGGCAGCATCAGCGCCAGCACGCGATTGTCGCGCTGGGCGCCAAAGGCCCGCACCGAGAACACATCCTGCACCAGCAGGATGGGCAACAATATGGCCGCAGCCAGCACCGGGCTCATCCCCAGCGCCATGATCGGCACGCCCAGCACACCCAGCCCGGCAAAGCCGCCCTTGGCCAGGCCCAATATGGTCACCCCGGCCAGCGCCGCCAACCAGAAGATCAGGCTTTGGCTGGACAACAGGGACAGCAGTTCGGGCACCGGTTCAGGCGGCCCGGATTTCGATCAGGATCATCCGCGCGCTCCAGCGCGGCCAGGGCAAAGCCAGCCGCCAATGGCCATCGCCCAGCGCGGTAAGCACGCCCAGTTGGTCGCGATCGCGATCCTCACCATAGCGCAACCGGCCCATATCGTCGCCCAGCCTGACGCTGCCCAGAAACACCAGCCGATCCACATCGGGATAGAGCGTGCCGGTGAACTGCTGCGCCGCGGGGGCTGTTTCCAGCCGCAGCACGATGCCATCGGCGGCCATTGTGCAGGGCGCCCAACTGCCGGCCTGCACCGGTGGCACCAGCCGGTCTGCCCCCTGCCGCCAGCCCAGCCGGATGATGCGGCAGCGATAGCGGCCCGCCACCGGCAGCGGCCCGGGCGACGCGGCGGCCGGATCACCCACCACGCCCAGGGCCGCCAGATCGGCATCGGCGTTGGCAGCGGAGATATCGGCCCGGGCCTGTTCCCACGCGTCAGTCAGGCGGGCCAACCGGCTGCGATCGCTGTCCCGGATCACCGCCTGCCACACATCGGCCCGTCGCACGACGGCATAGGGTTGCAGATCGTCGCTCTTGGTGCAGCCAGCCAGCGCCAGCAGCAGCAGGGCGGCCAGACGGCGCATCATTCGCCGAGCATGCCGCGCACGAAACCGGCCAGGCCAAGCTGGCGTTTGCGGCGCAGGCGTTCGGCCTTCAGGATGGCGCGGATTTCGTTCAGGCAGGTTTCGGCATCATCATTGACGAGGATATAATCATATTCGCCCCAATGGCTGATTTCATCGCGGGCGCGGGCCATGCGGCCGGCAATCACATCGGGATGATCGGTGTTGCGCGTGGTCAGCCGCCGTTCCAGCTCGGCCAGTGTTGGCGGCAGGATGAACACCCGCACCAGATCGGACGCCGCATCAGTTTGCTGCAATTGCTGGGTGCCCTGCCAATCGATGTCGAACAACACATCGCGCCCGGCCGCCAGCGCGGCCTCCACCGGCGCACGGGGGGTGCCATAACGGTTGCCGAACACCGTGGCCCATTCCAGCAGGGCATTTTCTTCGACCATGGATTGGAACTGGTTGGTTGAAACGAAATAATAGTCCACTCCGTCCACCTCGCCGGGGCGCGGGCGGCGGGTGGTGGCCGAAACGCTCATGGTGATGCCGGCATCTTCGGCCAGCACGGCGCGGGACAGGGTGGTCTTGCCGGCGCCCGATGGCGACGACAGCACAAACATCAGGCCGCGCCGGGCCGGCGCATCACGACGGTCAAACAACGTCACTTGCGGCGGAACCGATCAAGCGTGACGACATTGCCGCCATCGCCGCCGGGATCAGCGGCCGGCGGCGGCGATTCCGGTTCCGGCGGCTCCGGCGCGGCTTCGCCTTCCTTGGGCGCGAACTGCAAGGCAAAGTTCACCGCCGGATCCACAAAGCCGACAATGGCATCATAAGGCACCACCAGCGTGGCCGGCATCTGGTTGAACGACAGGCCGATGGAAAAATGATCATCGGCAACCACCAGATCCCAGTAACGATGCTGGACCACGATGGTCATCTCGTCGGGATAGCGTTCCTTCAAATGGGCCGGGATCGACACACCGGGCGCGCGGGTGCGGAAGGCAATATAGAAATGATGGCTGCCGGGCAGGCCGCCGTCCTTCTGAATCCGCCTCAGCACGCGGCTCACCACCCCACGCAACGCATCCTGGACGATGTCGTCATAAGGGATCAGGCTGTCGGGCGTGGTGTCGTTCACGGGGGTGAGCCTTGGCTGGTGTGTGCCCCCGATTGGCGCGGGGCGCGGGCAAGGTCAAGCGCAATGCCATCGGCTGTGACAAGAGTCATCGGCGCGGCCCGAATCGGCGTCGCTGGGACAGGAGAACCATGATGATCAGGACATTTGCCGGGCTGTCACTGCTGGCCAGCCTGCCCGCCTGCGTGGCAACCGATCGCCTGCCGCAACCGGCAATCACGGCGTCGGCGCTGGACCCGATCGGTTTTTTTGCCGGCGAAACCCGCGGGCAAGGGGTGATGAAGATCGCCACACGCAAGCCACAGGCCGTGCAGGTGAGCAGTCGCGGCCAGCTGGGCGCTGATGGCACGATAACGTTGGAGCAGACCGTGACCTTGGCCGGCAAGCCACCAACGCAGCGCCAGTGGTCACTGCGCAGCGATGGCAACGGCGGCTATACCGGCGTCTTGACCGATGCGGCAGGGCCGGTGACCGGCACGATGATCGGCGGCCGGCTGCACCTGCGCTTTGCAATGAAGGGCGGCTTCAAGGCGGAGCAGATCCTGGCTCTGCAAGGCAATGGCCGCACCCTGAACAATGTGATGATCGTGCGCAAATTCGGCCTAGCGGTCGCCCGACTGGACGAGACGATCACGCGGGTCGATCAGTGAGCGCAAATCGGTGAGGGGGTAATGTTGCCCGGCCCCCGATCTGTTTGGTTTTCCGGGAGGGCCGTGTTCGGCACTTGAAGAGAGGGAGGTTCTGTTGCCCGGCCCTCCGATCTGTCTGGTCTTTCGGGGGGCCTTGGCTGAAGCAAATCGGTGAGGGGGTTCTGTTGCCCGGCCCCCCAAATCTGTTTTGGTTTTCCGGGAGGGCCGTGTTCGGCACTTGAAGTGAGGGAGGTTCTGTTGCCCGGCCCTCCCTCAGGCCGCTGGAATCCACTTCTGTTGCCCGGTGTGGCCCGAACCGCGCTTTCGGCCAGTTTAACCTAGGTTCCGTGAGGAGCCCGGATTACGCTGCGATTGCGAATGCCTCGTTGTCGTTGGCATTTATGGTGTTTTGAACGGTTTTACGGCTCATTCAGGCCGGGCAAAAACATCGTCTTTGAACACACGTCGATTCTGGTTCGGCCCCTCATTCCCCCGACAACGGGCTGAATATATGGTGGAGCCGCCGGGTACTGCCCCCGGGTCCGCTGCGTCTATTTCACGGCATCATTTATCGCCATAGCCGGCATGCCGGCCGGGCGGATATAAGAAGTCACGGCCGATTCCACAAGCGCAGCCGCCATGTCGCGGCGGGGCCACCGGCGACAAGGCCGGCACCGGGAGCATATGATGCAAATTCTGTGGGCCGATGTGTCGCGTTGGTTCTGGTCGCTGGGGCCAAGCTATGGCGTTGATCCCCTGATCTTCGGGGCCATCTATGTCGGCGCCATCCCGTTCTTCATGGCGTCCATCGCCTGGCTGGTGCGGCGCTTGCGCAGCGGTGGCCCGATCGTGGTGCCAACATTGTGCGCGGGTTTCTGTTTCGTTTCGGCCTATCTCTATCTGGCGATCGTTGGGCGCGGCGTGCCCTTGTGGGTGTGGGCCCTGCTGGCAGTGCTCATCGGCTTTGGCGCGATCTCAACCGTGCGCGACGTGCGGCGCAAGGCCGCCGCCAAGGATGATTGATCAGACGAGTTCGCGATAACGCGCGAGCACGGCGCCGTTGATGGCTTCCCAATCAAACGCCTGTGCGGCGGCCAGTCCGGCATGGCCATGGGCGCTGCGCAAGGCCGGATTGGTGCAATAGGCGGCCAGTGCGTTGGCATAACCCGGGATATCGCCGGGCGTCACCAGCGCACCTGTGGCAGCGTTGGTGACCAGGCATTCATTGCCGCTGGCGCGTGCCGCCACCACCGGGATGCCGCTGGCCATGGCTTCGAGGTTGATGTTGCCAAAGGTCTCGGTCGTCGAGGGATTGAGCAGCATGTCCATGCTGGCATAGGCGCGCGCCAGATTGGTGCCATCCAGGAAACCGGTGAAGATGCCATCAGGCGCCAGGGCCTGGAACCGCTCGCGCGCCGGGCCATCGCCCACCACCACCAACCGGTGCGGCACGCCGCGCTGCTTGAGTTCGGCGACGGCAGCCGCCACGATATCAAGGCCCTTTTCCAGCACCAGCCGGCCAACGAAGCCGATCACCGGTTCATCGTCGCTTATGCCCAGGCTCCACCGCCACTCCTGCGAGCGGCGTTGTGGATTGAAGCGATTCTTGTCGACTCCGCGGCTCCACACGGCCGGCTCGTTGGCGATGATTCCCGCGTCGCGCATCATGGTGCCAAAGCCTGGGGTGGTGACGAACACCTCGTCCAGCCCGGCATAAAAGCGGCGGAGCATCATTTCCATCAGCGGCCGGACAAAGCCAAAGCCATAATATTCAAGATAGGTTTCAAAGCGTGTGTGGATGGATGCCACCACCGGTACACCCAGTTCGCGCGCCAGCCGCTTGGCGCTGTGGGCAGCGGGATCGGGAGCAGAAAGATGAATGATATCAGGGCCGAAATCCCGAACATCGCGCTTCAGCCGGTCCGGCAGCACCAGCGCCACCCGATATTCGCTGCGGCCCGGAATGGAAAAGCTGGGCACCGAAACCAGCGTGCCAGCCGGTTCGAAGGCCGGTGTGTCGCTGGTCGGGGAATAGACGCGCACCGTGCAGCCCTGCCGCTCAAGATAGGCGACCAGCCGATTCAGCGCCTGGTTGGCACCATCACGGACATAATTATAGTTGCCCGAGAACAGCGCAATCTTGAGCGGCCGGGCGGGTGCCGGGGCGGGTTCCATCATTTCGGGCAACTTAAAGGCGGTGGCCACGCGTCATATCCCATTGTTCCGTGGACGCTTCGCACAGCTTTGTGGCCAATAAGCGGCGGACTGGTGGCGAGATTGGCGGCAAATTGACCAACCGGTGGCCAAGAAAAACCCCGCCGGCATTGCTGCCGGCGGGGTTGTTTCACAGCGGATCGGTTGATCAGCCTTCGGTCTGTTCCAGCGCCTTCTGGTTGGCCTGCTGCACGGCGCGCAGGGCGACGTCGCGGCTGTTGGCGGCCACGCGCAGGCGGTTCATGCCGGCGCCGGTGCCGGCCGGGATCAGGCGGCCCACGATCACGTTTTCCTTGAGGCCCGTCAGGGTGTCGATCTTGCCCTGAACGGCGGCTTCGGTGAGCACGCGGGTGGTTTCCTGGAACGAGGCGGCCGACACGAACGACTTGGTTTGCAAGCTTGCCTTGGTGATGCCCAGCAGCACCGGCTTGCCAGCGGCAAAGCGGCCACCTTCGGGCAGCTTGGCGTTTTCGCTGTCCATTTCCTCACGGTCCACCTGTTCGCCCACCAGCAGGGTGGTGTCGCCGCTGTCGGTGATTTCCACCTTCTGCAGCATCTGGCGCACGATCACTTCGATATGCTTGTCGTTGATGCGCACGCCCTGCAGGCGATAGACTTCCTGGATTTCGGCGCAGAGATATTCGGCCAGCGGTTCCACACCCAGCACTTCCAGGATGTCGTGCGGGTTGGGGTTGCCATCGATCAGATAGTCACCCTTGCGCACGAAGTCGCCTTCCTGCACCGCCACGTTCTTGCCCTTGGGCACCAGATATTCGGCCGGATCGCCCCCGTCTTCCGAACGGATGGTGATGCGACGCTTGGTCTTGTAATCCTTGCCGAATTCCACGCGGCCATCGATGCGTGCGATGATCGCATTGTCCTTGGGGATACGGGCTTCGAACAGTTCGGCCACGCGCGGCAGACCGCCGGTGATGTCGCGGGTCTTGGCGGCTTCACGCGGGATACGCGCCAGCACGTCCCCGGCCGAAACCTCCTGGCCATCGGCCACCGACAAAATCGCATCCACGGCGAGCATGTAGCGCGCCGCTTCACCCGAATTGTCATCAAGCAGGGTGATGCGCGGACGCAGATCATCCTTCTTGTTGCTGCTCTTCCATTCCGAAACCAGCTTGTTGGTGATGCCGGTGGCTTCGTCCACCTCTTCGCGCAACGACACGCCTTCGATCAGATCCTGATATTTCACCTTGCCGGACTTTTCGGTGATCACCGGCAGTGTGTACGGATCCCATTCGGCCAGACGGTCGCCCTTCTGCACCACGGCGCCTTCGGCCTGCGCGATGATCGCACCATAAGTGATGCGATGGATCGAGCGTTCGCGGCCTTCGGAGTCGCGGATCACCAGTTCGCCGTTGCGGGCCATGGCAATGGCGCGGCCGCGGCTGTCGGTGATGGTGGTGAGGCCACGATATTCGACCACGCCGTCCACCGGTGCATCCACGGTCGACTGTTCCGACACCTGGGCAGCGCCGCCGATGTGGAAGGTGCGCATGGTCAGCTGCGTGCCCGGTTCGCCGATCGACTGGGCGGCGATGACGCCCACGGCTTCACCCATGTTCACCGGCGTGCCGCGCGCCAGGTCGCGGCCATAGCAGGTGCCACAGACGCCGCCCTTGGTTTCGCACAGCAGCGGCGAGCGGATCTTCACTTCCGCCACGGCCGCCTTCTCGATGCGGGCCACGTCGGCTTCGGTCAGCAGATGGCCGGCCGGCGCGACGATGTCGCCATTCTTGGCATCAACCACGTCCACCAGCACGGTGCGGCCAAGGATGCGCTCGCTCAGGGAGACGATGGTGTTGCCGCCTTCAACAATGGCCTTCATCACCATGCCGCGCGTCGTGCCGCAATCATTCTCGACGACAACGCAATCCTGCGAAACGTCGACCAGACGGCGGGTGAGGTAGCCCGAGTTGGCGGTCTTCAGCGCGGTATCGGCCAGACCCTTGCGGGCGCCGTGGGTGGAGTTGAAGTACTCCAGCACGGTCAGGCCTTCCTTGAAGTTCGACAGGATAGGCGTTTCGATGATCTCGCCCGACGGCTTGGCCATCAGGCCGCGCATGCCGGCCA
>CAZHTW010000013.1:0-38836 GCA_964535865.1 uncultured Sandarakinorhabdus sp. | reverse complement strand
AACAGCACGCACCCGTAGCTCAGCTGGATAGAGCGCTGCCCTCCGAAGGCAGAGGCCACAGGTTCGAATCCTGTCGGGTGCGCCATTGTGCAATATGGTCCCCCAGCCATTGTCGTTTGCTGAAGCGCGCGGCGTGGGTGGCTGCGATCAACTCGCCTTTCCGGCCTCAACCAAATCAAGCAGTCGCTGTTCCACCGGGATGGCCGGCGGCCGACGTTTGACGGGTGGGGGCCTGGCAGGCGTTGGTCCGGCGGTGTGCTGCATCATCGGTGCAATGGGGCGCCGCCTTGCTGTGGGCATCCGACGGAAACTACCTGCCAGCCATTGGCAGGCCGGGCGTGTCACAAAGGTAAAATCCGGCGCTGTTGGCCGGGCTGGCAAAGGCCGATGCGGATGATCTGCCCGCGATTGTGCCGGCAGCTTATCAAAAGGCGCGTTCAGCATGAATGCATTCCGAAATCTCGCTGCGGCCGCAGCCATCTCCTGGCTGGCCGCCGTTCCGGCGCAAGCCGTCGATCTCAACTCGGTCACCTTTGCCCAGTTCACCCAGCAGGGCACCGACAAGATCGCGCAATATGCCAACACCGGCATTGGCAACACGCTCCAGATCGCCGAAACACCGGCATTCTTCACCGTCAACGCCTATGGCGTGCCCGGCAGCTATGCTTCGGTGATGGAAATGCAGGCGGCATCGTCCGCGCTGATCACATCGGTTGGGCCGCAGTTTGAACAGGCCGGCTGGGCCGGCTTCATCAAGTTCGGTGACGGGGCCAATTTCCTGACGGCCAATTTCGCCAACGCCACCTTCAGCTATGATGCCAATGGCGGTTCGGCCAGCCTGATCTCCACCGATCCCGCCGATACCATCCTTTACAGTTCCAATTTCCTGAATCTGCCGGGCTTTGATTTCCGGAACTTTGCGCTGGCCTTCACCGGGTTGACGCCGCCGTTCACCGTGGCCGCCAACGGCTTTGGTTCGGATTTCAATGCCAACGTGGCCGGTTCCTTTGCCGGTTCGGCCGTGCCGGAACCATCGGGCTGGCTGATGATGCTGGCCGGTTTCGGCTGCGTTGGCCTGGCCACCCGCCGCCGCACCGCGGTGCAGGCAATCGCTGCCTGAACAGCCGTTGGCCGATGGTGGCCGCTCCGGCGCGTCAGGCCTGCCTGATGCCGCCGGGATCGGCCACCATCACCAACCGCGCCAGTTCGGGCAGGGACCGGCAACCGGTGCGCCGCATGATGCCGGCGCGGTGGCTTTCCACCGTGCGCTGGCTGAGATTCAGGTCGGCGGCGATATTCTTGCTGGGCGCGCCATCCAGCACCATGGCCAGCACATCGCGCTGGCGCGGGGTGAGTGTGGCCAGCCGCAACACCGCCGCGGCCCGTTCCGCCGCGCCAGCCGCCGGCGCGGCCGCCATGGCCAGCGCGCGCTGGATGCGTTCGATGATGGCCTGGCCGGCGGCCGGCTTTTCAATGAAATCCAGCGCGCCGGCCTGCATGGCGGCCACCGCCAGGGCAATGTCTCCCTGGCCGGTGAGCACGATGCTGGGCGGCAACGTGCCGGCATCGTGCAGGCTGCGCAGCAGATCCAGCCCGCTTTCGCCCGGCAGCATGGCATCGATCAGCAACAGGCTGGCCGACCCCGGCGTCCAACTGGCGCGAAAGGCTTCGGCCGACGCATGCAGCTGGGTGGCAAAGCCGGCGCCGGCCAATATGGCTCCAAGCCCGTGCAGCACGGCGGGATCATCATCGATGATGTGGATTGCCCCTGCCACGCCGGATGGCGGAAGCGGCGGATTGGGCTTTGGCTGGCCCAGGGCCGTGCGGATGGCCGCGTGCAGATCATCGGGCCGCACCGGTTTTGACAGGCGGGTGATGTCGTGCGCCGAAAAGCGCACCAGGGCATCGATGGAGATATCGCCGGTGAGCATGATGGCCGGCACGGTGCGGCCATGGGATTGCAGCAGGGCAGCCCGCAGCGCCCGCACCAGTTCCAGCCCGTCGGACCCGCCAGACAGGCGAAAATCCGACATGATGAGATCGGGCACATGATGCGCCAGCGCCGCCAGCGCGCTTTCGGCATCGCCCAGCGCCACCACATTGTGCCCGGCCGCACGCAACAGCTGGCCCAGCAGATCCAGCAGCTCGCTGTCATCATCGATGATCATGATGGTGGTGCCGGCCTGCGGCAAGGGCGGTGGTTCCGGCTGATGGGCCGGCACGTCGGCCGCCGTGGCCAACGGCACGGTGATGCTGAACACCGAACCATGGCCTGGCCCGTCACCCGGCCAGGATCGCACATCAATGGCATGATCCAGAATCTCGCCCAGGCTGCGCACGATGGACAGGCCCAGGCCCAACCCCCGGCTGCGATCGACGAACGTCGGGCCAAGTTGATGATAGGGTTCGAAGATCTTCTCCCGGCTCTCGGCTGCAATGCCGATCCCGCTGTCCCACACTTCGATGCGCACAGCGTTGCCGCGGCGGCGGGCGCCCACCACCACACCGCCGGTGGCGGTATATTTCAGGGCGTTGGCCACCAGATTGCGCACCATGCCGGCCAGCAGCCGCCGATCCGAAACCACGTGGCAGTTCGTGTGCACATGGCGCAGCCTCAACTTGCCGGCGGCCGCCTGCATGGCCAGGCCGTCCACCGTTTCGGCCAGCAGATCATTCAACGGGAAGCGGCCGGGCGCGCTTTCCACCGCGCCCGAATCGATGCGGTTGATATCCAGCAACCCATCCAGCATGGCCGCCATCGCATCCAGCGTGTGCGCCAGCCGGGCCAGCAGCAACTGGCTTTCGGGATCATTCTGCTTGCGGGCCAGCAGTTCCTGCAAAAGTACCAGCGATTGCAGCGGCTGGCGCAGATCGTGGCTGGCGGCGGCCAGAAAGCGCGATTTGGCCAGATTGGCGCTTTCGGCATCGGCGCGGGCTTCGGCGGTGATGCGTTCCGCCTCAGCCCGGTCGGTCACATCGGTATAGGTGATGATCACCCCTTCCACCCGATCATCGTGGGATCGATAGGGCTGTACCCGCCGGCTGAAACAGGTGCCATCGCCGGTCAGAAGAACGCGATCCAGTGGCTGCACGCCGGCCGCCACGCCGGCAATGTCACCGGCCAGCGCCGGATCGGGGGTGATCGGGGCCAGATCGGCAAAGGACCGGCCGATATCACCGGGCAGCATGTTGAACAATTTGCGCGTGGCCGGAGTGAAGAAGCGGATATGGCTTTGAAGATCAAGGAAGATGGTGGCGATGTTGGTGCTGTTCAGGATGTTGTGCAGATCATCGGCCATGCTGTGCTGGCGATCGATGGTTTCCTGCAACTGGCCATTCAGCGCGACCAGTTCCTCGTTCAGGGATTGCAGTTCCTCTTGCGAGGTGATGAGTTCTTCGTTGGTGCTTTGATATTCCTGATTGCGCGACAGCGTATCAGCCTGGATCGCCTGTTGTTCGGGATCATTGTTGCCAGGGCTGAGCGCCGCCTTGGCCAGTTCAGCGCGGATGCTGGCCAGTTCAGCCTCCAGCGCCTGCAGCCGCGCCGATGGCAGGCCAGGCAATTGCCACAGCGGCGCGGGCGCTGCCGGCTCAGTTTCGGGGACGGGGCTGGCGGGCGCGACCGGTGCGGGCAGCACAGGCGCCGGCCGGCCGGCGATGCGGCGATAGAGATGCGCCATGTGTGACACCAGGGAAAAGCTGGACCCAATGCCTTCGGCCACGGCTTCGGCGGTGCCCAGCCACAACAGGCCGCCGGGGCGCAGGGCGAAATGGAACAGGGTGATGGCGCGGGCCTGCGTTTCGGGTTGCAGATAGATCAGCAGGTTGCGGCAGACCACCAGATCGATGCGCGAGAACGGCGGATCGGTTAGCAGATCGTGCACGGCAAACACCACCGATGCCTGCAACGCCGGCCCGATGCGCCAACCCTGTTCGTCGGACATGAAGAAGCGTTGCAGCCGTTCGGCTGACACATCCTGATCGATGCCGGCCGGATAGACGCCGTGGCGGGCGGTCTTGATCGCGTCGGGATCAAGATCGGTGGCGAAAATCTGCAGCTTCAGCCCCGGCCGGCTGCGGGCGATTTCCTTATGCAACAAAATGGCGAGTGACCAGGCCTCTTCCCCGCTGCTGCACCCGGCGCTCCACAGCCGCAGTGGCTGACGATCGTCATGGCGCAGCACCAGTTCGGGCAGGATGCGGCTGGCCAGCGTGGCAAACACATCGGCATCGCGGAAAAAGCTGGTGACGTTGATCAGCAGATCATTGGCCAGGGACTGCACTTCGGCCTCGTCATGCTCCAACCGCTTGATATAGGCTGCCAACGCGGCAGGGCCATTGGCGGCGGCGCCGCGCGTCATCCGGGCGCGGCGTTCGATGCGACGCTGCGTGGTGCCGATCTTGTAACCACTGAAATCATGGCCGCTGCGGCGCAGACGATCCAGAACAGGCGTGGTCCAATCGGTGGCGATGTGCGGCAACGGCAGCGGCAGCCGGTTGCGGCGATCGATGATGGCCGCGCCCATGGCGGCCACCGGCAATATGGCATCCACACAGCCGGTGGCGATGGCGGCGGCCGGCATGCCCTGGTGGCTGGCTTCGGCTGGATCCTGCGCGATGACATAACCGCCAGCGGCATGCACGGCGCGCACCCCGGCGCTGCCATCGGTGCCGTTGCCCGAAAGCACAACCGCCACCACGCGCAGGCCCTGTGCCTGGGCCAGCGATTGCAGCAGGAAATCCACCGGCAGACGCGGGCCCGGTTCCGTGGCTGGCAGCAGTTGCAGCGCGCCATCGGCAACGGCGACGCGCGCGCCAGACGGGATCACATGCAGGTGATCGGGCCGCAGCGCCATGCCATCGGTGATTTCCACCACCGGAAATGGCGTCGCTTCGGCCAGCAGATCGGCCAGCAGCGACGGGTGCGCCGGATCAAGGTGCTGCACCAATGTATAAGCGATGCCGCTGCGCGCTGGCAGCCCGGCGATCAGGCCGCGCACCGCGTCCAGCGCACCAGCGGAACCGCCAACGGCAACCACCATCAGTTGCGTCGAATGGGGAACAGTCGGCACTGGCGCCACGACGGGCGGGGGGCGGTTTCTGGTCAGAACATCATGCCCCCGGCCGGATCAGACATCCGGCAAGTCCCTGCCTACCACAGGCCCGGCCCAATAGCGCGCGTTGAATGGGATGGTGGCCACACAGCATGGCTCAAGGTTTGGCCATGTCTTTCAAGGTATCGCTGGCCCGGCCGGCCGCGCTTTGCAGCTTGCCTTCCGTTTTCGTGATGGTGCCGCGCAATTCCATGCCCTTGTCACCCACCAGCTGGCCAACGGCTTCCTTGGTGGCACCGGCGGCCTGCTTGGCGGCGCCCTTGATGCGGTTCTTGTCGATGCTCATGGCGCGATCCTTTCAGCCTGGCTGATCTGCGGCGTGAACCGCAAGGTTACTGCCCCGGCACCGGCTGCCTGGGAGGGGAAACCTGCTGCGCCCTTGGGGGATGCGCTGGCAGGCCTGGCCGGGGGGTCTGTTCCGGGGCAGTGCAATCCTTATGGGCCAGCGTCGGTTGGCAGGGCAGCATCGGGATATACGCATGCCGGCCAGTCCAGCGCCCCACTGGGCAATGCGTGGTTTCCGATTCTGGCGGCGCAGCAGGGGGCGCCCGATGCTGGCTACCTTGGACAAGAGGCGGCCCCCGGGCAACAGCACGCCGGCCGTTCTCTTGTCCTCCCAAGGCGCTGCCAGTGCAGCTGCCATCTGCATCACAAGGGGAGAAGCCTGATGCGCATCCTGTTTTCCGTCATCGCCGCCGCCACGCTTGTCAGCGGTTGTGCGGGCGATATGGGCGATGTCCGCTCACAGCGCCAATGGCGCAACTATGATCACAACCGCCCTGATCCGCAGTACGGCAATTATGATCCCGGCCGCTATTATCAGGAACGCGCAAATCCACGCGAACGGCGACTGGGTGCGCGTGACCGGGTCTATCGCGGGCAGGACGGGCGCTATTATTGCCGTCGCTCCGATGGCACCACCGGGCTGATTGTCGGCGCGGTTGCAGGCGGTGTGCTGGGCAATGTGATTGCACCAGGCGGTTCGGGCACGCTGGGCACCATATTGGGCGCCATTGGCGGCGGTCTCGCCGGCCAGTCCATTGATCGCAACAATGTGCGCTGCCGTTGAGCAGCGCCCGCATAAGGATCACGCCATGGTAAAGCCCATGCTGCTGCTCGCCGGGCTGGCCGCGCTGGCCAGCCCGATACTGGCCACACCGGTCACAGCCCAAGCCCAGACGCGCGGCCAGCGCAGCAACGGGCCGGAAGCCACCAGCGCCAGGGCGGGGCGTGAAACCATGCTGCGCGCCGGGCCGGATGGCGACTATCCCGACGTGCGCCGGCTGCCGCAAGGCCAATCGGTGGCGATCATGGGCTGCCTGCCCGATGGCCGCTGGTGCGATGTGGATCTGAACGGTGCGCGCGGCTGGGTGCAGGCCGCCGATCTGGATGGCGATGATCGCGGCCGCCGCACCAGCATTGCCGAACTGGCCGGTGCCGGCCGGGTGCGCAGCAGCGCCTTCAACATCGGCGAATATTGGGACAGCCATTATCGCCAGCAGGCCTTTTACGGCCAGCGCCAACGCTGGGAACAGCAATATTTCGATCGTTATCAGGCCAACTGGGGGCCACGGCCGGATGGCACCCGCTGGAACAGCAGCAGCGTCAATGGCACGATGGTGCGGCGGTCCTGGCTGCTTGCTGGCCCGGGCTGGCGGTTCCCGCATATCACCCTGGTGCCGGCCCGGGCGCGGGTGGCGATCCATGCCTGCCTGCCCAGCCGCAACTGGTGCGACATCAGCTATCGCGGCGCCCGCGGCTGGGTGGCGGGCACGTTGGTGACGGTGATGCTGGCCGGCCGCCGGCAAACGGTGGCGCTGGTCGGCCGGCAAGCCGGCGTGGCCAGCAGCAACTTCGTCATCGGCATCTATTGGAACGATCATTATCGCAACCAGCCCTTTTACCGGGAACGCAACCGCTGGCAGCGCGGCGATGGCCGGGGCCGTTCGATGATCGATGATCGCCCGCAATCCCAACAGCAGGAACGTTGACATGCTTTATGGTCTGATTCTGATCCTCGTCGTGCTCTGGGCGCTGGGGCTTGCCACATCCTACACATTGGGCGGGCTGATCCATCTGTTGCTGGTGGTGGCGCTGGTGATGCTGGTCTTCAACCTGGTCAGCGGCCGCCGGGTATGATCCCACGGTCCCTCAAGTCCAGCGTGGTGTTCCTGCACCCGTTCCGGCTGAGCAGCACGGCCGAGCTTCATCCCGCCGGCATGTATTGCATCATCACCGAACAGGAGGAACTGATCGGCATCAGCTTCATCGCCTGGCGCACGGTGGCGGCGTTCCTGCAGTTGCCGGCGCTGGGCAGTTGGTCGGCCCACACCAGGCATCTGCCGATCAGCCTTGATGAATTGGCAACATCGCTGGCGGCCGACCGCGCCAGCGTGACGCTTCGCCTTGTTTGCGCCGACGCATGACCGGCGGGAACCAAACGCCAGCTGGGGCGTTTCACACGACGACCAACCAACGGGAGCAACCAAAATGACACCCAAACCCATGATGCTGCTGATAATCGCAGCCTGCACCCTCACCCTCAACGCCTGTGACAAGAAAACCCGCGATGCTCAGGCCGATGCGGTGCGCGATACCAACGATGCCGCCGCCGCCGATATCGACGCCAAGGCCGACGCCGTGGAAAAACAGGGTGAAGATGTGGGCAAGGCCGTGGAAAACGAAGCCGATGCCGGTGCCGACGCCATGCGCAAGCAAGCCGATGACGTGCGCGCGTCTGGCGAGCGCAAGGCCGATGCCGTCGAAGACGGCACCACCGGCGCCACCACCAAGACCGACACGATGACCACCACCACCAAACCAAAACCGAGCTGAGGCCGACACCCCACTGCGGCCCCAACCTGGGCGCCGGGCCTCCCACGGGCCCGGCGCCCTTGGTGTGTCCACTCAGCCGCTGGCCAGTTGTTGGGCCTGTTGCATGATCTGTTCCAGCGGGCTGTAGGGGCTGCCGGCCACGGCGGCGCGCGGCACGTCCAGCTGGCCATCATCGATCAAGCGGCGCAGCGCGCTGCGGGCGCGCGCCACCCGGCTTTTCACCGTGCCAACCGCGCACTGGCTGATTTCGGCCACCTCTTCACAGGTCATGCCGCTGGCACCCATCATGATCAGCGCCTCGCGCTGGGCAGACGGCAGTTGCAGCAGCGCCCGCTGCAGATCGCCCAGCGCGACGCGGTGATCCTGCGCCGCCGGCACCGCCAGCAACAGATCGGCGGCATGTTCATCCCAATCGCCGCGAAAGCGGGTGCGCCGGGCGATGGAGAAATAGGCGTTGCGCAAGATCACATGCGTCCAGGCGCGCATGCTGGAACCGGCCACAAAGCGATCCCGCGCCGGCCACGCCTTCAACATGGTTTCCTGCACCAGATCATCGGCCAGATCGGCACTGCCGCACAGCGACCGGCCATAGCCGCGCAGATGCGGGACGGCCGCGGCGAATTCGGCGCGGAACCACGCATCACCACCGCCGCCATCGCCCAGCTGATCGAGCAGGGCTTGCAGCCGGTCTGGCAGCGGCGCTGTCACCACCGCCACAAAGGCCAGCCGCAGCCAGCCGCCAATCTGGTCCAGGGTGGCGGCACGTTTGTCGGTGATGGTCATCGGCGGCCCTCGTTCTTGTGGTCAACCCGCCCGATACGCCCGGGGACCACTATGGTTCCCGCGCCCCGTTCAGGCCGGTTTGGGCAAGGGTGAAGCCGGCGGGGCAAAGAACAGCGCCTGGGCGATGGCGGCGGCCACACTGGCCGGGGCGAAGGGCTTGCTGATCAGAAAGGCCGGTTCCGGGCGGCGGCCGGTGAGCAGCCGTTCGGGAAAGCCGGTGATGAAGATGGACGGCGCCGCCACCCGCGCCACCAGATCGCGCACGGCGGCAATGCCGCTGCTGCCATCGCGCAGCTGGATATCGGCCAGGATCAGCCCCGGCGGATCGGCGGCCGCCAGCGCCAGCGCCTCGGCCCTGGTGGCGGCAATGCCGCACACATCATGGCCCAGCCCGGCCACGATGGCTTCGATATCCATGGCGATGATCGGTTCATCCTCGATGATGAGCACGCGCGAACGGGTCTGGCGGGCGATATCGGCCAGTGCGCTGTCAATCAGGGCCAGAATCTCGCCCGCTGGCTGATCGATCAGCAGCGCGATTTCAGCCGGGGCAAAGCCTTCCATGGCTGCCAGCAGCAGCGCCTGGCGCGGCAACGGCATCAACCGCGCCAGCCGCGCTGCCACCACGCCGGCCGCACCCAGGCTGGCCAGCGGCGCCGGCCCGGCCGTGGCGAGTGGATCAGCCAGCGCGTGAAAGGCGCGGAACAGCGCCAGCCGCGGCGGCAGATCGGCCGGAAACAACGCCGGTTCGGCGATCAACGCCGCCAGCGTTGCTGCCACCAGCGCGTCGCCCTGCCGCTGCGATCCTGAAAGTGCGCGGCCATAACGGCGCAGGCCGGGCAGATGCGGGGCCAGACGGGCGGCCATGGAAGCGGCGGATTTCACGGCGGGTGCTTTCATGGCGCAATATTGCAGGGGGCAGGATCGCAGGCCGGCAACACTGGCCACCGGCTGCCGGGAAACCGCGCCCGACGCATTGCAGGGTGGCGACGGGCCAACCCTGATCATGGGACCAGCCTATCAGCATTTTCCAACAGCGTCACCTTCGTGCATGGTTGGCCATGACAGCCACCGCCAAACTGCAGGCCGCTCTGGGCGAACAGGCCCGCTTGCGCCGCCAGATGCAGCACGAACTGCGGAACAGCCTGCAGATCGTGGCCAGCATGGTGGCGCTGGCCGCCCGTGATGCCGATACGCCCGACGTGCGGCGGCTGCATGATGTGATCCAGGCCCAGATCCAGACGCTCAGCCTGGTGCAGCATTGGCTGCACCGCGAAGATGGCGGCAGCAGCATCGATCTGGCCGGGATGGTGGCGCAACTGGCCAGCGCGCTGGAAGGCCGGCTGATATCACCCGATCACCCACATGTGGGCATCGCCCGCAGCATCCGCGCCGGGCGGCTGCCGGCCGAACAGGCGGTGCCGCTGGGGTTCCTGATCACCGAACTGGCACTGCTGGCGTGCCAGCACACGCCGCCGGGGCCGTTGCACATGGATCTGGTTGTGGCCCCGAATCTTGTCAGGATGGCAGCGGCCGGCTTTCGCGGCGGCGATCCGTTGGCCGGCACCGCTTCAACGGTGCGAATCATCCGCGCCATGGCCGCACAACTGGGTGGCGAGCTGGTTCACGATGGCGTTGCCGGCGTGATCCGGTTGGATCTGGCCGCCAACAGCTGACGCACCGGGGCTTCGATGCCGGCGAGCCGGAAGGGCTTGCGCACCACCGGCACGGAAGCGAAACGTGCCGGCACCAGCCCGGCCGGATCATGGCCGGTGATGAAAATGAACGGAATGCCACGCGCCCGCAGGGCATCGGCCACGCCCCAGCCATGGCCATCGCCCAGCATCACATCCACCAGCGCCGCATCGATGGTTGCGCTGGCCACCAGCGCCAGGCCCTGTGCGGCATCATGCGCCGGGCCGATCAGCACCCAGCCCAGGCTGTCACACATGGCCTCCAGCGCCATGGTGATGAAGGGCGAATCCTCCACGATCAATATGCGTGCTGCTGCTGTCATCCGCTCTCCGTTGCACGCTCCATACAGGCAGACCGCCCCCACGTCGCGGGGGCGGTCTCCTGACAGTTCAGTGGATCATTGCGGCCGGATGGTGATTTCGACCCGGCGGTTCTGCGGTTCGCGCTGGCCGTCCACGGTGTCGACCCGGGTCTGATCCTCACCAAAGGACTGGATGCTGATGCGCGATCCCGAAACGCCCTGCGCTTCCAGTTCGCGCCGCACGGCTTCGGCCCGGCGTTGGCCCAGTGCCATGTTGTATGGCCCGCTGCCGGCGCGATCGGTGTGGCCGGCCAGCCCGAGCACGGTCTGGCCGTTCTGACGGGCCGGATCGGCGGCCTGAGCGATCAACTGACGGGCTTCGCCAGCCAACACATCCGAATCAAAATCAAAGAACAGGATGATCGGGCCGGCCGGGGCGGCCGGCGCCATGGTCATCGGCGGCGGCGGGGGCAGCGGGGGTGCGGGCGGCAGCGGTTCTGGCGCAGGCTGCACCATCGGCGGCGGGGCAACCGGTTCCGACACAATCGGGGCTTCGCGCTGTTCGCCGAAGTTGAAGTTCAGGCCCACCAGGATGGTGTGGGAATTGCTGCGGTTGGTCACGCCCTGCCCGGAAATGTCCACCAACCGGGCACGGTTTGGCCGCAGATAGCGATAATCCACCGCCAGATCGACTCCGGGGCCCAAGGCAACGCGGGCGCCAGCCAACGCATTCCAGGCAAACACCCAGTCGCTGTCGTCAAGGAACACGCCAGCGTTCGGGGCCAGCCGAATGTTGTGGGCGTTGATCCGCGCCGCGCCGGCACCGGCACCCGCCGAAACCGAGAAGCCGTCGCTGTTGATGATGTCGAACAAGGCGTTGCCCATCACTGTCAGGTTGCGCATGCGGCCGTCGGCTCCGGCATAAGTGCCGGCGGTGCCCAACGGCGTGGTGGCGAGCAGTTCGACCGAGCGCAGGCGGGTCTGGTGGTAGCCCACATCGATTTCTGTACGCAGGCGGCCAAAGTCATAGCCCAATCGCGCTGCGGCGGCCCAGCCCTGCTTTGCCGTGGTGTTGAAATCGGGGCTGGTGGGGCCGGTGCTGAAGAACCGGCGGTCATCCGGGAACACGGTGCCGCCGCGCAGGCCGATATACCAGTTGTTGTCGCGGGCCTGGGCTGCCGTGGCAGCCATGGTGATGGCCAGCGCGCCCAATGTGGCGAGCCGAACCGAACGGGAGATGATCATTTCTGGACGTCCTTCGATGTTTTGGTGATGGCCTTGCCGACGGACTGGATGTCCTTGCCGGCGCCGGCGGTGGTGGCGCAGCCGCTGGCCATCATGGTCAGAGTGAGGCAGGCAGCCAGAATGGCGTTGGGTTTCATGGTCGTCTCCTTTGCAGCAACAGCAGAGGAACGGGCGAACCGCACAAAGGTTCCATCGCCGCTGCAAGCGCGGCACGCGGCAGGGATTTGGCCGTTGCCGGGAACCTGCACCACCGCCGCCCGTTAATGCGGCAGGCGGCAATCACGGTGGCAGCTGTGCCCTCGCCCCGCCTGCAACCCAAGGATCACCGCATGAGCAGCCACATTTTCGAAGATTCCTCGATGATCAGCAGTGAGCGTGTCACCGGCACCAACGTCTACAACCGCGCTGGCGACAAGCTGGGCAGCATCGAAGCCATGTTGATCAACAAGGCCAGCGGCCAGGTGCGCTATGCCATCATGTCATTCGGCGGCTTTCTGGGCATTGGCGAGCGTTATCACCAATTGCCGTGGGCCGGCCTGGCCTATGACCAGACGCGCGAAGGCTATGTCGTCAACCTCAACGAGGCTGCGTTGAAGGCTGCCCCGGTCTATAGCCGCGAACAGCTTGATTCCTATGATTATGCCAAGCACGCGAACGCCATCGACAGCTATTATGGCGGGCTTGACGGCTTCTATAGCCCCCACCAGCAGGCGCTGCGCAGCAATGGCGCCGTGCCGGCCGGGCAATTCAAGCCCGGCAACGACCAGCGCGCCTGAACGACCGGCACCCCGGCTGGCATGAACCGCCAGCCGGGGTTCGGCGCATTCTCAATGGGCCTTGGCCGGGCAGGCTGGCAGCGGCAGCGGCTGGCTGAGCCGGGCGGTGCGCAGGGTCATCGTGAAGCCGCGCGGGGCGGCCAGTCGCAGCGGCGTGCCGACATGGGCCAGATCGCCACCGGCCGCCGCGAAACAGGCCAGCGGGATTTCCAGCTTGGCCATGCTGCCCACCGGCAAGGCCTTGATCTGCGGTGCGATATCCAGCACGCCGCCGGCCAGCGCCAGCGTCACCGGGCCGGCCGGGGCGGCATCGATCCGCCAGTCCAGCTGCAGGGCAAAGCCGCCGGTGGCTTCGCGCGTCAGCGACACGGGCGGGCCATCGATGGCAATGGCACCCGGCGCCGACCAGCGATACTGGCGGGCATCTTCCTGGGCCGAAACGTCAATGGCTCTGCTGGTCACCGCACTGTCGAGACCCAGCCGCCACGGGCTCGGCACCTTGCCGCGCAGCATATAGACATCCTGGCTGGCCAGTGCCGCCAGATCAGCCTTGGGATCTTCCGGCAGCGGGCCAACGGCGACCGCACTGCGATAATCCAGGCCATGGCCAACCGGCCACAGCGGTGCGGTGATCGGGGAGCGGGCGTCGGCCGGCCAGGCAAAGGGCAGGCGGCCGGTGAAATCACGCGCCGGCCGGCCATCGCGGCCTGCCACCAGCACATCGGCGACGCCCTGCCCTTGCGAACCCGGCAGCCATGCAGCGACAAAGGCGTCGGACTGGTTGATCAGTTGCGGCAGGAACAGCGGCCGGCCCGACAGGAAGACGGACACGATCTTGACTCCCTGCGCCTTCAGCCGGGCGATCAGTTCGGCTTCGCCCGCCAAAGCGCGGAAGGCCAGATCGGGTGTGTCGCCCTGAAATTCGGCATAGGGCTGTTCGCCGAACACGATGACCGCAACATCGGGCCGTTCGCTGGTGGTGCCATTGCTGGCGATGGTGGCGTTGCCGCCCGCTGCGGTGACAGCGGCAGCGATGGCGCGACCGATGGTCTGGCCCTTGGGAAAATCGCTGGCGCGCGTGTCGGTGCCCTGCCAGGTCACCGTCCAGCCGCCGCTTTGCATGGCCATGTCGTCGGCACCGGGCCCGGTCACCAACACCCGCGCACCGGGCCGGATCGGCAAGACCGCATCATTGTTCTTCAGCAGCACCAGCGATTTGGCCACGGCTTCACGGGCCACGGCCAGATGATCAGGCGTGGCGATGCGGGCCGGATCGGCGCGGAACAGCGGCGGGCCATCCAGCAGCCCCAGCCGCGCCTTCACGCGCAGGATGCGGCGCACGGCATCATCGATGCGGGCCATCGGGATCTTGCCGCTGCGGGCGTGGCGCAGGGTGGAATCAAACAGGCCCCGCCAGCTGTCGGGCGCCATTGCCAGATCAAGCCCGGCATTGAAGGTGAGGGCGCAATCGGTGACGGTGCAGCCGGGCAGCTGGCCATGGCCGTTCCAGTCGCCCACCACCAGCCCGGCAAAGCCCATGCGGCCCTTCAGGACATCGGTGAGCAGATATTGGTTGCCGTGCGCCTTCACGCCGTTCCAGCTGGAAAAACTGGCCATCACCGACAGCACGCCGGCCTGGATGGCCGCCGGATAGGCCGCGCCATGGGTGGCGACCAGTTCGGTCTCGCTGATGGCGGCATCGCCCTGATCCTTGCCGCCCAGCGTGCCGCCATCGGCAACGAAATGCTTGGCGGTGGCGGCCACCTTGTCGGCCGCCAGCGGGGTGCTGCCGCTGATCGGGCCCTGCAAGCCCAGCGTCAGCGCGCCGGCATAGGCGGTAACCAGCGCCGTATCGGCGGAAAAGCCTTCATAGCTGCGGCCCCAGCGCAGATCCTGCGGCACCGCCAGCGTGGGCGCGAAGGTCCAATCAATGCCACTGCCCGACAGTTCGGCAGCGGTGACCACCCCGATGCGGCGGATCAGATCGGGATCGCGCGCTGCGCCCAGGCCGATGTTGTGCGGAAAGATGGTGGCGCCGGGCAGATTGCTGTGGCCGTGGACGGCATCAACGCCAAACAGGATCGGAATGCCCGCGCCGCTGGCCTGCGACACGCGGCGGAATTCGCCCACCAGCCGGGCCCAGGTGGCGGCATCGGCGCGTTCATCGCCGTAAGGGCCGCCGTTGCCGCCAGCCAGGATCGAGCCCAGCGGATAACGCTTGAGCTGGTCAGGCTTGATGGCCGTGAGATCGGCCTGGATCATCTGGCCGATCTTCTGCCGCAGGGTCAATTTGGCCATGATGGCGGTGATGCGCGCTTCGGTGGCCGGATCGGTGAGCGCGGCCGGGCTGCGCACCGCTGGCCAGATCTGCGGGTTGCCGGCCACGGGCTCGGCGGCGACGGCGGCGGGAAAGGCCAGCGCCACCATGGCCACACCCAACAGGCTTGTTGCCTTCACCATCATCATCCCCCAACCTCATGCAGTTCACCGCGCTTGAGAGGCACCCGGTGTCGGGGCATGCGCATGCCTGTGAACGTTATCAGTTTTTTGCATGACGACGGGCCAAAATCAAGGGGCGGCAATCATCCCCGCCGGGGCGACAGGATCAACGCCCCGGCCACGCACAACAGCGCCAGCACCAGAAACAGGCCGGCAAAGCCGAATTGCGGCATCAGCCCCAGCGTGAGCCACGGCATGATCAGCGACGGGATGGTGTTGGTGAGGTTGAACAGCCCGAGATCACGGCCGCGCCGGCCCGGCCGGCGCAGGACCCGCAGGGTTTGCGCCGAATGCAGCGCCAGAAACCCGGCCGAGGCCAGTGCAAACAGCCCGAAGCCCAGCACGGCGCCGGCCAACTCCCCGCCCCCCATGCCCATGATCACCAAGCCCAGTGCCGATCCCAACGCCAGCAGCCGCAACGGCACGAACGGCCGACCCCGCCGATCAGACCAGCGCCCGGCCAGCAGCGACAGCGGAGCCGAGGCCAGCAGGATGATGGCAAACAGGCTGGCGACCCGATTGTCGGTCATGCGGGCATCAACGCTGCGGAACCACAGATAAAGATAGGCAAACAGCGCGGCCTCGGCGATCTGCACTGCCAGCCGCGCCAACCACATGCGCCGGGCGCTGCCCGGCTGCGGCGGCGGCATGGGGGCGGCGGCGTCAATCGGGTCTGCATTGGCCGGTGGCGGCAGCAGCAGGATCGGGCCCACACAGGCCACCACCAGCGCCACCACCAGCACCAGCCGCAGATCGGGCCCAGCCAGCCCCGGCCAGGTGATCGCCATGCCGGCCAGCGCGCCCGTGCCGGGCGCCAGCGCCATCAGCCCGCCCAAAATGCCCTTGTGCGTATCGGGCACCACATCGCCAGCCAGCGCCGCCAGCGGCGCCATCATCATGTTCAGCGCCAGCTGCCAGGCAATGATGATCGCCAGCAATCCGGCAAGCCCGCCCATCTGCGGCACCAGCACCAGCAACAGCGAGGACAACAGCAGCCCCGCCGCCATCCATGGCCGGCGCACGCCACTGATATCACTCAGCCAGCCGAACAGGATGTGGCCGATGCTGGCCGCCAGCGCGCCGGCAAAGCTGATCCGCGCCACCCACATGATGCCCAGATCAGCCCCTGCGAGCTCTGACACCCGGATCGGCAGCAGGATGGTGAGAAACGGCAGATAGGCGATGGCAACGCCTGCCCAGGCCAGCCCGTACAGGATCAGGAAGCGGCGCAGGCGTGGCGAAGCCGCGTCAGCCACGCACAGCCACAGAGGCGCGGCGAATCAGGCTGGCCGGCACGGTGGTGAGCGCAGCCGGGGCCGGATCACCCTTCAGATGGCCGATGATCATCTCCACCGCTTTTGATGCCGTGGCAGCAATCGGCTGATCGATGGCGGTGAGCGGCGGCTGGGCGAACTGCACGATGGGTGTGTTGTCGAAACTGATGATTGAAAGATCATCCGGCACGGCCAGGCCCAGTTGCCCGGCCACATCCAGCGTTGCCATCGCCATCTGATCATTGCTGGCGATGATCGCCGTCGGCCGAGACGGCGGATCAAGCAGGCGAAGCGCCGCGGCATGGCCGGAAGCACGGGAAAAATCGCCCACCTCGAGCAGACCCGCCGTGTCGAGCCCGGCCGCGGCCATGGCGGCGCGCCAGCCGTCCACCCGCCAGCCGCTCAATTCATAATCGGCCGGACCGGCAATGAAGCCGATGCGGCGGTGGCCGCCGGCGATCAGATGATCGGTGGCGGTGCGCGCGGAGCCTTCATCGTCCATCGACACCGGGATGCCGGCATCGGCACGCTGCGACCCAATGCGGACAAACGGCATATCCTGTTCGGCCAGCAGGGTGACAATCTGCGGGTTGTCGCTGTGCGGCGGGGTGAGGATGATCCCATCGGGTTGCAGCGCTGCAATGGCAGCCAGCAACTCGCGCTCGACATGGTCGCTGTGCGTGTCGATCAGTTCAAAGATCATGCGATAGCCATGTTCGGCACAGGTGAGCATGCCGCCCAGCAGCATCTGATCCACCCAATCGGTGCCCTGGCGCGCCCGCCAATCGGCAATGGTGCGTTCCCGATCGTTGATGGCCAGGATGAGATAGGATCTGGAGCCGCTCATGCGCTGGGCGGCGATGGATGGCACATAGCCCAGGCTGTCGATGGCGGCCTGCACGCGGTTCTTGGTTTCCGCGCGCACATTGGCTTCGTTGTTGATCACCCGGCTCACGGTTTGCAGCGACACGCCGGACGCAGCCGCCACGTGCCGGATGGTCACCGCCTGTTTGCGCCTTGCCATGCTGCCTTACCGTTTCCCGTCGCTGCTCACGCCGCCTTGCTGTCTTGCGGAGCGGCCGCCCCGCAATAGCGTGCAACATAAGTCTGGTGATCGGGCAAGCCGGCCACGGTGCGGGCCACCCCGTCGCGCAAGGACCCCAGAAAGGCCGCCAGTTCTTCGGGCCGCAGCTTTGCTGCCACCGGATGATGGCTTTGCGGCACGATCCCCTGCCCCATCATCACTTGCACCCAGCTGTTTTCCACGAACAGCTCTTCATTCTTGCGGAACACCCGGCCGGTTTCGCGGAACAGTTCGATCTTGTGGGACAGGCTGTCGGGGATGGCCATGCTGGACACATGGCGCCAGAACGGGCTGTCGCGGCGATCCGTCACTTTATAGTGCAGGATCAGGAAATCGCGGATCTGCTCCATGTCGGTGAACATCTGTTCGTTGAATTCGGCGATGTCGTGCCGCGACGGCTGGCCGCTGGCCGGCAACATGCGGCAGATGCGCAGCACGGCCCGCTGGATCAGGTGGATGGAGGTGGATTCCAGCGGCTCCATGAACCCGCCCGACAGGCCAACAGCCACGCAGTTGCGGTGCCATTGCCGGCGGCGCACCCCGGTTTGATATTTGATGATGTTGGGCTTCACCAGCCGCTCACCCTCCACCGTGGCGAACAGGCGTTCCTGCGCTGCGTCCTGGCTCAGATAGCGGCTGCAATAGACGATGCCATTGCCCTGCCGGTGCTGCAGCGGGATGCGCCATTGCCAGCCGGCATCATGGGCGATGGCACGGGTATAGGGCACAGCGGCACGCACGCTGCTGGTCTGCACGGCAATGGCGCTGTCGCACGGCAGCCAGTGCGACCAGTCATCAAAACCCGCGTGCAGCGCGCCTTCGATCAGCAGGGCGCGAAAGCCGGTGCAATCGATGAACAGATCGCCTTCGATGCGGCGGCCACCATCCAGCACCAGCGCTGCGATGTTGCCGCTTTCGCCGTTCAGTTCCACCTGGCCAATGCGGCCTTCGACGCGCTGGGCGCCGCCGGCTTCGGCACGCTGGCGCAGGAAGCGGGCATAAAGCGCACTGTCCAGTTGATAGGCATAGTTCAGCCGGTCATCGGGCAGATGGGCGAATTTGGAGTGAAGTGCCGCCTGCAGTTCCAGCGCATAGTCGTCATAGCTGTGCTCATGCCCCTGGCTCAGCCCATGCAGCCAGAAATGCTGGAACCCGGCGGACCAGTGATCCTTGCCCGCCGTGCCAAAGCTGTGAAAATATTTGTGGCCCACGCAGCGCCAGTTTTCGAACATGATGCCCAGCTTGAACGTCGCCTGGGTGGCGCGCATGAACTCGGCTTCGTTGATGCCGATCAACCGGTTGAACAATTGCATCGGCGGAATGGTGCTTTCGCCCACGCCGATGGTGCCGATGGCATCGGATTCCACCAGCGTCAGATCGATCACCGGGCCCAGCGTGTGTGCCAGCGCCGCCGCCGCCATCCAGCCGGCGGTGCCGCCCCCGGCCACCACGACACGCAATTTTGGCTGCTGGTTCATCGCGACAATCCTCTCAACAAGCGCGCCTTGATCTGGCCGGCGGTGGCCGCGGTGAGCGGGGCCAATATGCCCTGCGCCGCCGCCGGCAGATGGGCCGTCACCTCATTATCGGGCGCAAAGACATAATGCTCGAACAAATCGCGCCATTGCGCCCGCTGCTGGGGCGGCAAATCGCGCACCGCCAGGATGGCGTGCAGCAGGGCATCCTCGGGATTGCCCACCCAGCGCGGTTCATCGCGCCACCAATAATTCACCAGCACATTGAACGGCGCCAGCCCTTCGACATGATGCCACCACAGCGACGGCACGAAAATGGCATCGCCCGGGTCGAGTTCGGTCACTTGCGCAGCGCTGAGCGCCTCGGCAAAGCGCGGAAAGCGCTGCAGATCGGGGCTGCGCACATCCACCATGCTGACGGTCCGTCCGGCCGGCGTGTTTTCCAGCGGGCCAAGATAGAGATTGGCAAACTGATCGGGCGGGAACAGCGTGAAGCGTCGCCGCCCCACAGCGCACACCGCCACATTGGCCGGCACATCATTGTGGGCCGCGATGCAGGTGCGGGTGCCGATCCAGATGCTGGCCAGCGGCTGGCGGTGGCCCAGCGCCAGGCGGTTCGCATCCCCCAACCCATGGAAATAATGGCCGATATCGATGGACGAGAGATAGATGGCAGGGGCATCGGGCGCATCGACCGCCTGTGCCATGGCATCCAGCAGTTCCGGCAGGGCGGCGTTGACCATGCGGAAATTCATGCCCATGCCGGCATCATAGAAGAACCGGCCATCGCCGCCAGCAGCGCCAATGCTGGCCGGAAACGGGCGATCGCGCGCTTCGGCCGCCAGCAGCGCGCGGGCGGCATCGGCGCTGGCCAGCCCGGCCTGCACCAACGGCCAATCCGCCGCCACGCCGCGCACCACGAACGGCGCATCGGCACCCGCCAGCATCGCATCAAGCCCATCGGCCGCCACGGCGACTTCAGGCACGCGCGGCAAGCCGGCCAGCAGATCGCCGGGTTCAGCCATGCGCCAACCGGTTGCGCCGCCGCACCAGCGCCGCCAGATTGCCCACCGATGCCACCGCCATGAAGATGGGCAGCAGATGGCCATCGCCATGCAGTTCGGCCAGTGCGCCCGCCGAGAGTGTGGCGAGCCGGTCTTCGTTGATCAGGTGATAGCCCACCAGCCGGTGCTGACTGCCGTCGTCGAGCGTGACGTCCATCGAGAAGGGTTCGAGCAGATCATGGCGCGCCAACGCGGCATAGAAGGCCGCGCTGTCCCGATAACCCTGATCCAGCGCACCCAGCATTTCGGCGATATCTTCCACCAAGGGCGTCGGCTGGCCGCCCGGTTCAAACAGGCGGGTGCCGTCGCTGCCCAGCGCAACGCGTGGGTGATCCATGTCGATATGCACCTGCCCCGGCGCATCGGGATCGCGCGCGCGGCCCACCAGAAACGGCTGCACGGCCATGGCCAGCGGCTTTGTGCCGGCATCCCACTGATCACCGGCCAGATAGAGATTTTCGCCCGGTTCGAATCCGAACAGCGCCAGCGCTGAAAACTGACCGGTTTCATCATCCTGGCGGAACAGGATGGGATAATCGATCGCCAGCCGCCGAAACTCCGGCGGCACCACCAGACAGGCCATGACCGCATCGCCCAGATCGGCGCCGGCCCCGGTGAGCACCCGCAGCTTGGCGTGATCGTCAAAATTCAGGATCTGGTGATTGGCCATATACGTCCGTCGGTTCAGGCTGCCTGCGCCGCCAGGGCGGCCAGATAGCTGCGATTGTCGGGAAGTCCTGCCGCCAGCCGGCGGGCGCGGGTGCGCACATCGGCCAAGGCGGCCAGGGCGGCCGCATCCGCCTGGCAGCGCGATGGCAGGGGAAAGCCCAGGCCATAGAGCACATAGTGCTGGCTGGCAGCCGGAAACAGCTCGTCTTGCTGGGGCAGATCGGTGGCACTGGGTGGCCGCTCCCGCCAAAGCCGGAGATTCTCCGCCAGCCGCGGCGGGATGGTCGCCGGATCGCGCTGGGCCTCCCAATAGGGCTCCGTGCGGCGGCTCAACACATAGTGCAGCTTCAGAAACTCGACGATGCGGTCCCAGCGATAGCGGAACCGGGCATTGAAACGATCGGCATGGATGGCCATGGTTTCGGCACCGGCCGGCAGCGCTTCGGCCAGTGCCCGCGCAGACAGTTCGATCAGCACAATGGCTGAAGCCTCCAGCGGTTCGATGAACCCGGCCGAAAGCCCGACTGCCACAACATTGCCAACCCAGAAGCGCTCACGATGCCCGGTGGCAAAGCTGAGCCGACGCGGACTCAGGGCCGCGACATCGGCCCCCGGGACCTGGGTTGCCACATGCCCGCGCAAGATGGCTTCGGCCTCATCGTCGTTCAGAAACCGCGAACTGTAGACGCAACCGATCCCACGGCGGGTGGGCAGGGCGATATCCCACAGCCAGCCGGCGCGATGGGCCGTGCCGATGGTTTGCGAGGCCACCGGGCTGCCGGGCAGAACCGGCACCTGCACCGCCAGCGCACGATCGTTGAACGACACGTCTGAACGGTCGATCCAGGCCGATCGACAATGGCCGGCAATCAGCAGCCCGGCCTGACCGGTGCAATCGACAAACAGGTCGGCGGCCAGACTGCGGCCATCGCGCAGCTCCACAGTGGCAACATCACCGTTCCCGGCCGCCGTGGTGCCCACAACCGCACCGGTCACATGCACAACGCCAAGCCGGGCGCAGGCATGGCGCGCCAGCAGCGCGGCAAATTTGCCGGCATCGAAATGATAGGCATAGTTCAGCGCACCGGCATACTCCGGCATGCCGCGTTGGCGCGGGGCGAGGTTGCCGGCGCAGGCAACGGCCTGGGCAGTCATCACCTCGGCAAAGGCCAGATCCGGCGCAGACGCTGCCCACGCCCCCAGCAGGCTGGCTGTGCTGACGGCCGGTGGCAGGGTGAAGGGATGCAGATAATGATCATCCGCAGCGCCCGTCACCCAGCCGTCAAAGCGTGACCCCTGCTTGAAGGCGGCGTCACAGGCCAGCATGAACTCGGCTTCGGCGATACCGATGCTGGCCAGGGTTTCCCGCATGGTCGGCCAGGTGCCTTCGCCCACACCGATGGTGGGAATCTCCGGCGCTTCGACAAGCGTGATCGACAATTGCGGGCATTTTGCAGCCAGCACGCACGCGGTGAGCCAGCCAGCCGTGCCGCCGCCCACGATCACCACACGATATGGCTCTGTGCCTGTCACACCCATCCTCTCGTCACCCAGAGTGGCAGAGCGCGAAGGGAGCCGCAACGCTTGCGCGCGCGGCTCCCCATGCAACCCGGCCGTGTTCCGGCATCAGAAGGCGTAGCGCATCCCGGCCGTGTAGCGGGCATAGCCTGGCGCAGCGAACTGAGCCGAGATGTTGTTGCGCTGATGCCCGCGCCGATCGGCATTGGTGATGTTGATGCCTTCAACAAAGGCGGTCACGCCCTTCTTGAACTCCCACGACGCGCTGACGTCGAACTGGCCATAGGCTTCGACATAGGAGGGATCAAAGCCATAGCCGGCCAGGAAACCATCACGCCAGTTGTAGGCAACACGGGCCTGCAGGCCGTTCTTGTCGTAATAGAGCACGGCGTTGGCGCTGTCGCTCACCCCATTCACCGCGAACTGGGTGGCGGTGTAGCGCAGCGTGTTGTCGAACTGCGTGTCGCTGCGCACGATGGTATAGTTCAGGATCGTGCCGATGCCGGTGTTCCAGAAGCTGTGCTGAACCGCGAATTCAAAACCGTGCAGCTTGGCGGTCTGGTCGCTGTTGCCTGGCTGGGTGATGGTGAACTGCACCTTCGGATCCGAAGCCTGGCCAATCACGCCCGTGGCAACACCATTGGTGAACTGCACCACCGATGGATTGGTGGCCGCCAGTCGCGCCAGGATTGCCGCAAAGCCGGCATTGCCTCCCAGTGCCGTGCGCGCCGCCGTCACGGCCGCACCCTGTGCCGGGTTGGGCAGATCGAACAACGGCCCCTGCGTGGTGGTGCTGGCGATGAAGTTGCTCACATCCTTGTGGAAGAAGCCCACCGAGACATAGCTGTCCTTGCCGTAATACCATTCGGCCGCCAGATCGATGTTCTTCGACTTGTAGGGCAGCAGGCCGGGACTGCCGCTGCTGGCAGTGCTGCCGCCATTCGGACGCAGCGGCTGGTTCACCGTGATGCCCCCCTGCAGGCTGGCATAATCCGGGCGGGTGATGGTGTGGCTGTAGGAAGCGCGCAGCCGCACGTCGCTGATCGGCGCCAGATCGACATCAATGGCCGGCAGCCAATTTTCATATTCGCCGCGCAGGGCGCTGAAATCAGACGAAACACCGCCCAGCAGGCCCATTTCATTGTCTGCCTGCCACACAACCCCGCTCGGGATCGGCACCAGCGCCGACGAGTTGATCCGGGTCTTTTCATAGCGCAGGCCGAGCCGCAGATTGGCCTTCATGGCACCCAGATCAAATTTGTGGGTGGTCTGGATATAGGGCGCCCAGGTCTGTTCGCGGATGCGGCGATCGGTCTGGTAGGTGGCAAGGCAGGCGCCGGCCACCGTGGAGGCGTTGCAGATGCCGATGCGGCGCTGCAGCAGATCGGCCAGAGCCGCCGTATCGATCTGGAAATAATTGGCGATGATGGCCGGATCCTGCGATCCGTTCATGCCGGCCAGACGCGAGGCCAGCGGCGTGATGGCATAGAGGCTGTCGGGCGTTTCCGCCGCGGTGAGCGTGCCGCCCCAGCTGTCGTTCTGGATGACGCCAAAGGCCGAGCGCACCTTGTTCTCGGTGAAGGTCACGCCGAAATCCAGGCTCTTGATCAGATCGGATTCGAAATCATAACCGCCACGCAGCGCGGCTTCGTTGATCGTGTCCTTCATGTAGCCGTTGCGGAAGCTGTTGCCAGAGGGACGGATGTTGCTGGCCTGGATCGCCGCGCCCGGATGCATGGTGACAGAGATCACCGGCATATCGGTCTGATAATCAACGCGCTGGCTGGCAACACCATAGATGGCGCTGCCCACGGCGCTGTTGCTGCCAAACGGCGAGGTCGGCTTGCTTTCGGCGGTCGAATGGTGGGCGTCGAGCTCAAGGCGCAGACCGTCCGGGCCATCCCACTTCAGATTGCCGCCAAGCGAGCGGTTGATGTTGCGGTTGGCGGCAAGCGCGCCGGTGATGGCGAGATCCTTGCCTTCGCCGGCACCAAAGGTTTCGGCATAGAATTTCGGCCCGGCCGCCGGCCCGTTGGTCCAGCTGCTGCTGGTCTGGTTGTGATTGAACCACACGCCGATGCTGTTGGTGCGGGCATCGATGGTGTTCTGCGAGAAGGTGTAATCGATCAAAAGGTCAAGATTGTTGGTCGGCTTCACCTGCAACACGACCTGGCCGTTGATGCGCTCACGATCAATGTCGGTGAAATCATAACCGGCGTTCTGGGTAACCTGATAGACATCGGTCGGCCCCGGGCGGTTCTGCGTCTGGGCGAAATTGCCGCGCCAATCATTGGCGTCCACCGGCAGCGAACCCCAGTTGTTTTCATTGCCCAGATAGCCCTCGCGCCAGCCGGCGCCAAACTGCGCCAGGCTGGCCTTGCGGCGCTGGTAGATGCCGGTCACCAGAATGCCGATGCGGTCATCAGCGAAGGTCTTGCTCAGAATGCCCGACACTTCCGGCGTCGGCTTGGTGCCTTCGAACGTGTGGTCGAGCATGGCCTTGGCCGAGATGCTGCCCTTGAAACCGGGGCGATCCAGCGGACGCGGCGTCTTGATGTTGATCACCGAACCAATGCCGCCGGTTTGCAGCGTGGCGCGGCCCGACTTGTACACCTCCACCCCGGCAACGCCTTCAGACGCCAGGTTGGCAAAATCAAAGCTGCGCGACGCCGGTGCCGAGCAGCAATCGCCCAGGCCCGATGCCGGCATGGTGCGGCCGTTCAGCAGCACCAGGTTGAAATCGGGGCCAAAGCCGCGAACCGTGACGCGCGAGCCTTCGCCGATGTTGCGGTCGATCGACACGCCGGTGATGCGCTGCAGCGATTCCGCCAGGTTGGTATCGGGGAATTTGCCAATGTCTTCCGACGAAATGGCGTCCACCACGCCCAGCGCGTCGCGCTTGATGCCCAGCGATTTCGCAAGACTGACCCGGATGCCGGTAACCACCAGCTCTTCGGCTTCGCTTTCGGCGGCCACGGCCGGCTTTTCCTGCGCCAAGGCCGGCATGGCGGCTGAACCGAGCGCCAACACCGAAACACCCATCATGAAACGGCCAAACGCCGGACGGCTCGACATGATCATCGCGATTTTCTCCCCCAGATCGCTCATCCGCCTGTGATCGCAGCGGTTGTGAACGTTCACTCTTCTCAATCGTTATCTGAGAACGTTCTCTGCGTCAAGCCGGTGTCACAGCGGATAGCCGCGCCACGGCTTGATGGTGCGGATGGCAAAGCCGGACCGCATGGCGCTGACCCCGGGCAGGCGCGCCAGGCAGGTGCGATGGATGGCATCAAACTGCTCCAGATCGCGCGCCGCCACCCGCAAAAGATAGTCGGCGCTGCCCGACATCAAATGGCATTCCAGTATCTCGTCAAAGCTTGCCACCGCCGCTTCAAACCGGTCCATGGCCTCGTGGCTCTGGCTGGTCAGGGTGATTTCCACGAAAACCTGCATCTTCAAGCCAAGGGTCTGCGGATCAAGCTGGGCCCGGTAACCGGCAATCACGCCGGTGGCTTCCAACTGCTTGATGCGGCGGTGGCAAGCTGAGGTGGACAGGCCGATCCGCGCCGCCAGATCGGCAATGGCAATCGCCGAGTCGCCCTGCAGCGCCTTGAGAATCAGGATATCATGCCGATCCATGCGAAATCATCCCATGTTTTTACCTGTTGGCGCGATATCATCCCGCACCGGGGCCATAAACCCGGAATCTTTGGCAACACTTCCCGGCCAAAGCGGCGCATAATTCCCGGCACAATCAAGGAGCATCGCCATGCGTGTCGGCACCGTCAGGGAAATCAAGAACCACGAATATCGCGTTGGGCTCACGCCCGAGAGCGTGGCCGAGCTGGTTGCCCATGGCCATGAGGTATGGGTGGAAGCCGGCGCCGGTGCCGGCATCGGCGCCACCGATGCGGATTATCGCGCGGCGGGCGCTGCCATTCAGCCCGATGCCGCCAGCATCTTTGCCGAATGCGAGATGGTGGTGAAGGTGAAGGAACCGCAGGCCGGCGAACGCGCCATGCTGCGCCGCGGCCAGATCCTTTATACCTATCTGCACCTCGCCCCCGATCCGGAACAGACAGCCGATCTGATCAAATCCGGCGTGACCGCCATCGCCTATGAAACCGTCACGGCGGCCGATGGCAGCCTGCCACTGCTCAAGCCCATGAGCCAGGTCGCCGGTCGCATGGCGATCCAGGCCGGCGCGACCGCGCTGGAAAAGGCCCATGGCGGGCGCGGTGTGCTGCTGGGCGGGGTGCCCGGCGTGCTGCCAGCCAAGGTGGTGGTGATCGGCGGCGGCGTGGTGGGGTTCAACGCCGCGCAAATGGCGGTGGGGCTGGGTGCCGATGTCACCATCCTCGATCGCGATCCTGCCGTGCTGGAACGGCTGGACAATCATTTCCAGGGCCGGGCGCGCACGCTCTATTCCGGCCGATCCAGCCTTGCAGAGCAAGTGGCGTCAGCCGATCTGGTGGTCGGCGCCGTCCTGATCCCAGGTGCCGCGGCGCCCAAGCTGGTGACGCGGGCCATGCTGGCCACGATGAAGCCCGGCGCGGTGCTGGTGGATGTGGCCATCGATCAGGGCGGCTGTTTCGAAACCAGCCACGCCACCACCCACGCCGATCCCACCTATATCGTGGATGGCATCGTGCATTATTGCGTCGCCAACATGCCCGGCGCGGTGGCGCGCACCAGCACCTATGCGCTGAACAATGTCACCCTTGCGCACGCGCTGCGTATTGCCGATCTGGGCTGGCAGGCGGCACTGCGGGCCAATCCGCACCTGGCCGCCGGCCTGAACGTGCATGATGGCCAGGTCACCCATGCGGCGGTGGCGCGCGATCTGGGCTATGCCCACACGCCGGTGGAGATGGTGCTGGGTTAAAGCCCCAGCACGTTGGTCATGGCATAGCGGCCGGCGGGTTTGCCGGCCAGCCACTGGGCAGCCTTGAGTGCACCGCGTGCAAAGATGCCGCGGTGTTCGGCACGGTGCCACAATTCGATGCGTTCACCCTCGCTGGCCAACAGCACCATGTGATCGCCGGCCGCGCTGCCGCCGCGCAGCGCGGCAAAGCCGATTTCGCCCACGGGCCGCACGCCGGTGATGCCGTCGCGGCCGCTGGCCATGTTGGCCGCAAGGTCGATGCCGCGCCCGGCGGCCGCCGCCTCCCCCAGCGCCAGCGCGGTGCCGGAGGGCGCATCAACCTTCAGCCGGTGGTGCAGTTCGGCAATTTCAATATCCCAATCCGGCCCCAGGGCGGCGGCCGCCTGTTCAACCAGCCGCGCCAGCAGGGTGACGCCCAGGCTGGTGTTGGCAGCCTGCAGCACGGCAATGTCGCGGGCGGCCGCATCGATCATCGCATGATGCAGGGCGCCCAGGCCAGTGGTGCCCACCACCAGCGCACACCGCCCCTCCTGCGCCGCCTCCAGGCTGGCCGCCAGCGCGGCGGGCACGGAAAAATCGATCAGCACATCGCATTTGTGCGCAATGGCCCCGATGTTGGAACAGACGGTTAGGGTTTCGTCATGGCCCGGCCCGGCCGGCAGCCCGCAACTGGGATGGCCGGCGCGTTCGATGGCCCCGGCCAGCGTCAGGCCCGGCCAGTCAGACAGGGCAGTGATGATGGCCTGGCCCATGCGGCCACCGGCGCCCAGAACGCCCACGCGGATCGGCTTGATTGTCATGCCGCCGTTGTGAGCGAAGCCGCGCTGTGGCGCAATGGGTCAAGCCACCCGCCGCCGCCGGCTCAACCAACCGGCCGCGCCGAGCGAAACCACCGCCCCCACCGGCAGGATTTCGGTGGCCGTCACCCCCATCCGCCACAGGGGCCGCGCATAATCGGCGGCAAATTGCGCCGCCTCGACCCGGACTCGGGCGATGGCGGCCGCATCGCCGGATTCTTGTGCGTCGGCCACCATCATGCCGGCATATTCGGCCCCGAAATCCATGCCCGTCACCGCCAGCGCCGCCTCCCACGCCAGCACATAGAAAATCGTGGCGATCACCGAAATGCCCAGCCCAAGAACCAGCGCCGGCCAGAAGCCGATCACCCCGCCCAGCGCGCCATCGCGATGCTGGCGTATGGCCAGCACGATCATGCTGAACGCCAACAGCATCCCGGCATAGCCAATGGCCATGCCGACAGCCGGGGTGGAAATCGCATCGTGAAAGGCCACCGTGGTGCCGAACAGGATGCTGCCGATGATGAGGCCGCTGGCCAGGCCGTAACGAACAAGGGTGGCGATCATTTGGGTCTCCCGCTGTGGTTGCGGCATCGGTTCAGCATGACGGCATCGGCCCTGTCAGTCGCCCAAATGGGTGATTTGGGCGATATCAGCCCCATGATCACCCGATGATGCCCAGATCACGCCCGCGCGCGATGGCGGCAGTGCGGCTGCTGGCGCCCAGTTTTTCAAACAGGCGCGCCAGATGCGTCTTCACCGTGTTGGGCGAAACACCCAGCGCCCGGGCAATCTCCTTGTTGGCCTGGCCGTCCGCGAGCAGCTGCAACACCTCCAGCTCGCGCCGCGTGAGGCCCAGGCTGGCCACCGCGGCCGGATTGCCGGGCGGCGACACGGGCCGGCGCGCCACCCCAAACCCCAGCCACAGGCCCAGGCCCAGGAACAACGCCGCCACCAGCACCAACGCCACATCGCCGGCATGGGTGCGCGCCAGCCGCTGATAATCCGCCCAGGCCAGCAGCAGGGCACCGGCGGCCAATGCCACCCCCCAGCCCAACATCGGCCAGCCAAACCGCCATTGAATCCGCCGCCCCCGCATGATCCCATTCAGCCACAGCTTGCCGCGCTTGGCCAGCCGCCCCTATGCTGCCGCCCGATGCACTTCCGCCTTGCCACCGCCGCCGACGCGCCCGCCATCGCCGCCCTGCACAGCGAAAGCTGGCGCGCCGCCTATGCCCATATCCTGCGCGCCGATTGGCTGGCGCACCACCTGGCCGCCGACCGGCTTGACGTGTGGACCGGCCGCTTTGCGCCACAAGATCCGGCCCTGCGCGTTGTGCTGGCGCAGGATGATGACGGGCTGGCCGGCTTTGCCAGCCTGTTCCTCGCGGCCGATCCACACTGGGGCAGCCATGTTGACAATCTCCACGTCCGCCCCGGCCTGAACGGCACCGGGCTCGGCCGCCGGCTGCTGGCCCAGGCGGCGCGGCTGGCTCTGGCCGAAGCAGCAGGCCAGGGCCTTGATCTGTTCGTCTACAGCGCCAACACCGCCGCGCGCGGATTCTATGCCAGGCTGGGCGGGCGCGAAACCGATGAATGGCCCGAAACCGCCCCCGATGGCAGCCGCCAGATGGTGTGGCGCGTGTGGTGGCCCGATCCCGCCCGCCTGCTGGAGCCCGCATGAACATCGTCATCCTCACCGGCGCCGGCATTTCGGCCGAAAGCGGCGTGCCCACCTTCCGTGCCAGCGACGGCCTGTGGGAAAATCACCGGATCGAGGATGTCGCCACGCCCCAGGCCTTCCGCCGCAACCCCACATTGGTGCAGACATTCTATGATCAGCGCCGCGCTTTCCTCGGCCAGGTGGTGCCCAATGCCGCCCATCTGGCGCTGGCCCGGCTGGAGGCGGAATGGCAAGGCGATTTCCTCCTCGTCACCCAGAATGTCGATGATCTCCACGATCGCGCCGGCCACAACCATCTGCTCCACATGCACGGCGAGCTGAACAGCGCGCTCTGCACCCGCTGCGGCACCGCCCGGCCCTGGCGCGGCCCGCTGCTCGGCGATCCCCCCTGTCCTGCCTGCCGGCAATCAGGCGGCCTGCGTCCCGATATCGTCTGGTTCGGCGAAATGCCCTACCACATGAACCGCATCGAAGCCGCCATCGCCGCCTGCGACCTGTTCGTCTCCATCGGCACCTCCGGCGCGGTCTATCCGGCGGCCGGCTTCGTCGGCTGGGCGCGGGACGCCAGGGCGCGCACGCTGGAACTCAACCTCGAGCCCTCGGCCGGCACCCCCATGTTCCATGAGGCCCGCCACGGCCCGGCCAGCGTGCTGGTGCCGGCGTGGGTGGAGGAGATGTTGGCGGGGCGGTGAAGGCAAGGAAGAGGGCTTCCGGCGGCATTGCCGAACGGCGAATCAGCCATCCGGTCACCCGGCCGGGACGCCCGGTCGCAAAATCTTCAAGCCCGGCCGCCGCCTCTCGCAGCCGATTCACCACCCGTTCGGCCGCCACCGGATCGTCGGCAGCGATACAGGTCAGTTGCTTCTTGCGGTCGTCGAGCGCGTGACGTGACCAGCGGATGGGCCGTTTCACCGATCGCCGTCGCGCCCGGCAGCGGCGATGGCGGCGTCAGTTCGGCGAAGGCCGCCTCACAACACCCCGCCACCCATGAACAGGCGGAACGCGCCAATCGCGATCACCGCCAGATTGAGCAGCCGGCCGGCGGGTTTTCCCGACACAAAGCCGAAGCCCAGGCCGATCATGGCCAGTGGGATGATCGCCCAATTGGCCCAGCCCAGCAGCGGCAGGAAGGCCACCAGCGCCAGGGTGAGCGCGACAAGGCCGATGGCCAGCGAGATGATGTTGAACATGGCCCTGATGTGGGGATGGCATTGCCGGCCAGCAAGGCCCTGCTCCCGTGACGTCAGACGGGCCTTGGGCCGCCCTCCACGCGGGCAAAGCCCGCGTTGCAGGCTGCCCAAACCCGCTGGCCGGCCTCGCCCCGAGTCCGCGTCCAGCGCAGGGCGCTGGCCGCCGGCCGGGCAGCGGCGCACAAGACGCCGCAGCGGCAAAATTCACAGGCTTGCCGCGCCTTCGAATCGGGTTTACGTAAACGTCAACCTGTGAGCTGGGGAGTATAGCCATGGATCTGAATTTCAGTGCTGCCGATGCCGCTTTCCGTGAGGAAGTCCGCGCGTTCATCCGCGATTCCTACCCTCAATATCTGAACGACAAGATTGATGAGGGTGAGGAGATGGCCAAGGAGGATTTCCTCGCCTGGCACAAGGTGCTCGCCGCCAAGGGTTGGATCGCTCCGGCGTGGCCGGTGGAATATGGCGGCACCGGCTGGACCTCGACGCAGCGTTACATCTGGTCCGAAGAAACCGCTGCTGCCGATTGCGTGCGGCTGATGCCGTTCGGCCTGTCGATGGTCGGGCCGGTGATCTACACCTTTGGCACGCCGGAGCAGAAGGCCAAGTTCCTGCCCCGCATCCTGTCGGGTGAGGATTGGTGGTGCCAGGGCTATTCGGAGCCGGGTTCGGGTTCTGACCTCGCGTCTTTGCGCACCCGCGCCGAGCGTTTCACCGGCGAGGACGGCAAGGAATATTATCGCGTCAACGGCCAGAAGACCTGGACGACGATGGCCCAGCATGCCGATTGGGGCTTCTTCCTCGTCCGCACCGATCCCACCGCCAAGATGCAGGAAGGCATCAGCTTCCTCCTCATCGACATGAAGACGCCCGGCATCACCGTGCGCCCGATCATCACCCTGGGCGGTGAGCATGAGGTCAACGAAGTCTGGCTGGAAGACGTGATCGTGCCGGTGGAAAACCGCGTGTTCCACGAGAACAAGGGCTGGACCTGCGCCAAGTTCCTGCTGGCCCACGAACGCACCGGCATTGCCGGCGTCGCCGCGTCCAAGCGCAATGTGGAGCGCATCAAGCAGGTGGCGCGCAACACCGAAGATGGCGGCGGGGCCCTGCTGGCCAACCCGTTCTTCAAGCGCAAGATTGCCGAGCTGGAAGTTGATCTGGCCGCGCTGGAATATACCGAGCTGCGCACGCTGGCCGGTGAAAGCAGCGGCAAGGGCCCGGGGCCGGAATCGTCCCTGCTCAAGATCAAGGGCACCGAAATCCAGCAGCGCTTGACCGAACTGGCGCTGGAAGCCGCCGGCACCTATGGCGCGCCCTATTTCCGTTCGATGGGCGAAGGCGACAACAGCTTCGACGTCGGCCCGGACAGCGCCCGCCGTGTCGCGCCGGTCTATTTCAACATGCGCAAGACCAGCATCTATGGCGGGTCCAACGAGATCCAGCGCAACATCATCGCCAAGATGGTGCTGGGGCTTTGAACGATTGAGCGCCGCCCCGGCTTGAACCGGGGCGGCGCCATTTCCTTGGGGAACGACGATGGATTTCAATTTCACCGAAGAACAGACCATGCTGCGCGATTCGCTGTCGCGTTACCTGGCCAACACCTATGATTTCGATTCGCGCCAAAAGACCGTGCGCGAAGGCAAGGGCTGGAACCCGGCGGTGTGGACCGCCTTTGCCGAAGAACTCGGCATCCTGTGCGCACCGTTCAGCGAAGCGCATGGCGGCCTGGGCGGCGGCGCGGTCGAAAACATGGTGGTGATGGAAGAACTGGGCCGCGCCATCGTGCTGGAACCCTATCTGAACACCGTCGTCATCGGCGGCGGCGCGCTGAAGGCCGTTGGCGGCGCCATCGCCGATGAGCTGATCCCCGGCATTATCGGTGGCCAAGTGCGCATCGCCTTTGCAGCTTATGAACCGCAGGGCCGTTTCTATCTGAACGATGTCACCACCACGCTGAAGGGCGGCCAGTTGAATGGCCACAAGGCCGTGGTGGAAGGCGCTGCCCATGCCACGCACCTGCTCGTCACCGCCCGCACCGCCGGCGCCCAGCGTGACGCGGCTGGCATCGCGCTGCTGCTGATCCCGGCCGATGCCGCTGGCATCACACGCCGCGATTATCTCACCGTGCACGGCACCTCGGCCAGCGAAGTCTATTTCGAGAATGTCGCCGTGGGCCAGCCCCAAGTGCTCGCCGCCGATGGCCTGCCGCTGGTGGAGCGCGTGGTCGATGAAGCCACGGTCGCGCTGTGCGCCGAAGCCTGCGGCGTGCTGAAGGTTCTGCACGCGCAGACGCTGGATTATGCCAAGCAGCGCAAGCAGTTCGGCAAGGCGATCGGCGATTTCCAGGTGATCCAGCATCGGCTGGTCGACATGTTCATGGAAGTCGAGCAGGCCGTTTCGATGACCATGATGGCCACGCTCAAGCTCGACACGCCGGAACGCGCCGCCGCGGTTTCGATGGCCAAGGCAAAGGTGGGCAAGGCCGCCAAGTTCGTTGGCCAGAATGCCGTTCAGATCCACGGCGGCATCGGCATCACCCAGGAACTGGCGGTGGGCCATTATTTCAAGCGCGCCACCCTGATCGAAAACCAGTTCGGCAGCGTGGATTTCCACCTGTCGCGCTATGAGGGCCTGACCCTGGCCGCATAAGCCTGTGGCGCACCGCAAATGAAGAGGCCGGGCCGCAACGCCCGGCCTTTTTCGTTCCCAGCGGCCTAAATCAAATCACCCCCTGCCGCCGACGCCGTCGTGCCGTGCGCCTGGAATGCCTTGATCACATTGCGGCCCACCGTCCAGCGGTGCACCTCGTCCGGCCCGTCGACCAGCCGCTGCGAACGGATATGCGTGTACCAGCTCGCCAACGGCGTGTCCTGGCTGTAGCCCAACGCGCCGTGCAACTGGATGGCGGTATCGACCACCTTGTGCACCATATGGGCCAGGAACACCTTGGCGATGCTGTTTTCCTGCCGCAGGTCCATGCCCTTTTCCGCCTTGTAGGCGATGTGCAGCAGCATCAGCCGCGCCATGTAAAGCTCGCTGGCGCATTCGGCGAGCATGAACTGCACGCCCTGCCGGTCGCTCAGGCGCTTCCCGAACGTCTCCCGGCTCGTCACATGCGCGGTGGCCAGATCGAGCGCGCGCTGCGCCATTGCCACATTGTGCATGCCGTGCCGCAAGCGGCCATAGGCCAGCCGGTGCTGCCCCATGTTGAAGCCATTGCCTTCGCCGCCCAGCAGATTTTCGGCCGGCACCACCAGGTCCTTGATCTCGATCTCGCTGTGGCCGCCGCCCATCACCTGGGACAGCGGGCCTTCGATGGCCATCGTCTTGATGTCGCGCTTGATGATGTAGCCGGGGTTGGGCAGCTCCACGATGAAGGTGGAAAACTGGCGGTGACGCGGCGCATCGGGATCGGTGCGCGCCATCACGACGGCCAGATCGGCGGCGCTGGCGGCAGACGAGAACCATTTCTCGCCGTTCAGGATATAATTCTCGTTGCCGTCCTTCACCGCGGTGGTGCGCATGCCGGTGGCATCGGCGCCGGCGGCCTTCTCGGTCATCGAATAGCAGACGCGCTTGTCACCATTCAGCAGGGGTTTCAGATATTTCTCCTTCTGAAACTCCGTCCCATGCGCCAGCAAGGTGAGCATGGTCGCATCGTCCGGCCCCTGGCTGTTCATCGACAGCGCGCCCAGGTGGCTCTGCCCCAATTCCATCTGCACCAGCGCATTGGCCAGCGGACCCAGCCCCATGCCGCCATGTTCGACCGGGATGAACGGCAGCCAAAGCCCTTGCGCCCGCGCCTTGGCCCGCAGTTCGCCCAGCACCGTCTTGTAATCGGCGCCGTCCTTCAACGCCTGCTCCGCCGGCCGGCACTCATCATTCACCCACTGCCGCACCCGCTCGCGCACGGCCTTGGCCTCGGCTGGAATCTCGAAATCGATCGACATGGCTTGCGCTCCCCACTTGCAGTGGCGCGCATCCTATCGGGCCGGCAGGCTGCCGGCGACTATCATGTTTCGGCTGGACGGGGGTGTGGAGGGCGGTCAGCCCCGTTTCGGCGGCACCCACAGATCGGGCGGAATCACGGCGTCCCGCACGGCCTTGAAGCGCGGTTCGCTGCGGATGGGATCGAACCATTCATTCACTGCGATCTGGACCAGGTTGGGTTCCCGACGCCGCTGCGACGCTTCGATGGCATCGAGCGCCTGACCGGTTTCCCCGCGTTGGGCATGGGCGGATGCGAGCCGATAGTTGAGTGACAGGTCATTGCGCTGGCGCAGCGCAACCATCGCCGCGTCCGACCCGATCCGATTGCCGGCACGGGCATCAACGATAGCGGAAAAGGCCAATCGCACGGCTTCAAACGGAATGTTGCCCAGCATGGCACGAGCCTCTTCAATCCGGCCGAGTGCCAACAGTGCGGCAAACAAGGCGTTGCCGCCGCGCTGGTTGTTGCTCAAGGCCGCTGCTCTGCGGGCAGCAGCTTCCGCCTCATCGAAGCGGCGGGCCCAGACCAGAGAAGCACCCAGCGTTTCGTAGTAGAAGGGATTGAGCGGATCGACCGAAAGCGCACCTTGCATGATGATCACGGCTTCGTCTGGATCAAATGTCCGGACGATCTGTGCCGTGGCATTGAGCACGCGCCCATCGGCTGGTGCCAATGCCATTGCTCGCCGGCCATCAATCATCGCCTGCCGAACATCGAGGGATTCCAGTAATCTGTACGCCGCCAGCGCGTTTACGAATCCCGAATTTGGCGCCAGCACAACAGCACGGCGACTGGCAGCCAGCGCCTCCTCCAACAACCCCGCCTGCTCGACAGACGACGTCGAAAATGCGCGAAGATTGCCGCGTATATTGCCGAGGCCTGCCCACGCTTCGGCATAGCTTGGGTCCAGCGCAAGGGCAGACTCGGTCAGGCGGCCAGCTTCCTCCAGCCCTGATTTGCTGCGGGTGCTGAAAAAAACACTGGCACCCTTCAGGAAAAGCGACTGGGCCTCGGGATCCCTTGTGCCGCCCACAATGATGTCGCCAGCCGCCGCACCCAGCTTGGCACTCAGCGCCGCGACCACATTGGTGGCAATCTTCGTCTGGATGGCGAGCGAATCCCCCACCGGCTGATCATAGCTTTGTGACCAGCTTTCCACCCCCGTCCTGCCCTCCACCAGCTGCGCGCCAATGCGGATCGTGGTGGGCGAACGCCGCACGCTGCCGGTGAGCACATGATCGACACCCAGCTTCTCCGCCGCCACAGACAGGTCCTTGGCGTCGCGGAACTGTTCGGAACTCACCCGCCCGATCACCTTCAGGCCCCTGATCTGCGACAGGGCGTTGCGCAATTCCTCGGCGATCCCGTCCGAAAAATACGCCTGTTCGGGATCGCCCGACAGATTGGCAAAGGGCAGTACCACCACGCTGGCGGTGCCATCATCGGCCTTGCCGCCAAACGCCCGCCACGCCCCAAACCCACCCGCCGCCAATGCCGCCACACCCGCCGCACCACCGATCACCAGGCGGCGGTTGGGTCCAGTTGGCACCACCGCCGGCTTCGTCACCGCCGCCGGCGCGCCCAGTTGCCGCGCCACTTCGGCCAGCACGGCGGCCAGGCGCGGGTCCTTCTCATTGCCCTTCCAGCCGATCAGATCGGCCGATTGCCGCAGCTCAAACGCCACCGGGCGCTGGCAATCCTCGATCATCACCGGCATCAACGTGCCGCTCTGCATCGCCACCGTGGCTTCCGAACGCACCCAATCCGATACCACCGCGGTTTTTGACCACAAAACGATCACCAGCCGCGAGGCGCGCAGGGCATTTTCCAGCACCTGGTCATACACATCGCCGGCGCGGATCTCGCGATCCCACCACACATCATGGCCGGCCGCCGCCAGCACGGCCGCCATCTGGCCGGCCACCGCCACATCCTGCCGGCTGTAAGACAGGAAGATATCAGGCATCGCCGCCTTGCATGTTGTCGCCCCCGCGCGCCCCGGCCATTGCCGTGGACTGACCATCGAATAGCAAGCCCCGGCCGGCTTGAACAGCAAGCTGCGGCATCGGCCCGCCTTGCCGCCATGGGCTGTGGGCCCGACAGCGGGCCCATGCCCACACTCATCCCCATCCTTGGCGATCAACTCTCCCACAACCTCGCTGCCTTGCGCGCCGTGCCCAAGTCGGACGCGATCATCCTGATGATGGAGGTGGCCGAAGAAGCCACCCACGTCCCCCACCATCCGCAGAAGATCGCCCTGTTTTTCAGCGCGATGCGCCACTTCGCCGCCGAATTGCGCGAACAGGGCTGGACGGTGGATTATGTGACGCTGGACGATCCCGAAAACACCGGGGATTTCACCCACGAAGTCACCCGCGCCGCCGCCCGCCACGGCGCTGCCAGCATCGTCACGGTCAAGGCCGGCGAATGGCGCGTGCTCACCGCGCAAGCATCATGGCCCAACTGCACCCTCCTCGAAGACGACCGCTTCCTGTGCAGCATCGACCAGTTCGCCGCCTGGGCCACCCCGCGCAAACGACTGATCATGGAGGATTTCTATCGAATCATGCGCCGGCAAACCGGCCTGTTGATGGATGGCGACCAGCCCATAGGCGGCCAGTGGAATTTTGATCAGGACAACCGCAAGCCCGTCCCCAAGGGCCACCGCTTCACGCCCCCCATCCGCTTCGTCCCCGATGCCATCACCGCCGATGTGCTGGCGCTGGTGCAATCCCGCTTCCACAATCATTTCGGCAGCCTCGACAGCTTCGCCTGGCCCGTCACCCGTGCCCAGGCGCTCGAAGCCCTCGCAGACTTCATCACCCACCGCCTCGCCGGCTTTGGCGATTATCAGGATGCGATGGTCACCGGCGAGGATGTGCTCAACCACAGCCTGCTCTCGCCTGCGCTCAATCTCGGCCTCCTGTCCCCGCTGGAAGTCTGCCAGGCCGCCGAAGCCGCCTACGTGGCCGGCACCGCCCCGCTCAACGCCGTGGAAGGCTTCATCCGCCAGATCCTCGGCTGGCGCGAATATGTCCGCGGCCTCTATTGGTTCGCCGGCCCGGATTACACCGCCCGCAACCATCTGAACGCCACCCGCCCGCTGCCCGCCCTGTTCTGGGGCGCCCCCACCGATCTGAAATGCCTGGCCGAAGCCGTGGACGCCACCGGCCGCAACGCCATGGCCCATCACATCCAGCGCCTGATGATCCTGGGCAATTTCGCCATGCTGGTCGGCACAGACCCGGCGCACGTCCACCGCTGGTATCTCGCCGTCTATGCCGACGCCATCGAATGGGTGGAGGCCCCCAACGTCATCGGCATGTCCCAATTCGCCGACGGCGGGCTGATGGCCACCAAGCCCTATGCCGCCGGCGGCGCCTACGTGAACCGCATGAGCAACCACTGCAAAAGCTGCCGCTTTGACGTGAAAGCCCGCACCGGCCCCACCGCCTGCCCGCTGAACAGCCTCTATTGGGATTTCCTCGCCCGCCACGAAGAACGCCTCAGCGGCAACCAACGCCTCTGGCGCATGTACGACGGCTGGCGGCGGTTCGCGCCGGACGAACAGCAGCGCATCCGCACCCAAGCCGCCCACTTCCTCGCCACCCTCGCCTGACCCCCAAATCCTCCCCCTCCGGGGGAGGGGGACCGCCGCAGGCGGTGGAGGGGGCCCACCCCCAACCAGAACCCCACCCACCGGAGGCCCAAAATGCCCAAACGCACCTCCCCCACCGACGCGCACGACATCACCCAGGCCGACGATCTGCAACACGCCGTGCACGACAAGCGCGAAGGCTGGCGCGCCAACCCCACCAAAGCCCGCCGCCGCCAACGCCGCTACACCGGCCTGCTGACGCGGGAACTGCTGAAGAACGGCGGGGTGGAGGAAGAGGAGTAAGAGGGCCTCCGGCGGGCAGGGTCGCAGACCCTGCACCCGAACGATTGGGG
>CAZHTW010000012.1:16295-39369 GCA_964535865.1 uncultured Sandarakinorhabdus sp. | reverse complement strand
GCCGGGCCTGATCAACCTCGATTTCGCCGACATCCGCACCGTGATGAGCGAGATGGGCAAGGCGATGATGGGCACCGGCGAAGCCAGCGGCGAAGGCCGCGCCATCGAGGCGGCGCAGAAGGCCATTGCCAACCCGCTGCTGGATGAAGTGACGATGCGCGGCGCCAAGGGCGTGATCATCAACATCACCGGCGGCGACGATCTGAAGCTGATGGAAGTGGACGAAGCCGCCTCCTACATCCGCGACATGGTGGACAGCGATGCCAACATCATCGTGGGCAGCGCCTTCAACCGCGATCTGGACGGCATCATGCGGGTGAGCGTGGTGGCCACCGGCATCGATGCCGCTGCCAAGCCGATGCCGGTGACCCAACCGGCAAAGAGAACCAGCGGCTCGGCGTTCCTGGCCCAGCCCAGCATTTTCTCCGCCCCGCCGCCTGCCGCCGAACCGGTTGTGACGGAAGCCGCACCGGAACCGGTGGCAACCGCGCCGGCCGCCGAACCGGTGGCGCCAATGCTGGAACTGCCGCCGGTGCCGGTGGCTGCCGAGGATGACGATGGCGATGACGTGATCGATCTGGCCGCGGCCGACCGCATGGACGATCCGGCCCCGGCCAGCTTCACCTTCACGCCGATCGTGCCGCCGGCCCCGGTCGCGGCCGCCGCCATCGAACCGCCGCCGGCCCCGCCGATCGAAGCGCCGGTGGCCGATGAACGGCCGTTGACGCTGTTTGAACGCATGATGGGCATGAGCCGCAAGCCGCGCGTGCCGGAACCCACCACCTCGCTGGCGCCCGCCCCGGCGGCCCCCAAGGCGGGCGATGATGACGTGCCGGGCTTCATGCGCCGGCAGGGCAATCGCTGACACGGCAATTGCCAAAAGGTGAACGGGCCCGGCTGGCAACAGCCGGGCCTTTTTTGTTGCGAGGGATAACGCCCCGCTGCAGCGTTGAACCGGCATGAGCATCACCGCCATTGCCCGCAACCGCTTCGGCCTTGGCAGCCGCCCGGATGATGGCGCGCTGGCCGATCCCAAAGCCTGGCTGATCGCCCAGTTCAGCGCCTTTGATCCGCGCCCGGCGATCATCACCGCCCTGCCCGATGCCGCCGCCATGACGGTGCAATATCGCGAAAATCTCCGCCAGTTGCGGCAGTTGGGCATCGGCGGCATCCCGCGCCAGCCCGATGACCCCGAACCACCCAAGGGTGCCGAAGCCCAAGCGATGGCCGACGCCCAGCAGAAGGCCCGGCGCGAGGCCTTTCGTGCCGCCTATGCCGGCCAGGTGCGCGCCCGGCTGGCCCTGGCGCTGGAGGGCCCGGCCCCCTTTGCCGAACGGCTGGTGCATTTCTGGTCCAACCATTTTGCCATTTCCACCGACAAGCTGGCCACCGCCACCATGGGCGGCCCGCTGGAATTCGAAGCCATCCGCCCCAACATCACCGGCCGCTTTGCCGATCTGCTGCTGGCCGTCACCCGCCATCCTGGCATGATGCTTTATCTGGATCAGGCGCAATCGGTGGGGCCGGGCAGCCTGCTGGCGCAGGCCGCCCGCCGCCGCAATGCCCCGCGCCAGCCCGGCCTGAACGAGAATCTGGCGCGCGAAATCTTGGAACTGCACACGCTGGGCGCCGGCCATTACAGCCAGGCCGATGTGGCAGGCCTGGCCCGCGCGCTCACCGGTTGGTCCATCGGCGGCTTTGTGCAGCGGCGCATCGGGCTGCAGGCACCGCCCGGACAATTTCTGTTCCAGCCGGCCTGGCATGAACCGGGGCGGGTGACGGTGGCCGGCAAAACCTATGGCCAGGAGGGGGCGGCGCAAGCCCACGCCATCCTGGCCGATCTGGCGATCCACCCGCAGACCGCCCGGCACCTGGCGACCAAGCTGGCCACGCATTTCGTGGCCGATACGCCGCCGCCGGCCCTGATCGATCGCCTGGCCAGCGTCTATCTCGCGAATGGCGGCGCGCTGATGCCGGTCTATCAGGCGCTGATCGCCGCACCCGATGCCTGGGCCATGCCGCTGCCAAAGTTCAAGACCCCGTGGGAATGGGCCGTGTCGGCCATGCGCGCGCTCGGCCTGCGGGATGCCGCCGGCAACGCGCGCATCGCCATCATGCTGAACGAGCTGGGCCAGCCGGTGTGGCGGCCAGGATCGCCGGCGGGCTGGCCCGATGCCGCCAGCCGCTGGGCCGCGCCCGATGCGCTGCTGCGCCGGGTGGAAGTGGCCGGCCGGCTGGCCGCGCTGGCCGGCGGTGCCGATCCGCGTGCGTTGGCGGGCAGCGCCTTGCCCGGCCTGCTGTCCCCCGCCACTGCCAACGCCATCGCACGCGCCGAGAGCCCGGCCGAAGGCACGGCGCTGCTGCTGGTTTCGCCGGAGTTTCTGCGCCGATGATCGATCGCCGTGCCCTGATCAGCCGCACTGCCCTGCTCGGCGGTCTGGCGCTCCACCCCGGCCTGGCGCTGGCGGCAGCCGCCACCAACCGCAGGCTGGTGTTCATCATCCTTCGCGGCGCCATGGACGGGCTGGCCGCCATCAGCCCTGTGGGCGATGCCCGGCTGGTAAGCTTGCGCGGTGCGCTGGCCCGGCCGCCCGAACAGACGGGTGCGCTGCTGCCGATCACGGCCGATTTCGCCGTCCATCCGGCGCTGGCGGGCTTTGCCGGGCTGTTCAAGGCCGGCGAGGCTGCGGTGGTGCACGCCGTGGCCAGCCCCTATCGCGAGCGCAGCCATTTCGATGCGCAGAACATCCTCGAAACCGGTGGCAACGCCGCCTATGCCATCAAGGATGGCTGGCTCAATCGGCTGTTGCCATTGTTGCCGCCAGCACCGCCGCCGGTGGCAATTTCGGCGGCGCTGCCGACCCTGTTGCAGGGTGCCGCCGCCACTACCAGCTTTGCCCCCAGCCGCCTCCCCGATGCCAGCGCCAGCCTGAAGGCGCGGGTGGCGGCCCTGTATGAAGGCGACCCGCTGCTGCACCGGCTGTGGGGCGAGGCGATGGCGACCGAAATGATGGCCGGCAGCGACAATGGCCCCGGCAATCCGGTGGCGCTGGCCGGAACCGCCGCCCGCCTGCTGGCCCAGCCGGCCGGCCCGCGGATTGCCGTGCTCGATCACGGCGGGTGGGACACGCACGCCGGGCAGCCGGTGCGGCTGGCGGCGCAACTGCGCCAACTGGATGGCATGATCGCCGCGCTGAAATCCGGGTTGGACGCGGCCTGGGGCGAGACGTTGGTGATCTGCGCCACCGAATTCGGCCGCACGGTGGCCGCCAATGGCACCAACGGCACCGATCATGGCACGGCATCGGCGGTGCTGCTGGCCGGTGGACGCGTGGCCGGTGGGCGCGTGCACGGCGATTGGCCCGGCCTTTCCCGCCTGTTCGAAGATCGTGACCTGATGCCCACCACCAGCCTGAACGCCGTGCTGGCCGGCGCCGTGGCCGGGCAGTTCGCGCTGGATCCGGACCTGGTGGTGCGCCGCGTGTTCGCCGCCGCGCCGGCGCCGGCCATGCCGGGCCTGATCAGGGCGTAAGGCTTTTCAACAGGAAATTGCTGGCATCGGCCAGCACCGGCGCCTTGCCGCGAAACGGCTTGGACAGGCCGAGCAGGATGCCGATGTGGCCAATCTGGGGGTAAATTTTCACCTCGGCCCGGCCGCCCAGATCATTGACGGCGTTGGCCAGCCGCGTGCTGTTGCGCGGCAGCACGGTTATATCCTCACTGCCGTGCAGCAGCAGCAGTGGCGGAGCATCGCCGCGAGCGAAATGGATCGGCTGGGTGTCCTGCAGATCGGGCGCATTGCCCAGTGCCGCATCGGCCGCACCTCCGGATGTGAACGGCAGGAAATCATAAGGCCCGGCCAGGCCGACAGCGGCCTTGATGCTGCCGGCCACGCCCCAGCGGGGATCGAGCGCCAGCAACAAGGCGATATGCGCCCCGGCGCTGTGGCCCATCACCGCGATACGAGCCGGATCGCCGCCATGGCCGGCGATATTGGCCGTCACCCAGCGCAGCGCCGCCGCGCCATCCTCCACAAAGGCCGGCCAGCGCACCTGCGGCACCAGCCGATAATCCGGCACCACCACCACAAAGCCGCGCGCCGCCAGCGCCCGGGCGGCAAAGCCATAGCCATCGCGCAATCCGCTGTTCCAGCTGCCGCCATAAAAGAACACCACCACCGGCAGCGGGCTGGCCGCGCCCTTGGGGGCATAGACATCCAGCCGCTGGCGCGTATCAGCGCCAAAGGCCGCGCCTTCCACCCGCCGCGTCACCCCGCCGTCGCCAGGGGTGAGGCGGTTGAGGCCGTTCAATGCGCCCAACGGCGAACAGGCCGCTGCCACGGCAGACAGGGCAGACACCGAAAGGAGAGCGCGGCGGGACATCATCGCCGGGCGATAGCGGGGAAGCACGCCAAGCGAAAGCCCGCCGCAGCGCCGCTCATTTCATGTTCGCGCCGCTCTTGCTGATATCGCCGGCAAACACATGCGGACCGATATGGCTGAAGCGCAGGAAGGGTTGGGCAAACACCCGGCCGCCCAGCCGCCGCCACGCTTCACAGAAATGATAATCTTCGGACAGCAGCACGCCATGCGCATCGATGCTGGTGGCGAAATATTCGTGCACAATCGGGTGCAGCGGCTGGCCGGTGGCGGCGTCAATCTGGGCCGAGGCGCGATAGCTGGGCACGTGCGGGGCGAGCAATTCGAACACCCGGCGGCGGATGGCCATCACGCCGGTGCCGCCGTGGCGGATTTCGATGAAGCCCTGGGCATCCGGCACCGCTGGCCCCAGCCCCAGCGGATTGACCACGAAGCTGCCGGCATGATCGGCCAACTCGTCCAGCCGGCCGGCGGCGGCGGCGCGGCGCACGCTGTCCCAATTCACCTCTTTCTTGGGGCAGATGCCGCAGGCGACATCGTGGCCGCCGGCGACAAGCGTGGGGATGGCATCGCCATCAAAGCCATGATCGGCATCGATGAACACCAGCACATCATCGCCGCTGGCCATGAACAGCCGCACCAGCTCGTTGCGGGCGCGGGTGATCAGCGCCTCGTTGGTGATCTGGCACCAGCTGACGCCAATGCCCAGCGTCTGGCAGCGCGCCATGGTGAGCAACAGGCCCTGCACATAGAGGCCGGAACATTGGCCGCCATACATGGGCGTGGCAATCATGATGGAACGTGGGAGGGTGGTCATCTCATATCCCGGCAATGGTCGGCTGGTCAGCATGCCGGCCAGGCCCAACAATGGCGACAGTATCGCACGGCTGCAATTGCCGGGGGCGGATTGGCCGGTTATGCTGCCCCGTGCAGGAGGGATTCCAATGAAGCTGAACATCAATGGCAAGCCGGTCGAGGTCGCGGCTGATCCGGATATGCCCCTGTTGTGGGCGCTGCGCGATGTGCTGGGGTTGACCGGCACCAAATTCGGTTGCGGCGCCGGTTTCTGCGGCGCTTGCACGGTGCAGCTGGACGGCGAACCGGTGCGTGGCTGCCAGACCCCGGTTTCGGCGGTGGGCACCGCCAAGATCACCACCATCGAAGGCCTCTCCGCCAGCGCTTGGGGCCGCAAGTTGCAGGATGCCTGGGTGGCGCTGGATGTGCCGCAATGTGGCTATTGCCAGGCCGGGCAGTTGCTCGCCGCCGAAGCGCTGTTGCGCACCACGCCCAAGCCAAGCGACGCCGATATCGATGCCGCGATGAGCGGCAATCTGTGCCGCTGCGCCACCTACACCCGCATCCGCGCCGCCATCAAACAGGCGGCTGCAGCATGAAGCCCTCCCGCCGCGAGATGCTGAAGGCCGGCGTGCTGGCCGGAGGCGGCCTGTCGCTTGGCCTGCACGTCACCGGCGGCGCAAAGGCAGCCGTGCCAGGCCAGCTTTCGGCCTTTGTGACCATCGGCAGCGATGGCAAGATCGTGATTGCCGCCCACCAGCCGGAAATCGGCCAGGGCGTGCGCACCAGCTTTCCGATGATGATCGCCGAAGAGCTGGACGTGGATTGGGCCCAGGTGACGGTGCAGCCGGTGCTGGGGGACCGCGCCACCTATGGCTATCAGTTGGCCGGCGGATCGTCGGCCACGCCCACCCAGTTTGAGCGCATGCGCCGGCTGGGCGCGGGCGCGCGCGCCATGCTGGTGCAGGCCGCCGCCACCGCCTGGAATGTGCCGGCTGCCGAAATCACCACGGGCAGCGCCATGCTGCGCCATGCCGCATCGGGCCGCAGCGCGCGCTATGCCGATATGGCTGCCGCCGCCGCTGCCATCACGCCGCCCAAGCCCGACAGCCTTGCCCTGAAGAACGCGGCCGATTTCAAGATTTTGGGCAAGCGCATCCCGGGCGTTGACAACCGCGCCCTGGTCACCGGCAAGCCATTGTTCGGCATCGATACGCGCCTGCCCGGCATGGTATATGCCGCCTTTGCAAAAAGCCCGGTGTTTGGCGGCAAGCTGAAAAGCGCCAACCGCGCTGCCGCGCTGGCGGTGCCGGGCGTGAAGGGCCTGGTGAACGTGGCGCAGCGCCGCGATCTGAAGACCCAGATTGATGTGGGCCTGCCGGGCATCGAGATGTGCCAAGAAGGCATTGCGGTGCTCGCCACCTCCACCTGGGCGGCGATGAAGGGCCGCGAGGCGCTGGCCTGTGTGTGGGAAGGCGGCGATGCGGCCTTCCAGTCCACCGCGGCGTGGGAAGCGGCGGCCGCCAAGGCCTTCAAGGATGGCCCGCAAAAGCCGGGTTACATGAACCACGGCAACGCACCGGCCAAACTGGCCAGTGCGGCGAAAAAGGTGTCCGCCGATTACAGCTATCCCTTCCTGGCCCATGCCGCGCTGGAACCGATCAATGCCACCGCGCATGTGAAGAACGGCCGTTGTGAGCTGTGGCTTTCCACCCAGACGCCGGAAGATGCCCGCCGCATGGTGGCGCTGGCCCTGGGCCTGAAGGTGGAAGATGTGGTGATCCACATGATGCGGTCGGGCGGCGGTTTTGGCCGGCGCCTGATGAATGATTTTGCCGTGGAAGCCGCCGTGATTGCCAAGGCCGCCGGCGTGCCGGTGAAACTCACGTGGGACCGGCCGCAGGATTTCGCTCACGACTGGCTGCGCCCTGGCGGCTGGCACAGGCTGGAAGCCGGGCTGGACGAGAAAGGCGACATCGTCGCCTGGCACGATCATTTCGTCAGCTTTGGCGCCGATGGTGCGTTGAACCCCACGGCGGTGATCGATGGATCATTGTTCCCGTCGGGCGTGATCAAGGATTTCCGCGCCGATGTGACGGTGCTGCCCATCGCCTCCACGCTGGGCTGGCTGCGCGCGCCGATCAACAACGCCTTTGCCTTTGTAACCCAAGGCTTCATTGATGATTGCGCCATCGCTGCGGCCCGCGATCCGCTGGAATATCGCCGCGCCGTGCTCGGCACCCCGCGCGCCATCCCGATCGCCGAGGAGTTCAGCGGCGAAACCGGCGAGGAGATGAAAGGCACGCCCTACAACACCGGCCGCATGCGCGGCGTGCTCGACAAGGCCGCCGCCATGGCCGGCTGGGGCCGCGCCATGCCACCGCGGCGCGGGCTGGGCATCGCCTTCCACTTCAGCCATCTGGGCTATTTCGCCAATGTGGTGGAAGCCAGCGTTGCCAGCGATGGCGCGGTGACGGTGCATCATGTGTGGGTGGCGGCCGACATCGGCAAGCATATCGTCAATCTTTCCGGTGCCGAAAACCAGGTGCAGGGCAGCGTGATCGATGCGCTGGGCGCGGCGCTGGGCCAGCGCATCACCTTTGCCAAGGGCGCGGTGGAACAGCAGAATTTCGGCGATTTTGCCTTGGCCCGGATGGACATGGCGCCAGCGGTGGAGGTGGCGTTCCTGTCCACCGATTATCCCACCACGGGCCTGGGCGAGCCGGCCTATCCCAGCCTGGCCCCGGCATTGGCCGGCGCGATTTATCAGGCCACGGGCAAGCGCCTGCGCCAGTTGCCGCTCGACACCAGCCAGCTTCGCGCCTGAGGGTGACAATGACGATCCAGCTTTCCCGCCGCAGCTTCCTGTTTGCCAGCGCCGCCGTGGGGGGTGGGCTGTATCTGGGCCTGTCGCCTGACACGGCTACGGCGGCAGAGGCCGGCCAGTTGAACGCCTGGGTGATGATCCCATCCACCGGCCGCATCCGCATCATGGCCAGCAACCCGGAAGTGGGCCAGGGCATCCGCACCAGCCTGCCGATGGTGATCGCCGAGGAGCTGGACGCCGACTGGGCCAATGTGGAGATCGTGCCGACCATTGCCGATGCCAAGACCTATGGCCGGCAGGTGGCGGGCGGATCGCAGGCCATGGCCACCCAATATGAATTGATGCGCAAGGTGGGCGCCGCCGCCCGCGCCCTGATCCTGGATGCCGCCGCCGCTGCCTGGAGCGTGCCGGTGGCCGATCTGCGCACCGACAAGGGCCAGGTGGTCCACGGCACCCGCCGCGCGCCCTATGGCCAGTTCGCCGCCGCCGCCAGCACCCTGCCCGCGCCCGATGCGGCCAAGGTGGCGGTGAAAGACCCGAAGAATTTCCGCCTGATCGGCACGTTCCAGCCCGGCGTGAACAACCGCGCCATCGTGGCCGGCAGCCAGGATTTTGGCATTGATGCCGTGCTGCCCGGCATGCTGCACGCCGCCTTCCACAAATCCGGTGTGCAGCGCGCCAGCGTGAAATCCGCCAATCTGGATGCCGTGAAGGCCATGGCCGGCGTGCGTGATGCCTTCATCGTGGTGGGCAGCGAGGAGTATGAAGGGCTGCTGGGCGGGGTGGCCATATTGGCCGACACGACCTGGCACGCGCAGCGCGCCCGCAGCGCCCTGAAGGTTGAATGGAGCGACAGCCCCGCCGCCGCCCAATCAAGCGCGGCCTGGACGGCGATGGCAGCAGCGGCCAAGGGCAAGGCGGCGGCGGTGCCGATCCACGCCAGCGGCGATGTTGCCCCGGCAATGGCAGGCGCGGCCAAGCGGGTGGCGGCCACCTATGAATATCCCTTCATCCCGCACCTGCCGCTGGAACCGATCAACTGCACGGCGCGGGTGACGGGCGACAAGGTGGAAATCTGGGCGCCCACGCAAAACCCCGAACCCGGCCGCGCCGCCGTGGCGAAAACGCTGGGCGTGCCGCCGGAAAACATCACCATCCACATGATGCGCGTGGGCGGCGGCTTTGGCCGGCGGCTGCAGAATGATTATATGGTGGAAGCCGCCTGGATTGCCCGTGCCGCCGGCCGGCCGGTGAAGCTGACGTGGACGCGCGAAGATGATGTGACCCAGGATTTCCTGCGCCCCGGTGGCTGGCACCATCTGGAAGCCGGGCTGGATGCGGCCGGCCGCTGCGTCGCGTGGGACAATCATTTCATCAGCTATGGCCGCGATGGCAAGTTCGCCCGTGCGGCCGGCATTGGCCCCACGGATTTCCCGGCCGGCATGGTCGATCATTTCCGGCTGGGCGCCACCATCCTGCCGCTGATCCACACCACCGGTTTCCTGCGCGCGCCTGGCAACAATGCCTTTGGCTTTGTCACACAGGGCTTCATCGATGAGCTGGCCCACGCCGCCGGTGCCGATCCGCTGCAGTATCGCCGCGATTTCCTGGGCCCTGCCCGCATCATCGGCGATCCGAACAACCGCGGCAGTTACAACACGGGCCGCATGCGCGCCGTGCTGGACAAGGCCGCCGCCATGGCCGGCTGGGGCCGCAAATTGCCGGCCCGTGCTGGTGAGCGCCGGGGGCTGGGCATCGGCTTCCATTTCAGCCACCTCGGCTATTTCGCCAATGTGATCGAAGCCAGCGTGTCGAAGGATGGCGAGGTGAAGGTGGTGAAGGTCTGGGTGGCAGGCGATGTCGGCCGCCAGATCGTCAACCCCGCCGGCGCGCTCAACCAGGTGCAGGGCAGTGTGCTGGATGCGCTGAATGCCTGCCGCAACCACGCCGTCACCTTTGCCGATGGCGCGATCGAGCAGCGCAATTTCGGTGATCTGCCGTTGATCCGCATGGACGAAGCCCCACCGATTGAAGTGGCCTTCCTCACGCCGGATCATGCCGTGACGGGGCTGGGCGAGCCGGCCTATCCGGCGGTGGCGCCGGCGCTGGCCAATGCGATCTTTGCCGCCACCGGTGTGCGGCTGCGCAAATTGCCATTCGATTTTTCCACGCTCAAGGCCTGACCATGCGCGAGGGCCTGGCCGCTGTGGCCGGGCCGAAGGCTTTTGTCATACCACTGCTACAAAGGCCCGGCAGGGAGCGTGATATGCATTACAAAACGTTCATCATCACCGCCCTGCTGGCCGCCCCCGCGGCGGCCCAGGATGTGCAAAGCTGGAACACGCTGCTGCTGCAGGGCCCGGTGGATGGCAAATTGCTGCTGTGGGCCGAGTTGCAACCGCGCTTCACCAATGATGCGGACAGGCTGGGCCAGTTCGTGGCGCGGGGCGCGCTGGGCGTGCGGCTGAAAAATGATGTCGATCTGCACGCCGGCTATCATTTTCAACGGAACAATCCGGCCGCCGGCCGCAGCAGCACCGAACACCGGCTGTGGCAGCAGATCATGGCCCCGGTGATCCGGCGCGACGATGGCTTTGCCCTGATCACCCGCTGGCGGCTGGAACAACGCACATTTGAAGGCGCCAGCGACACCGGCCTGCGCCTGCGCATCCTGTGGCGGGTGCAGCAACCACTGCGCGGCAAGGGCAGCGCCGGGCCGCTGGTCATGTCCGAAACCTTCGTGGCGCTGAACAGCACCGATTGGGGCGCGCGCGGTGGTTTTGATCAGCAGCGCAGCTTTGTCGGCTGGCTGCAACCGCTGGGCAAGCGCCTCAATCTGGAGGCCGGCTACATGCACCAACATATCAACCGGCCGGGGCCCAACCCCGGCAATCATATATTGAACATCACGCTCAACCGCCGGCTGGGCTGAAGCACCCAGCCGGCAGCACAGAGCTTACTTCAGGGTTTTCAGATAGGCGATCACGTCGGCGCGGCGCTTGGCGTCGGCGATGCCGGCAAAGGCCATGCGGGTACCGGGCACAAAAGCCGACGGTTTGGTGAGATAGATGTTGAGATTGGCCTCAGTCCAGGTCACGCCCTTGCGCTTCATCGCCGGGGAATAGTTGAACCCGGCGATGCTGGCCGATTTGCGGCCCACCACACCGGCCAGCGACGGGCCGATGCGGTTCTGGCCCTTCACCACGCTGTGGCAGGTGCGGCATTGCACAAAGCCCTTCTCACCGGCCTTGGCATCCTGGGCTGCGGCCGGCGCGGCCATGGCAGCGGTGGCCAGCGCGGCGATCATCATCATGGTCTTCATCGTCAGTCTCCTGCTTGGGGGTGTCAATGCTGGTGGGTCTGGCCGGCGGCTTCGGCCTTGAACATCACGTCAACGGCACCGGCGCGTTCGAAGTTCAGCCGCGCCTTCACCATGCGGCCGGCCGGCACCGGCGCCTTCAGGCCGATGAACATCACATGCAGGCCGCCGGGCGCGAAGGTCACCTTGCCGCCGGCCGGGATGGCCACGCCGCCGGATTGGGCACGCATCTGCATCACATTGCCCTGTTGCACAGTGCCATGCAGATCGGCGCGGTTGGATGCATCGGTGGTGATCGAAACCAGCCGGTCGGCCGCGCCGCCGCGGTTGCTGATGGTCATGAAGCCGGCACCGGTTTTGGCTGCCGGGCTGGCAACGCGGAGCACCGGGTGATCGATGTGGACGCTTCCCACCTTATACTCATGCGCACTGCCCGCGCTGGCAAGGGCCAGGGCAAGGGCCGCAAATATTTGTCTTTTCACAGATAATCTCCTGATTGCAGCAAAGCGCCGGCACGCGGGCCGGCAACGGCAATCAGGCAGCGGGTGGGCCCTGCCCCGGTGGGCGCGGGCAGCGCTGGCGCAGGGCCAATCCCGCCAGCGGCAACGGTGCCAGCGGCAGCAGGGGCAGCGCCAGCAGCGGCAACAGCAGCGCGCCGGCCAGCAGCAGCGGCCCCAGCGCCAGCGCATAATCACAGGGTTGATCGGGCGTGCCGGCCGGCAGCGCCGGATCACCGGGCAGCACAGAGCCGCTGCACAGGGCGATCGAAACGCCATCGGCACTGGCCACCGGCATCCAGCCCGCCGGCAACATCAGGCGCAGCGCCAGCGCCGCCACGCAGGCAGCAACAAACAGCAGGCCGGGTTGGCGGGCGGCGGGAATCACTGGTCCGCCAGCCCCAACGCCTTCACGTCGGCGGTGGCGGCGGCCAGATCAGCCTGGGCCACGATCTGGCGGAAGGCGGCATCCAGCCGGCGCACCTGCGCATCGGCCGCGCTTTCCTCGCGCAGGTTGACCAGGAAGAAATCCGACGCGCCTTCCTGAAAGCGCCGGCGTTCGGCATTGGCCATGGCCAGGGCGCGATCCTGTTCATCGATGGAAATGCCCAGCAGGCGGCGGGCCTGGCGCGCGGCCACGGAAAGCCCGCCGATCTCGGCCCGGATCTGATCCTCGATGAAGCGGCGACGCTGCTGGAAGCCTTCGATTTCGGCCTGGGTCTGGCTCAGCCGGCCACGCGCTGTGCGCTGCTGGATCGGCACCGACAGGGTGAGGCCCACCGCCGCCTGGTTGCCGACATAGCTGCGACCGCCCAGGCCGGGTTCGCCCACATATTGGTTCACCTCGGCCTTGAGATCGAGACGCGGCAGGAAATTGTTGCGATCCAGCGCCAGCCGGGTGCGGGCCTGGGCGATGCGCACATCCACCACCCGCAGGTCCGGGCGGCTTTCCAGCGCGGCAGCCACATCATCCGGCACCGCCAGCGGCGCGGGCAGCCGGCGCGGCAGGCGATCGGCGGTGGGCACCACCGGATTGCCGTCGGCATCGCGCCAGAACAACGACAGCGCAATGGCCGCCTGTTCCAGTGCCTGTTCCGCTTGCACCACCAGCGTTTGCCGGCGCAGGATATTCTGTTCATTCTCGGTGAGGAGAATGGCCGGCCGCAACCCTTCGGCGACCTGCCGCTTGAAGCCGGCCTGACGGTCAAGCGCCAGTTGCAGCAGATCCTTGAACACCGCCACGCGCTGGCCGGCGATCACCCAATTGTTCCAGGTGGCAATGGCGCGGGCCTGCACGCCGATGGCCACCAACAGCCGATCATTGTCAGCCAGCACGACATCACCGCTGGCAATGGCGCGGTTGAAGCGGCGTTCATCAATGTCACGGTCGCGCAGCAGCGAAAACAGCGTGCCGACGGTGAAGCGGCCCAGTTGTGCGGTGTTGTTGCTGGCCTGCGACGAGGTGAACCGGCCGCGCGAGATGTCATAGCCGGCATAGACATTGCCGCCATTGCCGGCCAGCGGCTGGAACAGCCGAACCCCGGCATCCGCTCCATCAATCGTGCCAATCGGTTTCACGTCGGCATTGGCGCTGAACAGCGTGTCGAACGCGCCTTCGGTGGTGAGCAGCCGCCCTTCGGCGCCGCGCACCCGTGCCAGCGCCTCCAGCACCTGGGGCGCGTGGAAGCGGCTGGCCGCCAGCACCTCGCTCAGCTCCAGCGGGCTGGTGGCGGCCGGCAGCGGCTGCGCTGCGGTGCGCGCATCGGCTTCCAGCGTGGCGCGCGCGGACTGGGCTGCAACCGGTGCAGCCAGCAGCAACGCCAGACCGGCCAACAGCCGGGCGGGATTATTTCGCCTTGGCATCATCGGCCTTGGCATCGGCCTTCATCTGGCCGTTTTCGGCGGCGCTGGCGCCGGGACGGGTGAACTGCAACGGGAAATCATTGAGCAGCCGCCACAGTTCAAACCAGATCGGCACGGTGTTCATCTGCACCCAGCCGCGCACCTTGGCCCCCAGCCGCACCGAGCGTTCATCCGGCCAGGGATCGCGATCCGGGCTTTCATTCACCAGCACGCGGAACAGGCCATTGGGCGAGGCGTTGAGATCAAGCGCTGCCACCTGGCCATCGAAATAGCCCTTGGCAATCGACGGCCAGCCGGAAAACTGGATGGCCGGCCAGCCTTCGAATTCCAGCCGCACCCGCCGGCCGACATGGATCAACGGCACATCGCGGCCATCGACATAAAGCTCCACCACCCGGCGCGATTGTTCGGGCACGAAGGTGGCAAGCACATCGCCCTGCTTGACGATGGTGGCGGTATCGATGCTGGACACCCGCATGATGCGCCCGGCGCGCGGCGCGCGGATCATCTGTTCGGACTGGCGGCGCAAATTCACGTCGATCTTGTTGATCTCGGCCATGGACGAGGCGATCTTGGCGCGGAATTCGGCCACCTTGATCTGCGCCAGTTCCATGTCGCGGCGCGACACCAGACCTTCGCCATACAGGGTGGTCATGCGCTTCACATCGCGCTGGGCCGTGGCCATGGCGGCGGCGGTGGCATCGATTTCCGCCACCTTCTGGGCGCGTTCGGCCCCCAGACGCTGCAGATAATCGGGATCAAGATCGATCACCCGCGCAATCGGTTCACCGGCCGCCACGCGCGCGCCATCGGTGACATACCAGCGGTCCAGCCGGCCCGGCACCAGCGCAGTGATATTCTGTTGCCGGTCGCGCGGATCAAAGGCGATCACGCTGCCGGTGCCCTGCGCGGTTTGCACCCACGGCACCAGCGTGACGAACAACAGCACCGATAGGATGCCGATCACCACGATGCGCGCCACCACGCGCATCACGCGCGGCGGCTGCAGGCTGGCCAAGGTCTTGAACGCGGCCGCGTGCCCGGCCAGTGGATTATTCGCCATCACGCGCCTCCGGGCCGGCCACGCCGCGCAGGGCATCAAACTGCACCCGGTCACTCGTGACGACCTGATCCTTCAGGCCCAGCCACAGCCAGCCATCCAGGGCCACGGCTTCCGGCCGGTTGCTGAAATAGAGGATGGTGGTGGCGCTTTCGCGCAACCGGGCAAACACGGCGACGAGCCGGGCCACTGGCACTGTATCGAACATCGGCGACATGACCAGGATGCGCGGTTCCGACAGGATGGCGGCGGCCAGTTTCAGTTGCATCATCTTGGCCACGGTGAATGGCGCCCCGGTGGAAGACAGCTTGGTCTGCAAGCCTTCGGGCAGCAGCGCCACCCGGTCATCCAGCCCCACCAGCCGCAGTGCCTCCAGATGATCGGCGGCATTGCGGGCCGGATTGGCCAGGGTGAGATAATCGCTGATGGTGGATTCGACGATGGCGGCGCGATCGAGCACCATCACCTGGCTGCGCAGGGCCAGCGGGTCCATCACCGCCAGATCGACCCCGCCGATGGTGACCATGCCGGCCGTCGGCCGATACAGGCGCTTCATCAGATCGGCAAAGGCGCGCTCCATGCCCGGCACGCCCTGACACACCAGCCGGCTGGATTCGGGAATATCCAGATTGAGCTCCGCCTCCCCCACCAGCAGGGCCACGCGCACCCGGTTGAAGCTGAGCGCGCCGGTGCGCGGTGGCACCACCCCGGCCGGCACCGCCGGTTCCTGGATCAGCCCATAGAGCAGCGACAATTCCTCCACCGAGGCCACCGCATCATAGAAATCATCCAGATAGGAATAGAGACTGTTCATGCCGGCGAACACGCCCGACAAGATGAGTTCGGCCGCCACCAATTGCCCGATCGACAATTGTTCCTGGATCACCAGCCAGCCACCCAGCGCCAGCAGGCCGGCACTGGCCAGGGCATAGAGCATGTAAAAGGCAATGGTCTGCGGGAATTGATAGGCGAAATGCGCCGCATGCGCCTTCACATAATTGGCGGTCACCCGCTCCGCACCATCAAGCGCATAATCGATGTGCCGTGCGGATTTGTAAAAGCCGTTGGATGCGCCAATGGTTTCCAGAAAATGCGCCGCATTGTATTTCTCGTGGGACAGATTGATGGAGGTTTTCATCGCCCCCTTCGACCAGATCGCCCACACCGCCCACAACAGCGCGATCAGCACCAGGTTGAAGGCCAGGAAAAACGGGTGATAGAAACTGGTGACAACAAAGCCGACAATCATGCCAAGAATGATGGTGAACCCGCCGATCAACAGCGACGGCACCGCCTTTTGCATGTTCACCAGCTCGAAATAACGGTTGAACAGATCGAAGCGCCGCGTGTCCTGAAAGAAGGGATCGGCGGCATTGATCACCCGGATGGTGAGATCGGCCACCAGCCGCGCCATGAAGCGGCGGCGATAAAGCTCCATCAGATGGATGCGCAGCACCGACAACAGACCCGAAATCGCCAGCAACACGAACAGGATGGCCGACAGGGTGAACAACGGCACCGGCAACGCCGTGTTGGCAATGCTGTTGATCAGCAGCTGCACCGAAATCGGCACGGCCAGGCCCAACAGCGCAATGCCCAGGCCATAGACGATCGCCAGCCAGAAATAATTTTTCTCCGGCCAGACGATATCCTTCAACCAGCGCCACACCAGCCGGTTCAGATCCATCTGCGAAAGGTCCTTGGCGGCCATGCTACTCCTGTCGCAATGCTGCGGCACCGGGCATTTAGGGGGGCTTCCCCTGTTTGCCAAGGCCGCGGTCCGAAAAAGATTACATCGCTGTAATGCTCAATCTGCCTGAACCGGTGCTGTATGGCCAGCGGTCAGACGAGGGCGAGGTCGAGCGGCCGCGACGCCGGAAAGATGCGCTGCACCGCTGCGGGTTTCAGGCCATACAGCCGGCCAAACAGGCCGCCGGCGACATCGCGCACATCGTTGAGCACCGGAAAATCGCGGTTCTGGTGCAGCATCGCCTGGTTCACCGCCAGTTGACGCCCGGCGATGCGCCCGCCGGCCACCGCGCCACCGAGCAGCAGGAAGCTGGTGCCATGGCCATGATCGGTGCCGCCCGAACCATTCTGGCGGAAGGTGCGGCCAAATTCGGAAATCACCAGAACGGCCGTGTCGCGCCACACCGGCCCAAGGCCCCCCGCCAGACCGGAAAGGCCGCGGGCCAGCAGGGACAGGCGGTAATCCAGCCCGCCAGCCTGGCCAACATGCGTATCCCAGCCGCCGATATCGGCAAAGGCCAACGCCACCTTGTCGCGCATCAGCACGCCCATGCGTTCGGCATTGGCTTCAAAGGCGGCGGCGCCCGCGGCGTTGCGGCCCGACAGCCGCATTTCCCGTTCCAGCGCGGCCGACACCGCAGCGCCGGCATCCAGCCCGGCCTTCACCTGATCGCCCAATTGGCCATCACCGGCATACATGGCGGCAATGGCCGATTGGCGGCTGGCCGACAGCGCCGATCGCCGCGACAGATCGACATTGGGCACCACCAGCGGCCCGCGCATGGCGATGGGCAGGCTTTGGGTGAAGGCCATGGCCTGGCCGCGTGCGCCGATTTCGCTGGCCAGCCGGTTCATGAAGCCGCTGGTTTCGGCCCGGTTGCGGCCGGCATGGCCATATTCGATGATGTCCTGGGTTTCAAAATGGCTGCGCGACAGATCGGGGCTGCCGGCGAAGGGAATGAAGGCCAGCTGCCGCCGATCCCACAGCGGTTTCAGCGGCTGGGCCGCCGTGTTGAGCGCCCAGCCATCCGACAGCGCCAGCTGGCGTTCGGCCGGCACCGCGATCCCCGGACGGCTGCGGCGATAGAAATCATTCCTGTGCGGCACCAGCAGGCTGGCGCTGTCATAGCCGCCGCGCAGGAACAGCACGAGCAGGCGGGGCTTGCCCGCCGGCATCGCCCAGCCGCGCGCCGCAAACAGGCCCGGCACGCCCGCCAGCAACAGCCGGCGGTTCAGGCGCGGGGGATCATCCACGATGCTCATCGCCGCATGAACTCCGGTGAGGACAGGAACAGCATATTGGCCTCGCGCGTGCTGCCGGCCTTGGCCAGCACCGCCTGGGTGGCCGGCGCCAGATTGCCATAGATGCCGCTTTTGGTGCGCACCTCGGCCAGATCCGTCACCAGCAGCCTGGCCTTCGCCAGCTCGAGCAGTTGGCGCAGGTCCAGCTTGCGGACACGGCTGGCGCCCTGGCCCAGGTTGGTGGCCAGCCTGAACCGATCGTCCAATTGGCCCGATGCATTCCAGTTGGCGGCCTCCAGCGGCCAGCCATCGGGCGTCACCCGTTCCATGCGCGGCTGGCCCATGTGGCGCAGATCCACGACCAGCGCTGCCGGGTCGCCGATCGGATCATTGCCCGCCATCAGCCGCACCGCCGACAGCACATAATGATTGGGATCCTTGTAGAGCTTGCCCAGTGACGCCGCGAATTCCGGCCGCGCAAACAGCACGCGCAGCACGGCCGCGATATCGCCATCGCTGCGGGTGAATTCGGCGGCCATCGCGTCCACCACCGCCTCGGGCGGCGCATCGGCGAGCAGATATTGCGCCAGGCGATAGGATGTGCGCCGCGCCGTTGCCGGTTGCCGGCAGGCCAGTTCGGTGGCCTGTTCGATGCCGGCCATGCCCGGCCGGGTGATGATGGTGCCCAGCACGCGCTTGGGCCCGGCGTCGTGGCGGGCCGGATCAAACAGCGCCAGCCCATCGCGCCAGCCGCCCTCGCTCGCCGCCGGGGCGGGCCAGTGCTCCAGATCCACCGTCAACCCGGTCAGCACGCGGGCCAGTTCCTGCACATCGGTCTGGCTATAGCCGCTGCCCACCCCCATGGTGTGCAGTTCCAGCAGTTCGCGGGCGTAATTTTCATTGATGCGGCCGCCGCGGCTTTCGGCATTGTTCAGATAGAGCAGCATGGCCGGGTGACGCTGGGTGGCATGGACCAGATCACAGAAACGCCCCAGCGCCCGCGGCCGGATGGTGCGTTCGAGATAATCATTGGCCAGCGGGCCATAGCCGGTGCCGACAAAGCGGATGTTGAAATGGTTGAACCAGAACCAGGTCAATTGCTCGCGCAGCTGGTCGCGCGAATAAAGGTCACGCACCACGCTGCGTTCCACCGCGCGCTGGAACCAGTCCCGCGCCTCGCCATTGGCGGCGTGGAATTTGGCCCTGCCGGCTTCGCCATCATCGCCAGGCTTGCGCTGGCGCGACAGGCGGCGCAGCTCCGTCAGGCGCACCATGGCGGCATTGCCGCCTTCGGCCGGATCGCCCAGCCTGTCATACAGCGGTTGCACGGCGGCCGGCAGCCGCACCTGATCGGGCGGCGCGGTCAATTGCGCCGCGATCCAGCCCTGGCGGCCCAGCCGCCGCCATTCGGGCAGATCGGCCAGGCTGGCGCCCCAGGTCAGGCGGTTGAGCCAAGCGGCATCCTGCGCCGAAATCGGCGGCCCGCCGGCATCCACTGCCGGCGAACAGGCCGACAGCACCGCCGCCAGCGGCAGCATCAGGCAGATCAGGCGAGGCAGGCGGCGCAGCGGCATGGGCGTACCCTTTCTCACGGCCGCCGCCACGGTCAAGCCAATTGCCGCAGGCCCGCGGCCAGCTGCGCGACCATCTCGTCGATCTGATCGGCCGTGATGATCAACGGCGGCGACAGCGCGATGATGTCGCCCGTCACCCGGATCAACAGCCCGGCATCGAACATGGCACGGAACAATTCCATGGCGCGCGCGCCCGGCGCCCCGGCGCGGGGCGCCAGTTCGATGCCGGCCACCAGGCCGAAATTGCGGATGTCGATCACGTGGGGCAGACCCTTGAGGGCGTGCAGCGCCGTCTCCCAATGGCCTTCCAGCGCACGGGCCCGTTCGAACAGGGCTTCGGAGGCATAAAGATCAATCGCGGCAATGCCGGCGGCACAGGCCAGGGCATGGGCGGAATAGGTATAGCCGTGGAACAATTCGATGCCGGGGGTGTCGCCCGGCGCATCGACGATGGCATCATGGACATGCCGGCTGGCGGCCACCGCCCCCATCGGCACGGCGGCGTTGGTGAGGCCCTTGGCCAGGCAGATGATATCGGGCGTCACGCCAAAGCGCTCCGCGGCCGTTGCGGCGCCCAGCCGACCAAAGCCCGAAATCACCTCGTCAAAGATCAGCAATATGCCGTGCGCTGCCGTGATGGCGCGCAGCCGTTCCAGATAGCCCAGCGGCGGCACCAGCACGCCGGTCGATCCGGCCAGCGGCTCCACGATCACCGCGGCAATCGTATCGGCCCCGTGCAGCGCGATGATGGCTTCCAGCCGGTCAGCCAGATCGGCGCCATGGGCGGGTTGGCCCTTGCTGAAGGCGTTGCGCGCCGGATCATGGGTGTGCGGCAGATGATCGGTGCCGGGCAGGCCTGGGCCAAAGGCTCTGCGGTTGGTGACGATGCCGCCCACCGAAATGCCGCCAAAGCCCACCCCGTGATAGCCGCGCTCCCGCCCGATCAGCCGTGTGCGCTGGCCCTGGCCCTTGGCCCGCCAATAGGCGAGCGCGATCTTCAGCGCGGTGTCGACACTTTCGGAACCGCTGTTGGTGAAGAACACCCGGTCCAGCCCTTCGGGCATGATCCCGGCCACCCGCGCCGCCAGCTGAAACGCCAGCGGATGGCCCAGCTGGAAGGTGGGGGCGAAATCCAGCGTGGCAGCCTGTTGCTGAATGGCGCGCACAATGGCTTCGCGGCCATGGCCGGCATTCACGCACCACAGGCCGGCGGTGCCATCCAGGATGCGGCGCCCGTCGGCGCTGGTATAGTGCATGTCCTGCGCCGCCACCATGAGGCGCGGGTGCGCCTTGAAATAGCGGTTGTCGGTGAACGGCATCCACCAGTTGGCAAGATCATTGGGGGCAGCAGCCATGGCGGATCTGGCCTCCGTCTCAGGCTTTTGCCAGCAGTTTCTCGATCTGGCTGCCCAGCGCCTCGGGCTTGGTCGCCGGCGCAAAGCGTTCCTGCACCTCGCCATGCTTGTCGACGAGGAATTTGGTGAAGTTCCACTTGATATTCTCGCTGCCCAACAGGCCGGGCGCGGCCTTTTTCAGCATCTGGAACAGCGGATGCGCCTTGTCCCCGTTCACGTCCACCTTGGCGAACAGCGGGAAATCCACATCATAGGTGAGCTTGCAGAAATTGGCGATTTCCTCCGCATTGCCCGGTTCCTGCGCGCCGAACTGGTTGCAGGGAAAGCCCAGCACGGCAAAGCCCTTGGGGCCATATTTCTTGTGCAGCTTCTCCAGCCCGTCATATTGCGGGGTGAAGCCGCATTTGGAGGCGGTGTTGACGATCAGCAGCACCTTGCCTTCGAAATCCTGCATCGAAATCTCGCGGCCATCGATGGTCTTGGCGCTATATTCGTAAATCTTGGTCATGTCCCGTCCCCTTCACGGTTGATGCTGGCCCTGCAGCGCGGCGGTGAAATGCCGGCGGCACAGGGCGACATATCGATCATTGCCACCAATTTCGGTCTGCTGGCCAGAGGTCACGGCGCGGCCAGCGGCGTCAATGCGCAAATTCATCGTGGCCTTGGCGCCGCAGCTGCACACCGCCTTCATTTCGGCCAGCACATCGGCAATCGCCAGCAGCCATTGGCTGCCTTCGAACAGCGCGCCCAGGAAATCGGTGCGCAGCCCATAGCACAGCACCGGAATCCGCAGATCATCGGCCACCCGCGCCAGCTGCCACACCTGGTCGCGGGTGAGGAACTGGGCTTCATCCACCAGCACGCAATGCACGGTCTGGCTGGCGTGGGCCGCGGCAATCACGCCAAACAGATCCAGCCCCGGTTCGAACAGCTGCGCCGGCGCGGCCAGCCCGATGCGCGAGGCGATGGTGCCCACCCCGGCCCTGTCGTCCAGCCCAGCGGTGAACAGCAATGTGTGCATGCCGCGTTCGCGATAGTTGAAGCTGGATTGCAGCAACACCGTCGATTTGCCGGCATTCATCGAGGCATAATAGAAATAGAGCTTGGCCATCGCCGCCCTTCTTGGTCCGGCGACCGGGCGGCGTCAACGGGCCGCCATCAACGGCTGAAACACACCAAGCCGAACGCTGATCTGCCATTGGCCGGTCAGCCTGTCGTCGCCATCGAAACCAGAGACCGTGGCGCCCGACATGCGGCTGGTGGCACCGGTGCCGGGAAAGCCGGGCAGATCGCCGGCGTGGGTGGCGGCCCACAGCCAGGTCATCTCCCCATGATCACCCACGGCAAACATCGCCTGCACATCGAAATGCTGATCGGGAAAGGCGGCCCAACGCTGCTTGCGCGGGCTGGTCACATGATTGCAGCGTCGAGGCCGGCGAGGTGCAGGGCATAGGCGCGCACGTCAGCAGGCCAATCGGCCATGCGGCGGACAAAGCCCGCGCCATCGCCGGCAAAAAGCGCCCGGATCACCTCCTCATAGCCGGGCAGATCGCCGGCCAGCGCGTTGAGGAAACGATAGGCCCGCTCGCGGTCGGCCATGGCCGCCGTGGCGCCGGCATCGGCCTTGCGGGCGGCATCGATCAGCCGGCGCAGCGCCTGCGAGACGCCGCCCGGCTGTTGCCCCAGCCATTCCCAGTGCCGGGGCAACAGCGTGACTTCGCGCGCGACCACGCCCAGTTTCGGCCGGCCGCGCGCGCGCGCCGGATCGGGCCCCGCGCCAAGCCGCAGTGCGATGTCGGCGGTGCTGCCGCGCAGATCAAGGTCGATCACCCGCCCGCTGGCATCATCAAACAGCAGGATGGACACCGCATCGCCCGCCGCCTTGATGGCCAGCGCCACATCGATCAGCGCCCCACGGGCGAACAGGGTGGTGCCGGCAAAGGCGGTGCAGGCGGTTGACAGATCATGTGACATGACATTATTTTATCCGGATTAAATTATCTGTCAATTCATCCGGGCAAAATACGTGAAGGAGACTCGCCGTGGACGCTGACACCCGCAAGGCGGCCGTGGCCGCCTGGAAGGAACGCAAAGCGCAAGCCGGTGTCTATGCCATCCACTGTGCGGCCTCCGCCGAAGTGTGGGTGGGCGCAGCGCCCGATCTGGCCACCATTCAGAACCGCATCTGGTTCACCCTGCGCCAAGGCAGCAGCACCCATCGCAGCTTGCAAGCCGCGTGGAAGGCACATGGTGCCGATTCATTCCGCTTCGAAATCGTCGAGCGGCTGCCGGACGAGGAGATCGTCTATGTCCGCGACCGCCAGCTGCGCGCCTGCCTTGATCGCTGGGTCACGCAGCTGGGGGCCGTGCGGATCTGATCAGCGCCAATCCTGTCAGCGCCATTCCTGTCAGCG
>CAZHTW010000012.1:1233-16195 GCA_964535865.1 uncultured Sandarakinorhabdus sp. | reverse complement strand
GGGGGCCGTGCGGATCTGATCAGCGCCAATCCTGTCAGCGCCATTCCTGTCAGCGATTGCCGCCGATGAGGTCGCCCAACTCGCCCAGCACGCTGCCTTCGCCGCGATTCTGGCCACGGCCGCCGGCGGCCTGCATCATGCGGCCGGCCAGCCGGCTGAACGGCAGCGACTGAATCCACACCTTGCCCGGCCCGGTGAGGCGGGCAAAAAACGCGCCTTCACCGCCGAAGATCATCGATTTCACCCCGCCGGCCGCCACCAGATCAAAATCCACCGACGGCGTGTAGGCCGCCAGACAGCCGGTATCGACATGCAATTGCTCACCGGGGGCCAGCGTGCGCTCCACCACCGTGCCGCCCATCTGCACGAACACCCAGCCGTCACCATCCAGCCGTTGCATGATGAAGCCTTCGCCGCCGAACAGCCCGGTCATGATCTTGCGCTGGAACTCGATGCCGATGGAAACCCCGCGCGCGGCGGCCAGGAACGAATCCTTCTGGCAGATCAAGGTGCCGCCCACGCTGTCCAGCTTGATCGGCAGGATGGCGCCTGGCGTGGGGCTGGCAAAGGCCACCCGCGCCTTGCCGCCGCCGTTGTGGGTGAACACGGTGGTGAACAGGCTTTCCCCCGTCACCAGCCGCTTGCCGGCGCCCAGCAGCTTGCCCATGAAGCCGCTCTGCTCGGCCGAGCCATCGCCGAACACCGTGGTCATGCCCACGGCGGCATCCTTCCACACCATCGCGCCGGCTTCGGCCACGGCGCTTTCGCCGGGATCAAGCTCGATCTCCACGAACTGCAGTTCCTGGCCCTTGATCTCGAAATCAATATCGTCGGCGCTGCTGGTGCGGCTGTGCTGCCATGGATTGGCCATCATGTTTCTCCTGCTGATGTTGCCCGCAATGTAGGGCCGGTGTGTTGCGCCGCCAAGACGCCATGTGCGACAAATTTTGCCGCAAGCTTGCGCCGGCCCCGGCATTGGGCAACACACGCGGCCATGATCCGCACCCTGCTCATCCTTGCGCTCACCAGCGCCGCCCCGGTCATGGCCGCTGATGCCGAAGACGCGCTGATCACGGTCACCGGCAAGGGGCTGAAGGATCTGCCCGGCGATGCCGCGCTGTCGCTGGTGGTGATCGATCGGGATCGCATCCTCAACACCGGATCAAACCGGCTGGAATCCGTGCTGGCCGATATCGCCGGGCAACAGCAATTCCGCCGGTCAGACAGCCGGTCCGCCAATGCCACATCGCAGGGCATCACCCTGCGCGGCCTGGGCGGCAATGCCTCAAGCCGCGCGCTGCTGCTGCTGGATGGCGTGCCGCAGGCCGATCCCTTTGGCGGCTGGGTGGCGTTTCCGGCTTATGCCACGGGGCGGCTGGATCGCATCCGCGTCACGCGCGGTGGCGGTTCCGGCTATTGGGGCCCCGGTGCGCTGGCCGGCACCATCGAGCTGGAAAGCGCCGGTCCCGCCACCCTGTCGCCCGTCCTCGGCAGCATCGCGTATGGCAGCCGTGAAAGCCTGGATGCGCAAGGGTCGCTGGCGCTGAAGCGTGATGGCGGCTTTGGCGTGGTCTCTGGCGCCTATGGCCGGGGCGCTGGCTTCGTGCCCATCGTGGCGCGCAACCGTGGCCCGGTGGATCGGCCGGCGCCCTATGAACAGGCCAGCGCCAATCTGCGCGCCGTGATCACCATCGCGCCCGACACCGAAGCCCAGGTGACCGCCACCGCCTTCACCGACAGCCGCGAACGCGGCACTGCATTTTCGCGCAACACGTCCAATGGCGTGGACGCCGCCCTGCGTCTGGTGGGCCGCGGCACCTGGGGCTGGCAGGCGCTGGCCTATGTGCAGAACCGCAACTTCACCTCCGATTTTGCCGCCGTGAACGCCACCCGCACGGCGGTCACGCAGAGCCTGTCCCAGTATAACACCCCGGCCACCGGCTGGGGCGGCCGGCTGGAAGTGGCGCCGCCGGTGGGGGAGGCGATCACGCTGCGGCTGGGCGCCGACACCCGCCAGTTGCAGGGCGCCACCAACGAGCTGTTCACCTATGTCAATGCGGCCCCCACCCGCCAGCGTGAGGCCGGCGGCGCCACCAGCAACAGCGGCCTGTTCGCCGATGCCAGTGTGGAGGCCGGCATCGTCACCGCCAGCCTGTCCGCCCGCGTGGACTGGTGGTCGATCCGCGATGGCCGCCTGCTGGAAACCACCATCGCCACCGGCGCGCCGTTCACCACGCTGCGCTTTGCTGATCGTTCAGGGCAGGAGTTCACCGGCCGCGCCGGCCTGGCCATCAAGGCCGCCAGCTGGATCACCCTGCGCAGCGCCGCCTATCGCGGTTGGCGGCTGCCCACGCTGAACGAGCTGTATCGCCCGTTCCGTGTCGGCCCCGATGCCACCGCCGCCAACGCACTGCTCAATCCCGAACGGGTGACCGGGGTGGACGCCGGCTTCACGCTCAAGCCCGCCAAGGGCATTGAAATCGGCGTCACCGGTTTCTGGAACCGCATGGACGATACCATCGCCAACGTCACGCTGGCCAGCGGGCCGGGCAGTTTTGCCGGTGTCGGCTTTGTGGCGGCCGGCGGTTTCTATCGCCAGCGCCAGAATCTCGATGCGCTTGAGGTGTGGGGCTGGGAAATCGATGGCCGCATCCGGCGCGGTGCCTTCGGCCTGTCGGCCAGCTGGAGCCATGTTGATCCCAGCATCCGCGCCAGCGGCGCCGCGGCCGGGCTGAATGGCCTGGCCCCGGCGCAAACCCCGCGCGATCAATTCTCCGGCACCATCGATTACAGCGGCCGCCTGTTCACCGCATCGGCCACGCTGCGCCACATCGCCAGCCAGTTCGAGGATGATCAGAACAGTCGCAGCCTGGGGGCGGCCACCATGGTCGATGCGCTGCTGCTGGTGCCGGTGGTGCCGGGCGTGTCGCTGGAAGCCCGCGCGGAAAATCTGTTCGATGCCGAGGTGCCGGCGGCATTGTCTGGCACCGGCGTGGTGGAACGTGCCCTGCCGCGCACCTTCTGGGTGGGCGCGCGCCTCAGCTTCTGATCTTGCCAGGAGGGGTGAAGCCCGTATCGACCGGCGGGTGATTCACGCCTAGCGTATCGTATCAGGCGCGAAGGGATCACGATCATGAGCCGATACAGCAAGGGCGCCATCATCCTGCACTGGTTGATGGCGGTGATGATCATCGGCAATCTGGCCGGCGGCTTCCTGCATGATTTCGTGCCCAATGATGCCGGCCAGCGCAGCCTGGTGATGGGCCTGCACAAAAGCTTTGGCCTCACCATCATCGCGCTCACCCTGATCCGCCTTGGCTGGCGCGTCGCCAATCCGCCGCCGGCCTTCCCGCATTATTTCACCAGCGGCGAACGCTTGCTGGCCAAGCTGGCGCACGGGGCCTTTTATGCCGCCATGCTGGCCATCCCGTTTTCGGGCTGGGTGATGGCCGATCGCAACAACCGGGCACTCAGCTATTTCGGTGCCTTTGATGTGCCCAAATTCGGGGTGACCAAATCCGTCGCTGAAGCCGCCGGCGAAGTGCACGAACTGCTGGGCTGGGCCATGCTGGCGCTGCTGGCCCTGCACATCCTGGGCCTGCTCAAGCATCTGGTGCTGGATCGCGACAATCTGCTGGTCCGCATGGGGGTGGGCAAGGGTCGCGCCGGGGGACGGCTGGGCGCCTGATTGCATGGCCGACGCAATCAACCTGCACGAAAGCTGGCGCGAACCCCTGGCCGGCCAGTTCGCCTCGGCCGAAATGGCGGCGCTCAAGACCTTTCTGCGCGCCGAAAAACAGGCCGGCAAAGCCATTTTCCCCGCCGGCAGCGCGTGGTTCCGCGCACTTGATCTCACCCCGCTGGATGCAGTGCGCGTGGTGATCCTGGGGCAGGATCCGTATCACGGCCCCGGTCAGGCGCATGGGCTGGCCTTTTCCGTCCGTCCCGGCGTGCGGGTGCCGCCCAGCCTGGTCAACATCTACAAGGAACTGCACGCCGATCTCGGCATCCCGCCGGCCCGGCACGGCTTTCTGGAACATTGGGCGCGGCAGGGCGTGCTGCTGCTCAACAATGTCCTCACGGTCGAACAGGGCCTTGCCGCCAGCCACAAGGGCCGCGGCTGGGAAGGCTTCACCGATGCGGTGATCGCGCTGGTCGCCGCGCGCGAAACCCCGTGCGCCTTCCTGCTGTGGGGCAGCCACGCCCAGAAGAAGGCCGGCTTTGTGGACGGCACGCGCCACCTGGTGCTCAAGGCCCCCCACCCGTCGCCCTTGTCAGCCCATGCCGGTTTCTTCGGCTGCCGCCACTTCAGCCGCACCAACCAATGGCTGGAAGCGCAAGGCCAGCCCCCCATCGACTGGGCGCTGCCGCCGGTTTGAACCAGGCTCAGCCCGCCTTGCGCGGTTGCACACGGGCGATCAACCGTTGCGCCTGCCACACCTCAACGCTGGCTGCGTCGGTCTGCTCCCTGGCAAAGCTCAGCGCCTCGGCGTCGTTCAGGCATTCCCGTTCAAGGCCGCGATCAATCCGGCCCATCGAATCCAGAAGGAAGAATCGAAAAGGTTTCATGACAGTCCCTAGTTGGAAATCCTGATCCGCACGCAATGGCAACAGCCTGGACAATACCTCCTTGCACCCAATAGCGCATGATTCATGCCAGTTTTATGATATATTTAATTTCAAGGGCTTGGCTGGCACTTGCCCGCGAAACGCACCGCGTGCGTGCTGCATCGCAGCATCAACTTCGGCCACGGTCCATACCGCATTTGGCGTATGCCCGCTGGGAACCGGGCAAAACTGCAAGGGGTCGCCAACACGGGAACACGGCCAGGATGATTGCCACATCCGGGCATTCACACTCTTTTCGCTGGGCAGCGGCCTTGCGGGCTGCCACGCTTTCAAGGTCAGCCGGGGAGAGACTGGGATGAGTCGCCTGCCATCATTGCTGCCGGCCGCGCTGCTGGCCTGCCTGTTGCTTTCCGGCTGCGCGCAGCACCGGTTGACCGTGCCGGTGCCCAATCATCAGGATCAGTTCACCCACAAATCCCGCAGCAACGCCCTGGCCTGGGGCGCGATCGAGGATCCCAAGGCGGCCACACGCTGCGGGCAGACCAATGTCATGTCCGAAATCCGGGTGCGCACCTCCTTCTGGCAGGCACTGGCCACCGTTGTCACCCTGGGCTTCTGGCAGCCGGCCGAGGTGGAATATCGCTGTTCCAAGCTGCCCGGTGGCGGCGGCACAATCCAGCCGTGAAGGAGCCTGCCGATGGCAATGATCGTCGAAGTTCCCGAGCGCCGCTGGCACAATTTCCACTATACCCAGCGCAATGTGCCGATTGCGGCCTTGATGGAGTTGCACCGCAGCAACGCCCTCACGCTCGACGAGATGCGCGCCTGCGGTGAGGCGGTGCAACAACTGATCGGCCGCGCGATCACCGAACGCCAGCGGCTGCGCGCGCAAGGCGCAGCCTGGGCCTTTTCCGCCGCGGCCGCCATCCCCGGCGGATGGCCGTTGATGACCGGCAATGCCAATCTGCATTTTGCCGTGCCGCCCAGCCATGTGGCCCCCGGCTTTCAGGGCGACCGCGACGGGCTGATGCTGTGCCAGGCCGGCACCAGCGTGGCCGAAATCAACCAATGGCTGGAACCGCAGGGCCGTTCACTGGCCACCACCGGCGCGTCCAACGGCCAGACCATTGCGGGCGCGATGAGTTGCGGCACCCATGGTTCGGCCATTGATCATCCCGGCATCGAAAGCCAGGTGCGCGCCATCCAGCTGATCACGGGGCCGGATCGCAATCTGTGGATCGAACCGGCCGGCAATCCGGTCACCGATGGCCGCATCGCAGCGGCGCTGGGCGCAACCCTTGTGCGCGATGACAGGCTGTTTGCGGCCGCGCTGGTTGCGGTGGGCGCGCTGGGCATCATCCATGCCGTCGTGCTGGAAAGCCGCCCGCGCTTCCTGATGGAAATGCACCGGCAGCGCGTGGCGCTCACCCCGCAGCTGCGCAGCGCACTGGCCGGCGGTGATCTGGTTGCCGCCAATCTGCCGGGCGCCGCGGCCGCAGGCGGCGCAGCCCGCCGGCCCTATTTCCTGCAGGCGGTGGTGGCCGAACATATTGATCCCGGCCACTGCGTGATCACCGCCGGCTATGAGCGCCCCTGGCAAGACACGCATGTGCTGGATTACAGCATCAAGCCCAAACGCGGGCCGGGCTTCAATCTGGCGGTGGTGGTGGCCAACATCATGGCTGCGGCCCCCGGCACCATATCGGCCATCACCAAGGCCGTGCTGGCCGCCGAACTGAAGCCCATCGATGGCAGCCAGCTGACCAGTTGGGGGCAGACATTCAATTTCACCACGCCGCGCGCCGGCCAGGCCGGGGCGGCCATCGCCGTGCCGGTGGCGCAGGTCAACGCCGTGCTGGCCATCTGCCATGCCGCGCATGCGGCCGTCGGGCCGGCCCCGGTGGCCTTTGCCGTGCGCTATGCCGCCGCCTCGCCGGCGTTGATCGGCTTCACCCGCTTTGCCCGCACCGCCATCATCGATGTTGACGGGGTGGACATGCCAGCCACCCGCGCCGTGATGGCCCGTGTGGTGCAGGATGTGCGCGCCGCCGGCATTGACCATGCCGAACATTGGGGCAAACTCAACCAGATGACCGCCGCCAGCCTGCGCACCGCCTATGGCCCGGCGCTGGATGAATGGCTTGCCGTGCGCGCCGGCCTGCTTGATGCCGGCGCAGCCCATGTGTTTGGCAGCCCGTGGCTTGATGCGCTGGGCCTCAGCGGCCCGGGCTGAAGCGGCGCCGGCGGGCAGGTGAGCGAAGGCCATCAGGCCACCGATCACAGCTGGTCCGATGCGCGCCTGGCGCTGGCGGAGCGTGTGCACAGCTGGTTGCAGGCACGGCCGCCACAGCGCTGAGGCGCGCAAGAGCCCCGCGGAATCCTCGAATCCACAAGCACCCGTCATGCTGAACTTGTTTCAGCATGACGGGTGCCATTTGGAGATTTCGGTCCCTCACGGGTCGCGGCTGCCTCGGGCAGGCCATCTGCCGCCAGCCACATGGCCGCTTGACACGCACCAATTTCCGGCAGATATTTCTGTCATGACAGAAATTACGAACGATACTGCCATCGAGTCGAGCCCGCCGGCGTCCACCGGCCTGCCGCCGGCGGTGGAGGCCTTTGTGTTGCGCTGGGGCGATCTGGGCGGGCAATGGGGCGTCAACCGGTCGGTGGCGCAGATCCAGGCGCTGCTGCTGCTGTCGGACCGGCCGCTCACGGCCGAGGATATTGCCGACACGCTGGGCCTGGCGCGCTCCAATGTGTCCAACAGCATCAAGGAGTTGCTGAACTGGAAGCTGGTGATGCGGGTGCCGGTGCTGGGCGACCGGCGCGACCATTATGTCGCCGAAACCGATTTGTGGCAGATGGCCAGCAAGGTGGCGCAGGGCCGCAAGGAGCGGGAGATTGATCCGATGGTCGCCGCCATCCGCGCCGCCATGGCCGGGGCCGATGATCCGGCGATCAGCCCGGCGGTGCGCCAGCGCCTGCACGGCATGCATGATTTCATCACCACGGTGGATGGCTGGTATCAACAGATGATCACCGTGCCGCCGGGGCAGATCATGCGGTTGATCCGCCTGGGCGCCAAGGTGGTTGGCCTGCTGCGCTATCTGCCCGGCGGCGCCAGGGACAAGCCGGCCGATGATGGCTGAGCCGGCTTGGCTCTCTTTTTTTGCCCCTCAATTTCTCTTTCTACAGAATTACCATAAACAACGGGAGGATCAGTGATGAACGCCATGGCTGCCCGATTGGCCCCGGCCCCCCACAGCCCGTCCGGGCCGGTGCTGGCCGATCCACGCTTTCGCCGCCTGCTCGGCGCTGCCGGCTGGGCCAGCCTGCCGGCCGCCGTGCGTGCCCGCTTTGGCAAGCGGCTCGGCCCCGGCCAATCCGCCAACTATGCCGGGGAGGTGGTGTTGTGCCGGATGAACCTGGCCGGCTGGCTGTTGGCCCGCGCCTGCCGCCTGATCGGCGCGCCGCTGCCGCTGGATCAGGGCGGCGGCACCGCGGCCGTGGTTGCCGTGACGGAAGACGGCGCCAGCGGCGGCCAGGTGTGGACGCGGGTTTATGCGCGGCGGCACGGCTTTCCGCAGGTGATCCACAGCGCCAAGCGCTTTGCCGGCGCCACAGGCCTGGAGGAATATCTGGGCGGCGGTTTCGGCATCGCGCTCAGCGTCTGTGCCATTGCCGGCGGCATCCGCTTTGCAAGCGCGCATTATTTTATCCAGCTGGGCGCGCGGCGCTGGCGCCTGCCGGCCCTGCTGTCACCGGGGCGGCTGACCATCGATCATGTCGATTGCGGCGACGGCAGCTTCCTGTTCGGCCTCACCCTCGATCACCCCCTGCTCGGCGGGCTGATGCACCAGCTCAGCCGCTTTCACGACACGGAGACTGGCCATGACTGACGCGCTGTGGACCCTGTTGTTCGCCCAGATGGCCATGGGCGCCTTTGACACGATCTGGCACCATGAAGGCACCGAGCGCCTGGCCTGGCGCCCCGGCCAGCGCACCGAACTGCGGCTGCACGGGGTGCGCAACCTGGCCTATGCCCTGCTGTTTCTGGCGTTGGGCTTCACCCGGCCGCAGGGCCTGTGGGCGGCGGCGCTGCTGCTGCTGCTGGCCGGCGAGCTGATCATCACCCTGTGGGATTTCGTGGAGGAAGACCGCACCCGCAGCCTGCCGGCCAGCGAGCGGATCACCCACACATTGCTCACCCTCAATTATGGCGCGCTGCTGGCGCTGCTGCTGCCATGGCTGTGGCAGGGGGTGGGGCAAGCGACGGCGCTGGCGCCGGTCAACCATGGCCTGGCCGGCTGGCTGTGCGCCATCGCGGCGGCGGGCGTGGTGGGTTCGGGCCTGCGCGATCTGGCGGCGGCCCGGCGCGCGCCGCAGCTGGTGGATGCACCCGCCGCCGGGCTGGCAAGCGCCCTGCCCGGCCGCCAGCATCTGCTCATCACCGGCGGCACCGGCTTCATCGGGCAGCGACTGGTGGCGGCCTTGGTGGCGGCCGGCCATGATGTCACCATCCTCAGCCGCAGCGCCACCGCACCCGCGGTTTCGGGCACCGGACGGGTGAAAATGGTCACCAATCTGGCCATGGTGGCGGCCGATTGCCGGATTGATGCCATCGTCAACCTGGCCGGCGAGCCGATTTCGGACCGGCCATGGACCAGGGCCAAGCGCATCCGCATCATCCGCTCACGCCTGGCCGTCACCCGCGCCGTGGTCGCCCTGATCACCCGGCTGGATCACAAGCCGGCCGTGCTGGTCAGCAGTTCGGCCATCGGCATTTATGGCCTGCAAGATGATGATTCTCTTGATGAAACCGCCACAGGCCGGCCGTGCTTTTCGGCCCGTGTCTGCCGCAATTGGGAAGCCGCCGCCGCCCGCGCCACCATCCGCACCATCATGCTGCGCACCGGCCTGGTGCTGGACCGCAGCGGCGGACTCCTGTCGCGCCTGCTCGCCCCGTTCGAATTCGGCCTGGGCGGCCGGCTGGGCAGCGGCCGCCAGTGGATGAGCTGGATCCACCGCGATGATCTGGTGCGCCTGATCATCCATGCCATTGCAAATGAACGGATTTCCGGGCCCCTGAACGGCACGGCACCCCACCCCGTCACCAACGCGGAATTCACCCGCACCCTGGGCCAGTTGCTGCGCCGGCCCACCCTGATCCCGGTGCCCGCCGCCCCGCTCACCGCGCTGCTGGGCGACTTTGCCACCGAACTGCTGCTGAGCGGCCAGCGGGTGCAACCATCAGCGGCGCTGGCCAGCGGCTTCCGTTTCCGCCACCCCTCTCTTGCCAGTGCCCTGGCCGCGATCACCGGCCAGCCCGACCCCCAGCGCCTCGCCCTGCAGGCCGCCGCCCGAAGCTTCACAAAATTTTGATGAAATGCGCATTTCAACGCGGTGGACAGGGGGCCGGCACCTGCCTAACAGCGCCGTATGCGGCTGCGATCCCAACTCATCTGGTCGTTCGCGCTCAAGGGCTTGGGCGCGGCGCTTGCCCTGGCGGTCAGCTGGGTGGTGGCGCGGCTCTATGGCCCGCTGGGGTCGGGCCTTTATGCCATCGGCCAGACCACGGTGCAGGTGATCGGCTTCATCGCCCTGATCGGGCTGGATTCGATCATGCTGCGCACCATGGCAGGCGAAATCCGCGTGGATCGGCGCGATCTGGCCCTGGGCGCGGTGCGGGTGGCGGCCAAGGTGGCGCTGCCAACATCGGTGCTGGCCGCGCTGGTGCTGCTGGCGCTGCATCCCCTGATCGCCGGCGCGCTCGACACGCCCGGCACGGCGCGGGTGCTGGCCATCGTTGCCCCAGCTGTGATCGGTATTGTGGCCATGCGCCTCAGCTCATTCGCCTTGCGCGGCGTGGGCAAGCCCCTGCTGTCGCAATCGATGGAAGGCCCGCTCACATCCGGGTTGGCGATCCTGATGCTCGGCACCCTCGCCGCCGCACCCGCGCTGCCGCCGGTCTGGGTCCTGGCGTTGATCTACACGGTGTCGATGCTGTGCACCGCTGTGGCCGGCTGGATCGCCTATTGGCGGGCGGTGCGGGCGTGGCCGGCGGCAACGTCTCCACCGCTGCAGCCGATGCTCACGGCCGGGGTGCCCGTGATGATTTCGGTGGTGGCGGGCTTTGCCATCGATTGGCTGTCGATGCTGCTCACCAGCACCCTTGCCTCACCCGCCGCCGCTGGCACCCTGCGTGTCGCAGCGCAGACCTTGCTGATCACGACGCTGGTCACCTCATCCTTCGATGCCGTCATCGGGCCGCAAATTGCTGCCAGCTGGAAGGTGGGTGAAAAGCAGCGCATCGCCAGCTTGCTGCGCAAGACAATCCTGGCCAGCCTTGTCGCAATTTCGCCAGTGTTTGCGATCGTGCTGATCTGGCCAGACTTTGTCATGGGCCTGTTCGGCCCCGAGTTTGTTGGCGGTGCGACCGCTCTTCAGATCGTCGCCATCGGCAATCTGGTCGCACTTTCGGGTGGGCCGGTGGGATCGCTGCTGATCATGTCTGGGCATGAGCGCTGGTCCGTCAGCTTTGCCCTGGCCAGCATCATTCTGCTGGTGCTGCTTTCGGTCTGGCTGGTGCCGATCTATGGGGTGACCGGTGGCGCCATCGCGCTTACGGGTGCCATGATCTTCCGCCGCGTGGCAGCCGGTTTGATCGTGCACTATGTCGTGGGGATCAAGATCATGGATTTTGGTCGCGGCCAGCCTGAACCGCCTCAATCAATGCCCTGATACTGGTCCAGCGGCAGGCCGGGGCCAACCATGTCACGCAGGGTGCGGTTGCCGGCCGCAAACACACCGGCGTAACGCTGGCGCACATAATCGGTGATCGGTTTGCGTCCGCCCAGCAGCTTGCTCACGCTGTCGAACCGCAGGCAGCGCCCCGCCAACCGATAGATCAGATCTCCAGCCTGGCCGAAATCAGGCACGGCCGTCAGCCCGCCGGGCCCGGTGCGGAAATGATTGATCCGGCGCAACAGCCCGGCACCATGTTCAGGATAGCTGACCCCGGTGCGGTCTGCGTCCAACGCGCTGGCATTCAACGGCCCGGCCCGGCCAGCAAAATCGGCAATGCGCTGGGCAAAGCCAAGATGATCCTGGATCAGCAGTTCCTGGTTGCACACCAGCACGTTGCTGGCCCCGAACAGCCCGGCATACATGGCCACAAAGCGATCATAGTGAAAATGCTCGTGGGCAAAGCCGGTATAGCCCACCGCCGGATCTTCGGAAAAAAACGCCTGGTGGGACATCTCACCGGCGCGTTGCAGATATTGCATATAGGTCGAAGCAATGGCGCCAATCTGTTCGCGGATGGTGATCAGGATACGGGCATTTGGCACCGCCGCCCGCAGTCGCCGCGCCACCTCCATCGTTTCGCGCCCACCAAAAAAAGGATTGCCGCACAGAATTTCAGACGACATCACCGGCGTGAGATGGCCTGGCACTGCTGCCAGCGCCGCCTGCACAGCATCTGCAACGGCAGTGGCGTTGTAAGCGAACGGATGCGGACGCAGAAAATGCGCGAAAATCGCCTCATGATCCATGATCTGGTGATAACCGTGCGCCGACGTGAACAGCCGGCGCTGCATCCAAGTCGTCGCGGTCTTGTGATAGCCGACATGAATGAGTACGCTATGGTCAGTGAGCATTGTCGGGTCCAGATTCATGGGCAGCCATTGGCACTCAGGGTTCAGCCGGCCGGCTGCAGCCGGGATTTGATCGCCGTCAAGATGGCATCCGCGGCTTCATCGGCCGATAGCACGGCGGTGTCCACCACGATTTCAGCGGCTTCGGGTTCATCATAGGGGGAATCGATCCCGGTGAAGTTCTTGATCTGTCCGGCACGGGCCTTGGCATAAAGGCCTTTGACATCGCGTTGCTCGGCAATTTCCAGCGGTGTCTGCACATAGACTTCGATGAATTCGCCATCCGGCATCAGCTCGCGCACCATGGCGCGATCCTGACGAAATGGCGAAATGAACGAACAGATCACGATCAGCCCGGCATCCGTCATCAGCCTGGCGACTTCGCCGACACGGCGGATATTCTCCACCCGATCCGCCTCGCTGAAGCTGAGATCCTTGTTGAGCCCCATGCGGACATTGTCGCCATCCAACAAGAAGCTGTGCGCGCCCAGCAGCATCAGCTTGCGTTGCAACAGATTGGCGATGGTGGATTTTCCGGCGCCTGACAGCCCGGTCAGCCAGATCACGCACGGCTGTTGCCCCTTCATCATCGCCAGCTGCTGGCGGGTGACATCGGCGGGCTGGGCATGGATGTTGGTGCCACGGCGCAGGCCGTATGCCACCATGCCGGCACCAACCGTCTGGTTGCTGAACCGATCGATGATGATGAACGAACCCAGAGCGCGATTGTCGCCATATGGTTCAAATACGATCGAATGGGCGAGATGGATGTTGCAGAAGCCAATCTCGTTCACCTGCAGGTTCTTTGCCGGAGCCTGCTCACCTGTGTTCACATCAATGCGGTGGCTGATGGCGGTGACGGTGGCAATCTGCGTCGCGGTGCCCAGCTTGATCAGATAGGGTCGGCCAACCAGCAGCGGATCCTTGACCATCCAGAACACATGGGCAGCAAATTGGTTCGACACTTCCGGCCGGTCCTTGGCCAGTGCCAGCACATCCCCGCGCGAAATATCGATGTCATCAGCCAGCGTGAGGGTGATGGCCTCGCCCGCGCCGGCGCGTTGCAGCGGGCCGGTCGGGCCGATCAGGCCGGTGACCATGCTGGTCAGGCCAGAACGCGGCACGGCGATATGATCACCCACCGCCACTTCACCCGAGACGACGGTGCCGCTGTAACCGCGGAAATCGAGGTTGGGCCGGTTGATCCATTGCACCGGCAGGCGGAAGCCCTGCGATCCGGCGGCAAGCGGCGGTGTCACGGTTTCCAGATACTCGACCAGGGTCGGCCCCGTGTACCAGGGTGAAAGCTCGCTGCGGGTCGAAACATTGTCGCCAAAACGAGCAGACATCGGGATGGCGATGAACTGTTCAAAGGCGTTGCGGGCGGTCTTGGCGCGATAATCGGCGACGATCTCGTCAAAACGGGCACGATCAAAATCGACCAGATCCATCTTGTTGACCGCCAGCACCACCGACCTGATGCCGAGAAGGTGGCAGATCAGGCTGTGGCGCAGCGTCTGGGTGAGCACACCCTTGCGGGCATCGATCAAGATGATCGCCAGGTCGCAATTGGATGCGCCAGAGGCCATGTTGCGCGAATATTGCCTGTGGCCGGGGGTGTCGGCCACGATGAACGAACGGCGCGGCGTGGAAAAAAAGCGATAGGCGACATCGATGGTGATGCCCTGTTCGCGTTCGGCCTCAAGGCCATCAACCAGCAGGGCAAAATCAATCTCGTCGCCGGTGGTGCCATGCTTCTCGCTGTCGGCTTCCAGCGCAAGCAGATGATCGTCCATGATCAGCTTGCTGTCATAAAGCAGGCGGCCGATGAGGGTGGATTTGCCGTCATCCACCGATCCACAGGTAAGGTAACGCAACTGGCTGGCGCGCTCGAAAGGCGTGATCGCGCTGTCGAAAGCGTTCATCAGAAATAGCCCTCGCGCTTCTTCTTTTCCATCGACGCGGATTCATCCTTGTCGACCATGCGGCCCTGCCGCTCCGAAACGCGCGAGGTCATCATCTCCTCGATCACGGCTTCCAGCGTATCAGCCGGCGATTCCATGCAGCCCGACAGCGGCCAGTCGCCCAGGGTGCGGAAGCGCACCTGCCGGTCCTGCGCCAGCTCGCCGTCCCGGTACACCATGCGGTCATCATCGACCACCATCAGCATGCCGTCGCGGTCAACAACCGGGCGTGGCTTGGCAAAATAAAGCGGCACCACCGGAATGGCGCACAGACGGATATATTCCCAGATATCAAGTTCGGTCCAATTGGAGAGCGGGAAGACACGCATGCTCTCCCCCTTGGCCAGCCGGCCATTGAACAGCGACCAGAGCTCCGGCCGCTGGCTACGCGGATCCCACACTTGGCCCGGGCCCCGCACAGAAAAGATACGCTCCTTGGCGCGGCTCTTCTCCTCGTCGCGCCGGCCACCGCCCAGCGCCGCGTCAAAACCGTGCATGTCCATGCCGGCCTTCAGCATGTCGATCAGCATCAGCCGTGCCCATTCGCGCGAATCGGTGTTGAACGGGGTCAGGCCCTGCTCGGTGGCATCCCTGTTCGATTCGATCAGCAGCGTCAGCCCCAGCGCGGCACACAGCTCGTCCCGGTGGACGATCATGTCTTGAAAATCCCAACCTGTGGCAATGTGCATCAATTTGAATGGCGGTTTGGAGGGCCAGAATGCCATCATTACCAGATGCAGCATCACACTGCTGTCCTTGCCGATGGAATAT
>CAZHTW010000012.1:0-1223 GCA_964535865.1 uncultured Sandarakinorhabdus sp. | reverse complement strand
ATAGAGCAGAACAGGATTGTTGAATTCACTGGCCACTTCACGCATTATATGGATGGATTCGGCTTGCAATTGCTGCAGATGTTTGGGCAGCACCATGTTCCCCATCGGGAAGCCTGCCTCGATACGCCTTGCATAGTCCTGGATGTCCGGCCGCTGCACTGTCGCTGTGCTGGCGGCTGGCGGCGCGCTTGCCGGGGGAGTGACCATCATAACCTCTAACAACCACACGCCGCCCCGACCATGCGGCAACGGCACCGAAGCAAAAGCGAAGTCATGCCACAAAACTAGCCTTACAGGCAAAAGCGTTGAATTCTGCTTAACGGGGCACAAGCAGGGAGACGGCCTTGGGAGTCCATAGCCTCATTCGGGCGCACATGGCGGCGCACTCGCCGCAACCATGCAGAACCCTGCCACCAGATGGTTGAATATGTGCCCGAATCCGGTCATTTGCAGGTGTGTTTTCACGATAACGGCTGTCCAACCCCGGCCGGGAAAGAACTGACAGGTGCGTGGAGCGAGCGCCGTTGCCAGGCGTGCAGGGCAAGGTGCAACAGGGGGTGACGATGTTTGAAGGGTCTGACGACTTCGGCGCACCCCAGCCAGCGGTGTGGAAATCCGCTTCGGCAAGGCCTGCACATGCGATGACTCGGCCTTTGCCAGCATGGATCGCCCGATGATCGCGTTTCTGGCCGATCTGCTGGCCAATCCAAATATCCTGGCCGCCTTTGCCGTGGGCTTTGTGGCCCAGCTGCTCGACGGATCGCTGGGGATGGGCTTCGGGGTGCTGTCCTACACCTTGCTCAATGCCCTCGGGCTTGATCCAAAAACCGTGAGCGCCACCGTCAACGCTTCGAAGATCTTCACCGGGGCCGCTGCCTCCTTCTCGCACATGCGTGAGAAGAATGTAAACAAATCCATGCTGTTGCGACTTGGATCCGGCGGTGTGGCGGGCGCCGTGATTGGATCCCTGTTGCTGATCTGGGTCCGCAGTGAACAGCTGAAAATCTATGTCAACGTCTACCTGCTGTTCGTCGGCATCGTGCTGCTTTTTCGGGTGTACAGACCGCGCAAGGAACGGGCGAAACGCCAGCACCGCACCATTATCGGCGTGTTTGGCGGCATTCTCGAAGCACTGGCCGGCATCTGGGGTCCGTTTGTGACCAGCAGCCTGGTCGAACGCGGCAGCTCGCCGCGCTATGTGGTCGGCACCAGCACCGTTGCCG
>CAZHTW010000011.1:0-39460 GCA_964535865.1 uncultured Sandarakinorhabdus sp. | reverse complement strand
TGACGAGCTGAAGCATATCCCCGGCATGGAGCCGGCGCGGTTCAAGATGCTGCGCACGTTGAAGTTTCTCGCCAACCCGCTGGGCCGCAGCCGCGAGTTGTTCGCGCAATATGGCCGGATCGTGCGCCGGCAGGATTTCGGTGGCTGGGGCGTTTCCATGATTGGCCCGGAAGCCAATGAAATGGTGCTGTTCAACAAGGACAAGATTTTTTCCAGCGAGCTGGGCTGGAACCCGGTGCTGGAACTGCTGTTCCCGCGCGGCCTGATGCTGATGGATTTTGAAGAGCATCGCATTCACCGCAAGACGCTGTCGGTCGCCTTCAAGACGGAACCGATGCAGCATTATTTCACCCAGCTGGATGAAGGCATCGCCCGCGGTCTGGCCAAATGGCCGCGCAATCAGAGCCTGAACTTCTACCCGTCGATCAAGTCGCTCACGCTCGATCTGGCCGCGACAAGCTTCCTCGGCGTGCCGTGGGGCGGCGAGGCGGAAAAGATCAACAAGGCCTTCTGCGACATGGTCGCCGCATCGGTGGGCGTGGTGCGCAAGCCCCTGCCCTTCACCGCGATGAAGCGCGGCGTGGATGGCCGCGCCTTCATGAGCCAGTATTTCGCCGGCGAAATCCCCAAGCGGCGCGGGACGGATGGCAAGGACATCTTCACCCAGGTGTGCAACGCCCGCGACGAGAATGACGCGCTGCTGGGCGAGCAGGACATCATCGACCACATGAACTTCCTGATGATGGCCGCACACGACACCACGACATCATCGATCACCAGCATCGTGTGGTGCCTGGCCAAATATCCGGAATGGCAGGACAGGTTGCGCGACGAGATCAAGGGCATCCGCGAACGCCACGGCCGCCTCACCTATCAGACGCTGGGCGAGATGGAGTTGACCGACATGGTGTTCAAGGAAGCGCTGCGGCTGATCCCGCCGGTGCCCTCCATGCCGCGCCGGGCGGTGAAGAGCTTCACCTTCCAGAACCATGTCGTGCCGGCCGGCGCGCATGTGGGCATCAACCAGATGATCAGCCACCGGATGGAAGAATATTGGCCGAACCCGGAGCATTTCGATCCCACCCGCTTCACGGCGGAAAATGCCCGCGGCCGCCACAAATATGCCTGGGTGCCATTTGGCGGCGGTGCCCACATGTGCCTGGGCCAGCATTTCGCCTATATGCAGGTGAAGATGTTCTTCTTCGCGTTGCTGGAAGGCCATCGCATCGTCGCGGACAAGCCGTTGGGTGACGTGGAAAGCGATTTCCGCATGTTCCCGATTCCCAAGCCCAAGGATGGACTGCCCGTTCGGATCGAGGCGATCTGATGTCGGGCGGCAAAAAGCGCAATTGGTGGCGCGGCCTTGGCTATGGCCTGGCGGTGTTCGCTGGCCTGATCGCGGTGCTGTGGGCGGTGTTTGCCACGCCGGATATTCCGGTGGCCACGCTGCGCGCCAAATATGCCAATGCCGCCAGCCAGTTTGTGGAACTGTCGCCGGGCACCACCATCCATTTCCGCGATGAAGGCCCGCGCGATGGCCGGGCCGTGGTGCTGGTGCACGGCAGCGACGCCTCGCTCCACACCTGGGAGCCCTGGGTGCAGAGGCTGACGGCCAAGGGCTATCGCGTCATCACGCTCGATCTGCCGGCGCATGGCCTGTCCGGCCCCACGCCGCAGGGCGTCTACACCGGCGCCGCCTATGCCGACATCGTCGCCCAGCTGGTGGACCGGTTGGGCCTCACGCGCTTTGCGCTGGGCGGCAACTCGATGGGTGGCGGCGTTGCCTGGCGCTATGCCGTGGCCCATCCGGGGCGGTTGAGCGCGCTGATCCTGGTGGATGCGGCGGGCAAACCCATGCCCAAGGGCTCCTCACCGCCGCTGGGCTTCCGCCTGGCGCGCATCCCGGTGGCACGTGACATATTGGCCACCGTCACCCCGCGCGTGATCTTCGAAAAATCCTTCGCCCAGTCCATCTCAAACCAGGCGATCGCCACGCCGGCGATGATCGACCGTTATTGGGAATTGCATCTCTATCCCGGCAACCGCCGCGCCACGGTCCAGCGTTTTGGCCAATATAGCGGAGACGACGGGGCTGCGGCCCGGCTGACGGCCCTCACCGTCCCCACCCTCATCCTGTGGGGCCGGGACGACAAGCTGATCCCGGTTTCGGTCGCTGCCTGGTTCAACAGCCAGATCAAGGGCAGCCGGGTCAGCATCCTGGATGGCATTGGCCATATCCCGATGGAGGAAGCCCCCGATCGCAGCCTGGCCCCGGTGCTGGAACTGCTGGAACAGACCGGCCAGCCCTTCCCCATCGGTGCCGGCGACGCAAATGTGCCGGTGGGCGGCGCCGGCTGATCAGCGCAGCTGAAACTGCGCGGCAAAGCGCCTGAGCCAGCCGATCATGGCACCGTGCGCCTGATCAGAAAGGCCGATGAAGCTGCGGCGGGCGTCGCCCGGATCGGTGCGGCGCACGAAAATGCCGGCGTCCGACAGACTGCGCACCCAGCGCAGCGCGGTGGTGGTGGGCACGGCGGCAGCCAGGCACAGGCTGGACACCGGCACATCCACCTGTTCCATGTGCGCCGCGGTCAGATCCAGCAGCATGTCCCACGCCGGATCGCCGAACAATTCGCCCGGCAGATGCCGGTCCCGGTCGCGGCGCAGCTTGATCAGCCGCCGCACCAGCAGGGCGTTCACCGGGGTTTCGGTTTCTGAATCCGTTGCCAGCGCCAGCCGGGCCAGCGTGTCGGCGATGCGCTGCGCATCCTGGCTGAGCGCGGCGATATGCTGGGCCGTCAGCGATTGTTCGGCGACGCCCACCGGGCGAGCCTGCGCCAGCCGCCTTGCCAGCAGGCCCAGCATGGCCGGATCATCACCCGGCAACAGCAAGGCATCGGCCCGATCCAGCCAGCGCGCCTGCGCCGCGGCGCCATCTGGCACCCGCACGATCAGCGGCAACGCCAGCCGATCAAACTGCGAATCATCAATGTCAGATGCCGCAGACAGCAGCGCCACGTCTGCAACAGGCCCCGGCTGGCCATCAGCCGGCACCACATGCCAGCCCGGCCCCACTCCAGACACGGCTTCATCAAGCGAAAGGATGCGACAATCGTTCACGACATGTCCGGTTTGGCAAAAAGCAGCGGGGTTTCCAATTACATATTCGTCAGATTGGAAGCAATCGCCAGCGCCATGCCTTTGTTTTCCTGCGTATAGCGGCGACGGCACAATCTTCGGGCAGGAGGAACGCGCCAGAGCATTAGTTGATTTTGTGTTAAGGGGTGGCAATATGAGCAGGGAGCCCAAGCGTTTTTCGCAAATGCGAATTGACAAAGATCCCGTTAATCTTGCGCAATTGATCGGCACCAGCCCGGCGATTGCCAGGATCAGGGATGAAATATTGAAAGTGGCCGATGCCACGGCTTCGGTGTTGATCACCGGCCCATCCGGCAGCGGCAAGGATGTGGTGGCCCAATTGCTGCACCAGCGCAGCCGCCGCGCCCACCGGCCCTTTGTGGCGCTCAATTGCGCGGCCGTGCCGGCCGATCTGCTCGAATCCGAAATGTTCGGCCATGAACAGGGCGCCTTCACCGGCGCCACCCGCGCCCGCGCCGGCCGGTTCGAAGCGGCCAATGGCGGCACATTGTTTCTGGATGAAATCGGCGACATGCCGCTGGCGATGCAGGCCAAGCTGCTGCGCGCGCTGGAAACACGGATGGTCGAGCGGGTGGGTGGCATGTTGCCGATCACCCTGGATGTGCGGGTGATCGCCGCCACCAGCGTGGATCTGGCCAGCGCCATCGCGCAGAACCGCTTCCGCTGCGATCTGCTCTATCGGCTGGATGTCATCCATTTTGCCATGCCGGCGCTGGCCGATCATGCCGAAGATGTGCCCCTTCTGGTCCAGCATTTCCTGGCGACGCAAGACAATCCGGTGCGCTTCACGGCCGCCGCCATCGACCGGCTGAGCGGCTGGCCGTGGCCCGGCAATGTGCGCCAGCTGCGCAATTTCGTCGAACGCGCCTGTGTGCACCATGGCGGCGAGGTGATTGGCAGCGAAGCACTGGATGGCCTGCTGCGCGGCCAGCAGCCCCTGCCGGCCGACAACCCGCCGGCGCTCGCGGCCAGCCCGGACAATGAGGCGCTGCTCGGCCCGGATGGTGTCGATCTCAAACAATTGCTCGCCGATCTGGAACGCGCCTATATCTGCGCCGCACTGGAACAATCCGGCGGCACCGTGGCCCACACCGCCCGCCTGCTTGGCCTGCAGCGCACCACCCTCATCGAAAAGATGCGCCGCCTGTCGATCGAGGCCCGCGCGGCCTAACCACCCCGTTCGGCGGTCCACAGGGCCATCAGCTGTTCCAGCTGCTGGCCCGCCGCCCGCGATTGGCCCACGGCGGTTTCCATGGCGGCAAATTGCCGGGTCAGGCTGGTGCGCATCACCTCAACGCGTTGGTCGATGCGCGTCAGTTCGCGGCTGGCGCCGTCGCGTTGGCGGCTCAGGCCATCGCTGGCGGTGGCGACCGTCTGGGCAATGGTCTGCAGCCGGTTTGGCCGGTCGGCCCGGGCCGCGCCCGACAATTCGGACAGCAGCGCTTCGGCATCGCCAAGCCTTGTGGGCGGCAGATTGGCCAAGCGCGCCGTATCGACCGAGATGGTGCCATCGCGCAGCACGCTCACCCCCAGATCGGACAGCCGCAGGCCGCCAGCCTGGGGAACCGGTGCCGTCACCAGCCGCACGATCTGCTGATCCAGGCTGCGCGCGGTGGCATCGGTGGCCAGCGGCCCGGCGGCCTCCCCACCCTGAGCCGGGCGGCGGAAATCGCCGATCAGCTGCCGCATCGCCTGCAAGGTGCCGGCAAAATCCGCCAGCGCCCCCGAAAGCGCCTGGCCATCGCGCGCCGCACTCACCGTCACGGCGCTGGCCTCGCGCCGCAGGGTGAGGCGCGCACCGGGGATCAGATCATCGATCCGGTTGGCCGGGCGGGTGACGGGGATGCCATCGATCACCAGTTCGGCATCGCGGGCGGCATCGCCAAGTGTCATGGCTTCGGCCCCCGGCGTGTGGTTGAACCGTTCCAGCCCCGGTGCGCCGCCACCGGGCGCGGCGCTGATGATGAAGGCGTTGTCCCGGCCTTCGGCCCCGCGCAGCACGAGGGTGGCGCTGCCGGCCGATGCCACGATGCTGGCGGAAACGCCGGCCGCGCTGTCGTTGATGGCCTTGGCCAGGCCGGCCAGGCTGTTGTTGCCTGGCCCGATGGTGATGTTCACCGGGCTGCCGGCCCCGGCGGCGAAGGTGAAGCCGCCATTGCCATCGGGCGTGCGCCGCCCGGCGATGATGCTGAGCGTGCCCTGCCCCACCGGATCGGCGGCGCTGGTGAAGCCGCCGCGGTTGAGGCGCTGGCCAGCGGCGGTGCGGCTGATGCCGAGCTGGTTGACCAGCGCGCCGGCCGGGCCGGAACCAAAACGCTCCACCGCCACCGCTCCATCGCTGCTGGCCAGTTGCAGGCCCAGCTCGCCGCTGCGCACCCGCGTGCCGAGCGAGGTGGCAATGCCGGTGAGCGCGGATCGCAGCTGGCCCAGGGCCGAAATGCGGGCGGTCAGCGCCTCCAGCTTGCGGGTGACCGGCTGGGTGCGGCTGGTGCGCTCCACATTCACCAGGCTTTCGACAATGGCCCGGCTGTCCAGCCCGGAACCGGCGCCAAAGGCGATGAGGGGGTTGCTGGCCATGGCGTGGATGCTCTCAGGCTATAACGGCAGCGGCGCGCCGGGTTTGCGCGGCTGGCCGGTTTCATCAAAATCCAGCGCGGCCGGCACGAACACATCGGGGACCGATTCCTGTTCGGGATCATCAAAACGCATCACGAAGGCCAATATGGTGGCCACCGCCTGGAACAGATCGGGCTGCACCGCCTGCCCGCGCCGGGCGGACCAGAACAGCGCGCGCGCCAGCCGCGGCGTGCGGATCACCGGCACGCCCAGATCACGCGCCGCCGCGATCAGCGCCACCGCCATATCGAGCCGGCCCTTTTCCACCACCACCGGCGCCTCATCCTGGCCGGGCCGATAACGCAGCGCGACGGCGAAGTGGGTGGGGTTCACCACCACCACCGAAGCATCGGCCAGCCCCTTCTTCATCCGCCCCTGCGCCGCCTGCATCTGGGCGCGGCGCACGGCGGCCTTCAATTCGGGCGCACCATCATTTTCGCGGGATTCACGCTTCACCTCTTCGCGGGTCATCATCAGCTGGCGTTCGCGCCGCCACCAGGCAAAGCCGAAGTCCGCCGCTGCCACGCCCGCCATCAGCAGCCCCGACGCCAGCGCAAGGCGCACCAGCGCCGCGCCGATCACCGGCAAGCCGCCCTCCTCCAGCCCAGCCAGCCCGGGCAACAGCGGCAGCAGCACCCCCCAGGCCAGCGCCGCCATGCCGCCAATCTTGAGCAGCGCCGTGCCCGCCCCCGCCAGCCCCTGCCAGCCAAACAGCCGCTTCAGGCCCGACAGGGGGGACAGGCGGTTGAGCCTGGGCGCCGCCATGCGCAGGCTGACATGGCGGGTGACGGCCAGTTGCAGGCCAAACGCCGTCACCGCCACCGCCGCCAACAGCACAACCGGCCACAGCAGCGGCGCGCGCCGGGCCAGCGCCGCCACATCGGGGTTCGCCGCGCGGGCCAGCGCATCGGCCAGAAACCCGGCCAGCTCCTGCCACAGCAGCGGCCCGGCCAGCGCCAGAAAGCCCGCCGCCAGCGCCAGGCTGCCGGCCGAGGCCAACTCGCGCGGGGCCAGCACATTGCCATCCTCCAGCGCCTTCTCGCGGCGTCTGGGGGTGGGCTTTTCGGTCTTGTCCCCGGCCATCAGCCCAGCTGCCCCAGGCCGCTGGCCAGGGCTTCGGCCAGCCGGGCGCTGATATGGCCAAACACCAAAGGCAGCAGCGTCACGAAGGCCAGCAGCAGCGCTGCCGGACCGATGGCCATGGCCGAAAGCTGCGGCGCGGCGCGGTTGGCGATGGCCACGACGGCTTGCGCCAGCAACAGCACCGCCAGCAGCGGCAGCGCCAGCTTCAGCCCCCACAGGAACATCAACGCCCCCAACGCCGCAATCGCCGCCAAACCCAGCCCGGCCGGCGGATAAAGGCTCGTCCCGCTGGCCAGCATGGCAAACAGCTCCAGATGCAGATCGCCGGCCAGCAGCATCACCCAGGCCAGGGTGGTGAACAGCGCCGGCACCGCGCCGCCATTGCCGCCCATCGGCCCGAGCGTGGCAAAGCCCAGGCCGATCATCTGGGCCAGCAATTCGCCAGCCAATGCGGCCGCGCCAAAAGCCAGCGCCAGCCCCAGCCCGGCCACCAGCCCGGCCAGCAGTTCAGCCGGAACATCCCCCGCCGCCAGCACCGGGGCACCGGGCCGGAACGCCGCAAACACCGCCAGCGCCGCCACCAGCGCCAACCGGCCGCGCCAGGGCAGGCTGGCCCCGGCCAGCGGCGGCAGCAGCGCCACACAGGCCAGCGGGCGCACCGCCGCCAGGGTGAAGCGCAGCATCAGCTCCACGCCGTCAAAGGCCGGGATGGCCAGATTCACCGTATCGCCCCCACCATGTCAGTGAGGCCGGTGGTGAGATAATCGGCCAGGCCCGTCATGGTGGCTTCACCGGCAATCGCCAGCACCAGCACCAGCGCCGCCAGCTTGGGCAGGAAGGAAATGCTGCTTTCCTGCACGGAAAATATGGTCTGGATCAGGCCCACCAATATGGCGACCACCAGCAGCGGCAGCAGGAACAGCGTGGCCGTGCCGGCAAACAGCAGCACCGCCTCCCGCGCCAGATCGGCCAGCATCACATCATCGGGCGCAGGGGCGAGGCTGTTCATCCGGCGGCCCCAAAACTTTTGGCCAGCGCGCCCAGCACCAACGTCCAGCCATCCACCACCACGAACAACGCGATCTTCAGCGGCAGCGACACGGTGGCCGGAGACACCATCATCATGCCCATGGCCATCAGCACCGATGCCACGATCAGATCGATGATCAGGAACGGCAGATAGATGACCAGGCCGATTTCCAGCGCCGTCTTCAACTCGCTGGCCACGAACGCCGGCATCACCACCACCAGCGGCACATCGGCCGGCCTGGCATAGGGCCCGCCACCGGCAATTTCGGCAAAGCGGGTGAGATCGCGACTGCGGGTTTGGGCCAGCATGAAGCCTTTCAGCTCCGCCCCGGTGCGGGCCAGCGCCTGTTCGGCCGGCAGGGTGCCGGCCACCATCGGCGTCCAGGCGCTGTCGTGAATGCGATCCAGTTCAGGCTTCATGACGAACAGCGTGAGCAACAGCGCGGTGCCAACCAGCAGCTGGTTGGGCGGGCTCTGCCCCAGCCCCAGCGCCTGGCGCAAAATTGCCAGCACGATGGTGATGCGGGTGAAGGCCGTCATCATCAGCAGCGCCGCCGGCAGCAGCGTGAGCGCCGACATCAGCAGCAAGATTTGCAGCGTGGTCGACAGCGGCGGCAGGTTGATGATGTCGGTCATTCGGCCGGGCTTTCGGCCAACATGGCCAGCCCGGCGCGCGATTGGCCCAGCAGCAGGCGGCGGCCGGCAAATTCCACCACCAAAAGCCGCGTTCCCGGCCCCAGCGGCAATGCTTGCACCACCTGCACATGCCGTGCCGGCAGCCGCAGCGCCAGCCCGGCCGACCGCGCCCGCACGGCGGCCACCACGGCCTGCAGCGCAGTCACAGCCCGCCGCCCGGCAGCACTTCGGTGAGGCGGACGCCGAACTTCTCGCCCACCGCCACGATCTCGCCGCGCGCCACCAGCCGCTCGGAAATCAGCACGTCCACCGGTTGATCGACCCGGCGGTCCAACACATGCACCTGGCCCGGCGCCATCGCCAGAACATCAGCCAATTTCAGGCGGATACCGCCCACTTCAATGGCCAGGCGCACACTGATGCCGCCAAACATGCCCAGATTGGCCACATCGGCCGGCGTGGTGGTGGGCTGGCCCTGCAGGCTGCCCGCTACGATGGTCATGTGCGTTCTCCGGTTGGTTTCAAATCGATGGCGATCAGGCCGGCCTGCTGGCGGCCATCGGGCAGCGGCACCAGGCTGGCGATGCCGATCTGGTGATCGCCCAGCATCACCGGCATCTCGGGGCCGCTGTTGAAGGCGATCACCAGGCCGGGTTGCAGCGGCAACAGCCGGTGCAAGGGCACCATCTCGCTGGCCAGCCGCACCGGCAGCCGCAGCGGCAGATCCAGCGCCGCAGCGCCCAAGGGCTGCACCGGCAGCACCGGTTGCGGCACCGGCGGCGCAGGCAGCCGCACCGATCCCACCACGCTGCTGCCCGGTGACAGGGTGACCAGCACATCGATGATCAACGCCGCGCGGCGGCTGCCTTGTGGCCACAGCGCCTGCGCCTTTGCCTGCAGATGGTCGGCCAGCTGCCGGGCGTGGCGCTGGGTGGTGACGCCGGTCAACAGGCCGACCGGCCGTGTGGGATCACCGCCCAGCCGCACGGTGGCCAGCAGCGCCCCCAGGTCCAGTGCCACATCGGGTGCGCCGGGCGGCAGGCCGCGGCCGGGGTGCACCGCCACCTCCAGGCCGAACCGGCTGGAAAGATCAGCCTCCAGCGCCAGGATCAGCGGCATGAACGGTGTGTCATCGCCATCATCGGGCGGGGCCTGGGCACTGCGCGGGCGCCAGTCATCAACGAACTGGGCGCTGGGCGGGGCTTCGGTGCGGATCCGCAGCTCGCTCATTGCACCACCAGCGAGGTGAAGAACACCTCCTCCACCGTTCCGGGTTCGCCTTTGGTTTTCAACGTGTTGTTGATCACATCCTTCAACCGGACGCGCAGGCCGTCCTTGGCCTTGGCGTTTTCGATGTCGGCGTCGCGCACCTCCCCCAGGGCCGCCAGCACGGCCGAGACGATGGCCGGCTTGTGCTTGCCGATGGTGGCGGCGGCCTCTGGCCCACCAAAGGTCGAGACCGACAATTTCACCTGCAGATAGCGCCCGGAATCGGCCAGATTGCTGGTGAAGGCGTTTTCCACCTCCACATATTCCAGCGGGCCGGCGGGCACCGGCGCAGCCTCGGCATGGGCGGACTTGCCATGATCGCCGCCACCGCCGCCGCCGGCAAATTGCAGCACGGCAATCGCCGCACCCGCCCCGCCGGCCCCGGCCCCGGCGACAAAGGCGATCACCGGCAGCAGCAGGCCCATGATGTTTTTCTTGGGCTTTTCCGTCTTTTCGGGCTTGTCGGCCATGGTCATGATCCTCAGGCAAAGCGGTCGGTTGAGCGGGTGGCGGGCCGGTTCAGCCGGGCGGACGGGCTGCGGCCCAGCGCGGCCACGGCCTCTGCCTGCGGCCCGCGCCGGGGCTGGCGTTGGCCGCCACCCAGATCACTGCGCTGGCCGTTGATGGACAGCGCCGACAGCGTGATCCCGGCCTGGGCCAGATCCTGTGCCAGGCGCGGCGCGGCGGCATCGATGATCGGCGCGGCCGGGGCCGGGCTGGCCAGGCTGACCGCCAGGCCGGCGGCATCGCCAGCCACCTCCACCTGCACCAGGCCCAGACGGTCGCTGGCAATGGCCAGGCCGCTGGCCGCCGGATCAGGCAGCGCGGCGCGCGGGATAGGTGGCCCATCGGGTGGCGGTGCGGCGGGCGATGGTGGCGGCAACGGGCCCGGCGGTGGCGCAAATGTGGGGGTTGGTGGCAAATTTGGTGCGCCGGCTGGCCCCACAGCCTCGGCCGGTTCGGCCCGGGCGGGGCGGGGCGGGATGGCGGCGGCAATGGGCACGGAAACCACCGCCGGCGACGCGGGCGCAAGCAGCGGCACATCCGGTTCCGGCAGGCTGATGCTGGCCGGCGTGGGCATATCGACCACGGCAGGGCTGGCAACGACCGGCGGTGCGGCGGCGGGGAGGCTGCGTTGCCAGCTTGTGTCGCCGGGACCGCGCGGTGCCGGCAAAGCGGCGATGGCGGGCAGCGCGGCGCGCGGGGCGGGCGGCGCTGTCCACAAGGGCGGGGCGGCGGCCGGCGGTGGCAATGCCGGCGCTGCGGGCAGCGGAGCCTCGATCAACGGGGCCGGCTTCGCTGCGGGCATATCGGCCCAGCGGGGCGGGGCGGCAGCGCCGGCGGCGGCCACCGGCACAGGGCGGGGTTGCGCCGGCTGGGTTGGCGGCGCAGCCGGCGGCGGCAAGCGCAGCAGTTCCGGGACGAGCAGGCTGGCCCAGGGTTCCACCGGCGCCGGCAGATCAACCGGCGGCGGTTCGGAAGGCAACGCCACCTCCGCATCGGCCAACCCGGCTGGCTGGTCTGTGGTTTCGCCCCGCGGCGCGGCCACGACCGCAACCGGGCTGACGGTTGGCACGGGCAGGGACACGGGCACCGGCGCCTGCCGGGCCTTGGCCAGTGCCCCGGCGAAATCGGCGGCGGGCGCGGGCGGCAACCCGATCGCCGTTGCCGGGGCCACATCGGGGCTGGCAACCGGCAGGCCGCCGATGAGGCCGGCGATGCTGGGGATCACGGCAGCCGGCAGACCGGCAGGCATCGGGGCGGCAATCATGGCGGGCCTTCCTGTTCGGCGCGGCGGTTGAGGGCGGCATCCACCGCGGCGCGGGCGGCGGCGAACTGGCGGCCGGCGGCGTCGCGCGCCGCAGCCGAGCGGTCACGCCGCTCGGCGATTTGCGCGGCAATATCCTGCAACTGGCCGTCGATACGGGCGCGGGCCGCTCGGGTGCCGGCGGCCTGGGTGCTTGTCCCCTGCCCGCCCACCAGCGACCGCACCCGATCCAGCAGCGCGGCATCGGCCGCCGCCTGGCCCTGCGCCCGGGCCAGATCGGCCATGGCCAGCCGCTCGCGGATGCGTCGCACGCGGATGATCCGGTCGAGCAGGGTGGGCGTGCCGCTCATTGGCCAGCCTCCATGGAGGCAACCAGTTGGTGCAGCGTGGCGATGCTGTCGGCCGGGTCGGCGCGCTGGCTGCGATCCTGCATGATGAAGGCCGCCAGCGCCGGAGCCAGCGCCAGTGCCAGATCCAGTTCGGGATCGGCGCCGTGGGCATAGGCACCCATCAGCACCAGGTCGCGGTTTTCCTCGGCCAGCGCGATCAGGCGGCGGAAGGCCGTGGCGGCGGCAAGATGACCGGCATCGCAGACATCGAACATCACCCGGCTGGCCGAGCTGACCAGATCGATGGCCGGAAACTGCCCGCGCCCGGCCAGCCGGCGGGAGAGCAAGATATGCCCATCCATCACGCCGCGCGCCGCATCCACCACCGGATCGGCGCGATCATCATTTTCGGCCAAAACGGTCGCCACCAGCGTGATCGAACCACCGCTGTGCCGGTCACCGCCCGCCCGTTCGGCCAGATCGGCCACCAGTTGCAGCGCCGATGGCGGAAAGCCGCGCGCGCCGGCCGGTTCGCCGCGCGCCATCGCCACTTCGCGCGCACCGTGCACCACCCGCGACAGCGAATCGAGGATGAGCAGCACCTGCCGCCCCTGTGCGCGAAACCATTCCGCCACGGCAAAGGCCCGCTGCGCCCCACGCACCCGGCACAGCATCGCGTCTGATGCCGGCACGGCGATGGTGACGGTGCGGGCGCTGGCGGCACCGACCAGTTCCGTATCGATGAAGTCGCTGATTTCGCGGCTGCGCTCACCAATCAGCGCCACCACCACCACATCGGCGGTGGCCCAGCGGGTGATCTGGCCCAGCAGCACCGATTTGCCCACGCCGGTGCCGGCCATGATGCCGATGCGCTGCCCCACGCCGAAGGAAAGCAGCGCATCAATGGCGCGCACGCCGGTGGGCAGCGCGCACGTCACCCGGGCGCGGGCGTGCGGCGGCAGCGGCGCCGGAGCGGCCGGCACCTGGGCTGTGGTGGCCGGCAGGCCCTGGCCATCCAATGGCTGGCCCAGCCCGTCGATCACCCGGCCCAGCAGGGCCATGCCCACCGCAATGGCCCCGCCGGCCGGATCAGCCAGCACCGCCGCGCCGGGTGCGATATTGGCCAAGGGCGACAGGCCCATCAGCACGGCGCGGCCATCGCGAAAGCCAATGATCTCGGCGGCCTGACGCTGCACGCCCAACGCCACCCGGCTGCCAATGGCGCCGGCGAGGCCCAGCGCCTCCAGGATGGCGCCATCGGCCGCCACCACCACGCCGCCGCGCTGCAACGGCAGGGCCGGCACGCGCGCGGCGACGATGTGGCGGGCGATGGCGTTGGTGGCGTGCGAAGTCTTGCCCGCCCCCTTCGCCTCGCGGCGCTCGGCACCTCCCCCAGGGGGGGAGGATCTGGTTGGCCGATTTCGATCCTCCCCCCCTGGCGGAGGTGCCGACCGAAGGGAGGGGGCGGGTCGGGGCGGTGTCAGGTTCATGGCAGGGCCTTCAGCAGTTGCGCCAGGCGGTCAGCCAGACCGGCATCGATGCGATAATCGGGGCCAGCCACGGCGACATGGCCGGGCGGCAGGCTGGCATCGGCGATGGTGGCCAGGCCGGGCGGCAGATCGGCGGCGATGTGCGCCAGCGTGTCGGGATGGGCGCTGAGCGTGGGGATGGCGCCCTCCGCCACTTCGGCCAGCGCCGCCTCCACCAGCGGGCGCAAGCTGCGCGGGCGGGCGAGTTCGGCGATCAGCACGGTTTCGCACAGCGTCTTGATCAGCCCGGCCAGCAGCGGGGCCAGCATCGCCTCATCAATGGCACTGGCGCTTCGGCATGCAGCGGCGGCGGCCTCCAACGCGGCGAGACGCGGGGCCAGCCCGGCCTCGGCCATGGCCCGCCCGCGCGCTTCGCCGGCGGCCTCGCCCTCGGCCCGGCCCTGCGCCCGGGCTTCATCCAGCAGCGCCCCCAGATCAATCGCCGGCTCCGGCGGTGGCGGCGGCTTGGGCAGCATGGAGGCGAGCAGCGTCGCCAGCCCGGCGGACGCTGCCGGCGGCGTGCCCAGAAGGGCGGCAAGCCGTGGATCATGCGCGGTCACAGCATCGCCTCCCCACCCGTGGGCAAGGTCAAGGCGCCGGCATCGCCCAGCCGGCGCACGGTGCGGCACAGATCGCGCTGGGCGGTATCAACCTCGCTGCGCTTCATCGGCCCGCGTTCGGCCAGTTCATCCTGCAATTGCGACGCGGCACGTTTGGACATGGCGCCAAAGATGAACTCCTTCAGCACCGGGCTGGCGCCCTTCAACGCCACCGCCAACTGCCCCGGATCCACCTCGCGCAGCACCAGTTGCATATCCTTCTGGGACAGGCCGAGCAGATCTTCGAAGATGAACTGCTGGCTTTCCAGTTCGGCAGCCAGTTCGGCGTTCACACCCATCAGCGCTTCCAGCAGCGCGCCGCGCCCGCGCGCCTTCTTGATCACGGCGGCGGCAAAATCGGTGCCGGCCAGCTGCGCCGAATCGCGGTTGGTGCCCACACCCTTCAGCTTGGCTTCCAGATCGGCCTCCAGCGCGGCGAGATCATGGATGTTCACCGGCAGCAGCGTGGCCAGCCTGGTCGCCACATCGGGCTGCAGTTCCTCAGGCAGGGCATCCAGCGTGGCCGCCGCCCGGTCTTCGGGCAGATGCGCCAGCACCACGGCCACGGCCTGGGGATGTTCATCGGCGATCAGCTGCGCCAGGCCGGCGGGATCAACCCAATCCAGCACGGCAAAGCGCCGGCCGGCCGCCGGGGGGCCGATCTTTTCGATCATGGTTTCGGCGCGCGGTGTGCCCAGTGCCAGCCCCAGCCGCTGCCGCACCTGGCGGCCCTGGCTGTCGAGCGCGGCCACTTGGGCCGTGCGGGCCAGAAATTCATCCAGCACATGATCAATGGCCAGCGGGTCAATCTCCGCCACGGTCAGCATGGCTTCGCCCACCTGCTGCACTTCGGCCGGGCTCATGCCGGCCAGCATGGCGCTGGCCTGCGCCTCTTCCAGCACCAGCAGCAGGATGGCGCATTTCTGCGCGCCCGAAAGCAGGGCGGCCGGGCTGGTGGCGGGCAACAGGCTCATGCCGCGGCCCCGGCGGCGGGTTCGTCATCCCCGGGCGCCGGCCTGGTCTGATCGGCCAGCAGCATCTGGCGCGCCACGGCCATGGCGCGATCGCGGTCGCCGGTCACCAGCGTGCGGGCAATGTCCAGCTTGCCGCTGTAATCCCGGTTGGCGGCCGGGCGCAGCAGTTCGCCGCCATCGATCATCGCTTCCACCGCGGCCTTGTCGGCGCTGCCGTCGGCAAAGCTGATCGGCACGCCGGCCGCGGCGGCTTCGGCAGCGGTGATGGCGGCGCTGGCGGCGTCGGCAGCGGTGGCCACGGCGGCCTGCACCGCCACGCGCCGCCGCCACAGCAGGATGCCAAAACCGGCCAGCAGCAACAGCCCGGCCCCGGCGGCGATCCAGGCGCCATAATCGCGCACCACCGGCGTTTCATACCAGGCGGTGGGCAGGGCTTCTTCGGGCGCAAAGGCGCGCATCTGCACCTCCACCAGATCGCCGCGCGCCGCATCATAGCCCATGGCGCCGCGCACCAGCCGCTGCACCGTGGCCAGTTCGGCGGCGCGGGCTTTTGCATTGCCCTTGCCCAGCGCCGCCGTATCGACCAGCACCGCCACGCTCAGCCGCTTCACGCGCGGCGCGGCGGCGCGTGTGACGGAGACATCCTTGCCAATCTCGTAATTGCGCGCGGCGGTCTCCGCCGTGACGGTACCGCCCGACGCGGCCGGCGCGGGCGTGGCCGGCGGATTGCCCTGCACTTGGGCGGCCTGCGGCACGGTGTTGGTCAACGCGCCGGGGATGCCGGCCGCCGGCGGCGGCGTGGCATCCATGTTGCGGCTGGTCTGCTCGCTGCGCACCGTGCCGGCGGGCTGAAAGCGTTCGGAGGCGGCTTCGTTCTCGGAAAAATCCACATCGGCGGCCACTTCGGCAGTGAAGCGGCCAGGGCCGAGCATGGGGGTGAGCAATTTCACCAGCCGGTCGCGCACCAGCGCCTCCAGCCGTTGCTGATAGGCCAGTTGCTGGCCATCGCCCGACACCCCGGCCGACAGCAGGCTGCCCGATTGATCCACCACCGAAACCCGGTCCGCCGAAAGGCCGGGGACGGAGGTGGTGACCAGCCAGATGATGGCGCGCACCTGCGCTTCCGACAGGCTGCGGCCCGGCGCAAGGCTGACAAACACACTGGCCGATGGCGCGGCGCGATCGCGAATGAACACCGATGGTTCGGGCGCCGCCACATGCACGCGGGCGGATTTCACCCCGTCGATGGCCTCCACACTGGCCGCCAGATCGCGGGCCAGCGCCGCCTTCAACCGGGCGGCCTCAACCGAACGCGATGCGCCCATCGGCATGGCATCCAGATCGGCCGAAGCATCGCCGGCCGCCGATTTGGGCAGGCCCTGCCCGGCCAGCAATATGCGGGCGCGGGCGAGATCGCTGGCCGCCACCTCAACCGTGCCGGTGCCAGAGTTGACCTGATAGTCAAAATTGGCCGCCGCCAGCGCGGTGGTGACGGCGGCGGCATCGGCATCCGAAAGGCCGGGATACAAGGGCCGCCATTCCGGCGTGCGCAGCAGCGCCCAGGCCAGGGCGGCGGCGGCGAGCAGCGCCACAAAGGCCAGCGCCGGGCGGGCCTGTTGCACCGCCGGGCTGGCCGCCAGGCTGCGCACGCGCGTGGCCAGCGGGGCCAGCCCGGCGGGCAGGCCAGAGGATTCGGGCGGCAGGGTGGCAGCCTCGCTCATGCCGCACTCACAACGGCATGTTCATCACGTCCTTATAGGCCCCGATCAGGCGGTTGCGCGCCTGCAGCGTGGCTTCAAAGGCAATGCTGGCCTTCTGGCGGGCGATCATCACGCTGGCCAGATCATGGGTTTGCCCGCTTTCAAAGGCCGTGGTGGCCGCGCTGGCCTGATCCTGAATGGCCGAAACCTGGCGCAGCGCCGTGTCCAGCGCGGCCCCGAAACGGGGTTGTTCGGCGGCCACAGCCGGCGCGGCCAGCGGCGTCTTCAGCGCCTCGTTGCGGGCCAATATCTGCTGGCGCAGCCGCAGGATGGAGGCGGTATCAACCGGCGGCAGCATCATTGCACCATTTGGGCGGCATCAGGGCCAGTGCGGGCGGCGGCCAATTTGTAGCGCAGGGTGCGTTCCGAAATGCCCAGCCGGCGGGCGGCGTCGCGGCGGGTGGGCGCGGCGGCCAGCGCGCGGGCGATGGCGTGCTGTTCGGCATCGCGCACCACGCCCGGCAGCGCCGCCGGGGCCGCGATGGCAATGCCGGTGGAGGCCATGGCATCGAACAGCAGGTGGCGGGCGCGGATATCCGGCCCGTCACACAGCACCAGCGCGCGATCGAGCACATTGCCCAGCTCGCGGGCGTTGCCGGGCCAGGGATGATCGCGCAGGCGGCTTTGCGCACAGGCCGCCAGCCACGGCACCAGCCCATCGCCGCCGGTGCGCGCCAGCAGCCAGTGGGCGGCAATCGCCAATATGTCGGCCGGGCGCGCGGCCAGCGGCAGGGTGCGCAGCGGGAACACCGCCAGCCGCCAATAGAGATCGGCGCGGAAGCGGCCAGCCGCCACGTCGGCGGCCAGATCGCGGTTGCCGGCCGCGATGATGCGCACATCCACCTTTGCCGGCCGGGTCGCTCCCACCGCCATCACCTCACGCTCCTGCAGCACGCGCAACAGCTTGGCCTGGGCGGCCAGCGGCAGCTCGGCGATTTCATCCAGAAACAGGCTGCCACCATCGGCCGCGCGGATCAGGCCGGGGCTGGCGCCAAGCGCGCCGGTGAAGGCGCCGCGCTCGTGGCCGAACAGCGTGGCCTCCACCATCTGTTCGGCCAGCGCGGCGCAGTTCACCGCCACAAAGGCCCCGGCCCGTCGCGGGGAGGATGTGTGCACCAGCGTGGCCAGACCTTCCTTGCCGGTGCCGGTGGGCCCTTCGATCAGCACGCTGGCCGGGCTGGCCCCCACCCGCCGCGCCAGCGCGAGCAGCGCGAGGCTGGCCGGATCGGCGGCGGCCGGCGCATCCCGGCGCGCAAAGGCGGCGATCAGCGCGGTGGCGAAATCCTCGTCGCCCGGGGCCACATCGATGCGCAAGGCACGGCCCTGCAGCCGGGCCTGGCCATGGCGGGCGCGGTGGAGCACCACCCGCCGGCATTCAAGCGGCGGCGCATCCGGCCGTTCATCGCCAATGATGACAGCCAGATCGGCCAGATCAATCCGGGCAAGGCCGGGCAACCAATCAAGCGCCGGCGGCGGAGGGGCTGGGATGGGCGTGGTCATGCCCATGCAACTGCAATGGCTGTGCCAATTGCCATTGTGAACAGCCGCGCCGGTCGCGCATGGTTACCAGATTGTTACATTGTCAGCCGATTGACAGGCCGGCGTCAAGAAACCGCCAGGGCGCCGTCAAAGCATCGACATGTCAGAGGCTTGACACGTCCAGTGCTGGCCGGGTTTCCACCATGGTGCCACCGGCCACCAGCCGATCGCCCACATAGGCCACCGCCGCCTGGCCGGGGGCGACGCCATATTGCGGCGTGTCAAAGGCCAGCAGATCGCCCTCCAGCCGGGCTGCGGCCAGTGGCGCCATCGATCGCAGCTTCACCAGCAACGGCCCATCGGTGGGGCCCAGCCGGTTGATGCCGTCCAGCCGCACCGCCGCCACCGCCAGTGCGCGGCGCGGGCCGGCAATCACCTGGCCGCGTGCGGCATCAATGCCGATCACATACAAGGGCTCGGCCTGGCCGCCCAGTTCCAGCCCGCGCCGCTGGCCCACGGTGAAGCGGTGGATGCCGTTGTGGCGGCCCAGCACGCGGCCGGCGCTGTCGACAATGTCGCCGGGGCTGGCCAGTTCGGGGCGGATGCGTTCCACCACGGCGGCATAATCACCGCCGGGCACGAAGCAGATATCCTGGCTGTCCGGCTTTTCGGCCACCACAAGGCCAAAGCCCTGCGCCAGCGCGCGGGTTTCGGCCTTGGCCAGACCGCCCAAGGGGAAGCGCAGATAATCCAGCTGATCCTGGGTGGTGGTCCACAGGAAATAGCTTTGGTCCTTGCCCTGATCGGCGCCGCGGTGCAGTTCGCCGGGTCCGCTCCCCAGCCGCTGCACATAATGGCCGGTGAACAGGGCTTCGGCGCCCAGTTCGCGGGCCAGCGCGATCAGATCGGTGAACTTCACCGTGCGGTTGCATTCCACGCACGGCACCGGGGTGAGGCCGCGGGCATAGGAGTCGACAAACTTGTCGATCACCGCCGCGCGGAAGCGGCTTTCCATGTCCACGACGAAATGCGCGATGCCCAGCCGCTCGGCCACGGCGCGGGCATCGCGGATATCGGCCCCGGCACAACAGGCGCCCGGCCGGCGCGCGGCGGCGCCCTGATCATACAGCTGCAAGGTGATGCCCACCGCATCACAGCCGGCAGCGTGGGCCAGGGCGGCCACCACCGATGAATCCACCCCGCCCGACATGGCAACCGCCACGCGCCGGCCCTTGAACGGGGCCAGCACCGCAGCGGCGGCGGCCGGGATGGCAGGTGCGATCATGCAGGCGGCAATGGGCAAGGCCGGCGGCAGCGTCAAGCCGGTGATGCAGGCCTGGCGCAGCGCAGCTTAAGATTTGGCAAGCCTTGCCGTCCCCTCAGACCAGGCGGGCGCTGCGCCCCGGCGGTTCAGGAGGTCAATTTGTCATTCATGTCACCGCCGCCACCGGGCCTCACACCGGATGATGAACTGCCACCCGATGACACGGTGCGCTGGGTGCCGCGCCGCAAGGCTGCCGTGCTGCGCGCCATCGCCGATGGCCGAATCAGCCTGGAAGACGCCTGCGCGCGCTGGCGGCTGAGCGTGGAGGAAGTGGAATTGTGGCAGCGCGCCATGCGGCAGATTGGCGTGCACGGCCTCAGGGTGACGCGGGTGCAGATTTACCGGTCGATTCTTCAAGACGATGGCTAAATCGTTTACCAATTGTTATGGTTAATGTAATGTTGTCGTGTTCATTTTGCGGGGTTTACTCGCAGTGTAATAAATTGTTACAGCTTGTTGTGGGGTCGGTGTCAGGTGGGTCGTACCTGAGAGGGTCTTTCCGAAACCGGAGATAATTGCATGCGCGTTCTTTTGGTCGAAGACGACCGTGCAATGGCCCGCAGCGTGGAGCGCATGCTCGATGATGCGGCTGTTGAGCACGAAACCGCGAGCACGGGTGAGCTCGCGTTGGAATATGTTCGCACCTACGAATTTGACGTTGTCATGCTCGATCTGACGCTGCCCGATATCAGCGGGCACGACATCTTGCGGCGCATGCGGCAGCTGCGGATCAACACGCCGGTGCTGATCCTGTCTGGCGATGCGGAGACGGACAGCAAGGTCATCGGTTTTGGCGCCGGCGCGGATGATTATGTCACCAAGCCGTTCGACAGCAGCGAATTGCTGGCCCGTCTGCACGCGCTGGTGCGGCGCAGCCAGGGCCATGGCCAGTCGCTGATTGTCACCGGGCCGGTGGCGGTTGATCTGGCCGGTCGCAGTGTTACCGTCTCGGGCAAGCGCGTGTCGCTCACCGGCAAGGAATATGCGATCCTTGAGATGCTGTCCCTGCGCAAGGGTATGACGCTGACCAAGGAAATGTTCCTGACGCATCTTTATGGCGGCCGGGACGAGCCGGAACTGAAGATCATCGATGTGTTCGTGTGCAAACTGCGCAAGAAGCTCCACATCGCCGGCGCGCCGCCGTCGGGCTGCATCGAAACCGTCTGGGGCCGCGGCTATGCGCTGCGCGATCCTGAACTCAGCGACTATCCGGCCGTGGCCTGAACAGGTCACGGCAGGATTTGACAAAAAGGGCCGCCGGGCAACCGGCGGCCCTTTTTCATGAGCCTGATGGCCGGCGCGGCTGGATCAGGTGGCGCACCATGCCGCGCAAAAACTGCACTTCGGCCCCGGTGAAGCCCGGCCGGGTGAAGATGTTGCGCAGCATGCGCCGCGCCGTGTCGGCCAGGCCCGGCGCCGGGTTGTAAAAGCCGTTGGCCTGCAATTGCGTGTCGAGCACGCTGATCAGGCCGGCCAGTTCGGCCTGGGTGGCCGGACCATCATGATTGACCAGCCAGGCCGCCGGCGGCGCATCATGGCCCACCACCCAGGCATAACCCAGCACCGCCACCGCCTGCGCCAGGTTGAGGCTGCCGAATTCCGGGTTGCTGGGGATGGTGCAGATGGCATGGCAGTGCAGCAGATCATCGCGCACCAGGCCGGTGCGTTCCGGCCCGAACAACAGCGCCGCCTTGCCCGGCAACGCCTGCATTTCGGCCACACAGCCGGCTGGCGAGGTGACGCGGCGCACCATGTCGCGCGTGGTTTGCGCGGTGCCGATGGTGAGCGTGCAGTCGGCAATGGCATCGGCCACGCTGTCAAACACGCGGGCCTGTTCAATCACCTGATCAGCGCCGGCCGCCGATGGCCCGGCATCGGGATTGGGCCAACCATCGCGGGGCTGCACCAGCCGCAGATCGGTCAGGCCGAAATTCAGCATGGCGCGCGCCACCGCGCCAATGTTCATGCCCAGTTGCGGGCGCACGAGAATGATGGCGGGTGGATTGGGCGGCACGCTCATGCCGGGGCTCTAGCGGGTTTGCGCTTGATTGTCAGGGGTGAGGGCCCCTCCGCCCTGCGGGCACCTCCCCATCCTGCGGCTGGGGCGGATCGATGAACGCCGTTCCTCCCCAGCCGCAGGATGGGGAGGTGGCGCGCGGCACGCGCGACGGAGGGGCCACACCCTCAGTCGCCGTTGCCCTTCACGCCGTTCACCGCCTCGGAAAGCCCGCCCACGAACGTCTCGAAATCCTTCGCCTCGCGGAAATCGCGATAGACGCTGGCAAAGCGGATATAGGCCACCGGATCGAGCGCCTGCAGCGCCACCATCACCATTTCGCCGACCACGCCGGCATCGATTTCGGCTTCGCCCAGCGATTCCAGCTGCCGCACCACGCCATTGACCAGCCGCTCGATCCGTTCCGGGTCCACCGCGCGCTTGCGGCAGGCGATTTCGATGGACCGCGCCAGCTTGTCACGATCGAACGGCTCGCGCTTGCCACTCTTCTTGATCAGCGTGAGCTCGCGCAGCTGCACCCGTTCAAAGGTGGTGAAACGGCCGCCGCAGGCCGGGCACTGGCGGCGGCGACGGATGGCAGCAGCGTCCTCGGTGGGACGGCTGTCCTTCACCTGCGTGTCGTCATGGCCGCAGAACGGGCAGCGCATCAGGGTCGCTTTGTGATGGTGCGCAGGAAGCCCAGCGCCGCGCCAAACACCATGCCCCAGAACAGGCCGATGAAGGAGAACACCAGCCCGATGAAAAAGCCGACGGCCGCACCGGCCATGACATTGCGGCCCAGATCGGTCTGGCCCACCGGCCCGGCCTTGGCGAGCAGATCATTGGCGCCCTGCTTCATCTGCGCCCCGGTCGGGTTGTCCAGCATGTCATCAACCAGCTTGCCGGCCCTGGTGAAACCGGCATCGGCGATATCGGCAATCTGCTTGCCGGTTTCGCTGTCGAGCGCGCGCTTGCCGGCGGCCACGGCATCATCGGCCAGTTGCTGCAATCTCTCTGCATCGCTCTGGTGCGGTTTGCCACTGTCGTCGGACATCAACGCCTCCCTGGCCAAAGCTGCCGATCAGGCCGGATAGATGGGGAAGCGCGCGCACAGCGCCCGCACCCGCACATTCACCGCCTTTTCCACATCGCCATTGCCATCCTGCCCATTGGCGGCCAGCCCATCAAGCACGTCGGCGATCATGTCACCAATGGCCTGGAACTCGGCGATGCCAAAGCCGCGGGTTGTGCCGGCCGGGCTGCCGACCCGGATGCCGCTGGTCTTGGTGGGCGGCAACGGATCGAACGGCACGCCATTCTTGTTGCAGGTGATGCCGGCGCGTTCCAGCGCTTCATCGGCATCCTTGCCGGTGATGCCCTTCGGGCTCAGATCGATCAGCGCCAGATGCGTGTCGGTGCCGCCGGCGACAACGGCGCAGCCGCGCTCCACCAGCCGGGCGGCCAGGGCCTGGGCATTGGCGATCACGGCGCGGCAATAATCCTTGTATCCGGGTTGCAGCGCCTCACCAAAGGCCACGGCCTTGGCGGCGATCACATGCATCAGCGGGCCGCCCTGCAGGCCGGGGAAGACGGCGCTGTTGAACTTCTTGCCCAGCTCGGCATCGCGCGACAGGATCATGCCGCCCCGGGGCCCGCGCAGTGTCTTGTGCGTGGTGGTGGTCACCACATCGGCATGGGGGATGGGTGACGGGTGCACGCCGGCGGCCACCAGCCCGGAAAAATGTGCCATGTCCACCAGCAGGCGCGCGCCCACCGTGTCGGCAATGGCGCGGAAACGGGCGAAATCGATAATCCGCGGATAGGCCGAACCCCCGGCGATGATCAGCACCGGCTTGTGCTCCACCGCCAGCCGCTCAACCTCGTCATAATCGATTCTGTGGTCTTCGCGGCGCACGCCATATTGAATGGCGTTGAACCATTTGCCGCTCATCGCCGCCTTGGCACCGTGGGTGAGGTGGCCGCCGGCATCCAGGCTCATGCCCAAAATCGTGTCGCCCGGCTTGGTCAGCGCCAGCATCACCGCGCCATTGGCCTGCGCGCCCGAGTGCGGCTGCACATTGGCATAGGCGGCGCCGAACAGCGCTTTGGCCCGATCGATGGCCAGCTGCTGCACCACGTCGGACGGGTGGCAGCCCTGATAATAGCGCTTGCCGGGATAGCCTTCGGCATATTTGTTGGTGAACACGCTGCCCTGCGCTTCCAGCACGGCGCGGCTCACGCTGTTTTCGTAAGCGATCAGTGCGATCTGGTTCTGCTGCCGGTCAAGCTCGGCCGCGATGGCGGCGGCAACGGCCGGATCGCTGATCGCGGCCGGGGTTTCGAAAAAGCCATCGGGCCGGATCTCCGGCATCGGGCGGCTGCTCATGGTGCTTCTCCTCAGGCCAGCTTGGCGACGCGGCCGGCGTGGCGGCCACCTTCAAATTCGGTGCGCAGAAATTCGGCCACGCAATCCCGTGCGACTTCGATGCCGATTATCCGGCTGCCCAGCGCGATGCAATTGGCATCATTGTGCTGGCGGGCCAGCCGCGCCATCAAGCCGCTGGTCACCAGCGCACAGCGCGCGCCGGCGATGCGGTTGACGGCAATGGAAATGCCGATGCCGGAACCGCAGACGGCGATGCCGCGCGCGGCGCGGCCCTGGGCCACCGCCTCGCCCAGCGCCCGGCCATAATCGGGATAATCCACACTGGCTTCGCTGTCCGGGCCCAGATCGATGATGCTGTGGCCGGCGGCACGCAGTTCATCGGCCAACATGGCCTTCAGGGCAAAGCCGGCGTGATCGGATGCAAGGGCGATGGCGAGCAAGCAGGCCTCCTGAACCAGGGCCGGATATGGCCTTCGCGGCCTTGTAACGGCGGCAGCCAAGCCCGGCAATGGCCGATGCCGCGCGATGGCGCGTTCAGAATCTGTAAGGCTCAGTTAACAGTTACGAAAGTTAATGAATCTTAGGAATGTTCAATTTCAATAAGATAGTGTTAATCAGATTTCTGGCACAGTTGTTGCATATTCGTAAACGAAGCCGTCACGTGTGGGTGCGGCCGAGCAATATAGGAGTATCACATGCGCAAGATTTTGATCCTGGCCGCCGCCGCCGCCACCGCTCTCACCGCGATCCCGGCAGCCGCCGTGACCACCACCTTCGCCAACTTCTCGGCTCAGGGCAGCGCGGGCAACTTCCGCTGGGTCCGTTCCGGCAACAATGCCAGCTTCTACACCACCGATGCCACTGGTGCCCAGTCCGGTCGCCAGGTGACCTTCAGCTTCCTGCAGCCGTCGATTGAGCCGTTTGTCACCAACATCAACGCCCTCTGGACGATGTCCGGCACGGTGACCAACACGGTCGCGACCATTGCGGGCAACACGCTGAACCAAGCCAACCTGGCCGGCACCTTCTCGTTCGTGAACGTCAACGCCATCACCATCGGCTCGCGCACCTTCGCGGCCGGCTCGAACCTGCTGTCGGGCACCTTCAACTCGGCGCAGCTCTCGGGCACACGCAGCGGCAACTCGGCCGGTATCAGCGGCTCGACTCCGCCGGTCAACAGCGTGTCCTACACCTCTGACTTCCTCGATTTCGACAACACCGCTCAGCGTAACTTCGCCCTCAGCCTCACCTCGGTGAACCCGGTGCTGAACTCTGCCGGCAGCGGCACCCCGTTCGTGCCGAGCAGCGCGATCAACAGCTTCCGCGCTTCGGCCGGTGGCAGCTTCTCGTCCGACCCGGCGCCGGTTGTGACCGCCGTGCCGGAACCGGGCACCTGGGCCATGATGATCGCCGGCATGGGCCTGGTGGGCTTCGCCCGCCGCCGCCGCCAGATCGTGGTTGCCGCCTGATCGCACCCACAGCGATCAACGCGAACAGGAACAGGGGCGGCCTTCGGGTCGCCCCTTTTTCATTGCGGCCGCTTATTCGAACGTCAGGTCGCCGGTGTCCGGCACCTCCAGATGGCGGGCGACATCATCGTCGCTGATCGCGGCCAGCGTGGCGGGCTGCCATTTCGGGTTGCGATCCTTGTCGATCAACTGCGCGCGGATGCCTTCGAAGAAATCATGGCCATTCCGGATCTCGCACACCATGCGATATTCGTTGATCAACGCCTCCTCGATGCTCACCCCGCGCGCCAGCCGCAGGCCGGCCAGGCTGAGCTTGCAGCTGATCGGGCTCATGCGGCGGATGGTGACGGCCTGTTCGCGCGCCCAGTCATCGCCTTCATCCAGGCTGGCCATGATGTCTTCCATCCGGTCATGGCCGAAATGGAAATCGATGGCGTCGCGATAAGCCGCCAGCGGCGCCTCACCGGCATCCTCGTCAAAACTGGCGAGCAGCGCATCGAGCGGTTCACGGGCAGTGGCGAGCAGATCACACAGCGTGGCCAGATGCGCCGACGGCACATAATGGGTGGCGACCCCGCAATAACGCAGATCGGCCGCCTTCAGCCGCGCGCCGGTGAGCGCCAACCAGGTGCCGATCTCACCGGGCAATTTGGCCAGGGCGTGGGTGCCGCCCACATCGGGGATCAGGCCGATGCCGGTTTCGGGCATGGCAAACAGCGTGCGTTCGGTGGCGATACTGTAGGGCCCGTGGATCGAAAGCCCGACGCCGCCGCCCATGGTGATGCCATCGATCAGGGCCACCCACGGCTTGCCGCAGCGGGCGATGGCCTGGTTCATGCGATATTCGTCGTGGAAGAAGGTCTCCCACAATGCCCGGTCCTGCCGGCCTTCGCGGCCCAGCAGCGCGACATCGCCGCCGGCACAAAAGGCCCGCTCGCCCGCGCCCTCGATCACGATATGGCGCACAGCTGCATCGCCCATCGCGGCAATGATGGCACGGTGGATGCTCACCGCCATCGGGTGGTTGAGCGCGTTCAGCGCCTGCGGGCGATTGAGCGTGATCCACAGCGCATGGCCGCGCTGTTCGAACAGGACTTCGGCTGCATCCGTCATTTGCGGTCCACCAATGCGCTGGGGCCGTCCAGATCGATGGGAACGGCCGATGTGGTGAGGCGGGCAAGCAAGGTGCCAGCCTCGTCGAACAGATCCGCCTCCATGAAGGCGATGCGCTTGCCCAGCTTCAGGCAGCGGCCTTCGGCAAACAGCGGCACGCCGGCTTTGGCGGGGGCGAAGAAGCTGGTTTTCAGCTCGATGGTCGGAATGCCGATGCGGCGGCCAGACTTCACGATGGCCGCGAACGCGGCGGCATCATCCAGCATGGCGACCACAATGCCGCCCTGCACATTGCCCATCGGGTTGCGGCAGGCATCGATGGGCTGAAACTTCATCTTCACCCGGCCGGCGGCGCTGTCGATCTCCAATATCTCCTGCCCCAATATGGCGGCCGTGGGCGGCACGAACCGGTTCATGCGGTCCTTCAGATCGTCATCGTTCAGGGCCATGCTTGCCTCATGCTGATATGGTCAGGCCATAGCGGTGCAGCGCCGGGGCCAACGCGTCAACCTCATCATCCATTCGGGTGAAGATCGCCCGGCCCTGCCCGCTGCCCTCGCCGCCGCGCGGCCCAAGCAGATACGCCACCCGCCGCGCGATGCCCGGCCCGCCATCCACAAAGGCCAGTTGCGGCGCCGCCGCCTGCAAGATCGGCAACAGCAGCGGGAAATGCGTGCAGGCCAGCGCCACCACATCCAGGCGCGCGCCATCGGGCTGGCTGGTCAGGCCGGCCAGTTCCGGGGCAACATCCGCCACCGTCACCGTCTCCCCCCGCAGCCTTGCCTCGGCCAGTTCCACCAGCCGCGCGCTGCCGTGCAGCAGCACCGTGCAATCCGCGGCATGATCGGCCGACAATCGTGCCACATAGGGCTGGCGCACCGTGGCCATCGTGCCCAGCACGCCGATCACGCGGCTGCGCGACTGTGCCGCCGCCGGCTTGATCGCCGGCACCGTGCCCACCAACGGCACATCCAGCACGGCGCGGGCATGGGCAAGCGCGATGGTGGAGGCCGTGTTGCAGGCAATCACGATCAGATCGGGCGCCAGCCGCTCCGTGAGCCGGCCCAGCAGCGCGCACACGCGGGTGGCCACCTCCATCTCGGTCTTGGTGCCATAAGGAAAGCCGGCATTGTCGGCGACATAGCTGATGTCGATCGCCGGCAGCGCGGCGCGCACATCATCCAGCACGGAAAGGCCGCCCACCCCGGAATCAAGCATCAACACATGCGCCATGCATCGCCTGTAGCGGGCGGGGCCCAGTTGCGGCAAGAAGGCCGGCGATGGATGCCGCACCCTCCCCTGATGATTGGCCCGCTGATTGGCCGCCCCCGATGCCGGATGCCAGCGGTTTTGTCGCGCCGCCGGTGCCCGGCACGCTGGCGGCGCTGGCCGGCTTTGCCCGCGCCTGCCGCGCTGATCCCGCTGGCGCGGTGCGCGTGGTGGGGCGCAGCCTGTGGCTGCTGGCCATCGCCGCCATCTGCGTGCCGGCGCATATATTGCTGCACCAGTGGCTGGGCTGGCCCTCCCCCTGGGCGCGGCGCTTCCTCGCCTGGTCCGCCCGCGCCTGTGGCATCCGCGTGCGCAGCATCGGCCAACCGGTGAGCCGCGACGTGTTCTACATCGCCAATCATCTCAGCTGGTCAGACGCGCTGATCCTGGGCGGGCAGACCGGCACGGTGTTCGTGGCGCAGGATGGCATCGCCATCTGGCCCGGCCTCGCCTTCATCTGCCGCGTCAACGACACGATCTTTGTCAACCGCAGCGACCGCATGGGCGTGCCCGCCCAGATCGCCGCCATGCGCACCCAGTTCGTGCGCCACAGCCGCATCGCCATGTTCCCCGAAGCCACCTGCAGCGATGGCCGCCGCCTGCTGCCGTTCAAGGCCCCGCTGTTCGCCATGCTGATCCCGCCGCCACCGGGGGCCACGCTGCAACCGGTGGTGATCGATTGCGACGAAGCCGGCCGCAACCTTGCCTGGGTGGGCATGGAAACCGGCGCCGCCAACGCCTGGCGCCTGCTCGCCCGCCCCGGCACCTGGGAGGCGCGCGTGCATTTCCTGGAACCGTTCAGCCCGGCTGACGTGCCCGACCGCAAGGCCCTCTCCGCCCGCGCCCGCAACGCCATCGCGGCCAGATTGTCGGAAACGCTGGGCGGGCGGCCGGTGGGGTGAGCGACACCGCGGCGTTCGCCCCCGGCCTGCCAGACCGTGTGATGAAAAAGGCCCAGCTGCGGCTGCTGCCCTTTCTGCTGATCGCCTATCTCATCGCCATTGTCGATCGCATCAACATCAGCTTCGCTGCCGAAACGATGAACAAGGATCTGGGCTTCACCGCCACCGTCTACGGCTTTGCCGGCGGCATCTTCTTCATCAGCTATGCCCTGCTGGAAGTGCCGTCCAATATGGCGATGATGCGCTTCGGCACGCGGCTGTGGGTGACACGGATCATGATCAGTTGGGGCATATTGTCGGCCGCGCTCATGTTCGTGACGACGCCGCTGCAATTCTACATCCTGCGCTTCCTGCTCGGCGCGGCAGAGGCAGGATTTTTCCCGGCGATCCTCTATTATGCCAGCATCTGGTTTCCGGCGCAGTGGCGCGCCCGGGTGGTGAGCCGTTTCTACGTGGCGCAGCCGATCACCTCGATCGTGATGGGCCTGGTGTCACCGCCGATCCTGGGCCTCGAAGGCACGATGGGCCTGCACGGCTGGCAATGGCTGTTCCTGATCGAAGGCGTGCCGGCCATCGTGATGGGCCTCATCATCTTCCGCTTTCTGCCGGATTCACCCGATAAAGTGACCTGGCTGGCACCCGATGAACGGCGCTGGCTCACGGGTGCGCTGGCGGCTGATGCGGCGGCCACCAGCGGCGCGGCGCATGGCAGCGTGTTGCGCGCCATTGCCGATCCCAAGATACTGCTGTTCGGTTTCACCTGGTTCTTCTTCGTCGGATCGGTGAACGCCTATTACAACTCGATGCCGTCCATCCTCGCCGCCAAGACCGGCATGGACATCGCCCGGATCGGGCAATTGACCGTGGCGGGCGGCGTGCTGGGCATGATCATGCTGCTGGCCCTGGGTTGGCACAGCGACCGCCGGCAGGAACGTTATTGGCACATGCTGCTGCCGTGGACGGCGGTGGCCGCCGCCTTCGCCCTGCTGGCGCTGGCCACATCGCCCACGCCGGCGCTGATCGCGGCCATGCTGATCTTCGCGCTCTGGCTGCCATCACAACCGGCGTTCTTCGCCGCCCTGTCCGAAACGCTGCACGAACGCCACCGCGCCGTTGGCATCGCCGCGGTCAACACCATCGCCCAGTTCGGCGCTTTCCTCAGCACCAGCGCGCTGGGCGTGTCCCGCGATGCCACCGGCAGCTATGACGTCGGCCTGGCGGCGATTGCCGCCAGCGTGCTGATCGGCGCGGCCCTGCTCAACCGGTTGCGGCGTCAGGCGGCCAGCCCAGTGGGCCCTTGACGCGCGCGAGCCGCATGGCTTGAGTGGCCGCCAGGAATATGGGGGAACCAGATGGCACAGGGGGACGGTGACAGCGGGATCGGCAGCGCCGCTGCCTTGCCGGACACGCCCGACGCGATCGAGATCGCCATGGCGGCGGTGGCTGCCGGCCAGCCGCTGCCCGATATCGCCCGCACCGTTCTGGAAAAGCACGCCCGTCTGCTCGACAAGCAGGCGCAGGAACTTGATCTCAAGCATGTCGCCGAACGGGTGCAGGCCGGCCTGTGGCTGCTGCTGGCGGCCGGCGTGCTGCTGCTGCTGGGGCTGACCGGTTGGACGGCATGGCGTGCGGCCAACACCCGGGCGCTGGTGGTGGAGCCGTTTGCGATGCCGCCGGCGCTGGTGGCGCAGGGCATGACCGGCGAGGTTGCTGCCACCCGCACGCTGGATGAGGTCAAACGGATGCTTGAGGAGGGCGGTTCCGCCCGCTCGGCTGCCAGCTACGAAAATGACTGGGGCGATGATCTGAAGATCGACATCCCCAACACCGGGTTGACGCTGGATCAGGGCTGGAAGCTGCTGCGCCGCACGCTCGGCACGGAAACCAGGTTCAGTGCCGATCTCGTCCAGGCCAACGACCGGGCAACCATGGCGGTGCGCATCACGGGCGGCGGTGCCCGTCGATTTGTCGCGCTGGCGGGGGATGTTGATCGGTTGTTCGTCGATGCGGCCGAATTTGTGCTGCGCGAGACCCAGCCCTATCGCTATGCCACCTATCTTGGCCAGTTCCCGGAGCGGATTGGTGAACGCAAGGCCGTGCTGCAGGCGCTGGCCGTCAACCCGTCGCCCGTCGAGCGCAGTTGGGCCACGTTGGGGCTGGCCAATGTCGAGCGCACGCTGGGACATGTGGACGAGGCGGAACGCTGGTACGCCAAGGCCATTGCGGCTGCGCCGGATTTCCTTGTCCCCTACAATGGCCTGGGATCGATCCAATGGGGTCAGGGCCGCTGGGAGGAGTCCCTGGCCACGTGGCGCCGTTCTGCCGCGGGCAACGGATCGCTGGCGACCTATGGCATCAGCATCACCACCTTGCCGTGCGTTGGGACCGGCTTTGTGGCGCGGCTGGTGCGTGACCGGCCGGGGCTGGAGGCGGCAAAGGCCTGCACGCAGCGTCCGTCGGCGGATGAGGCGTCGCGGGTGCGGGAAGTCAGCAATCTGGCGCTGATCGATCTGGAGATTGCACAGATGGAGCATGATGGGCCGGCTGCCATGGCGGCCGCCCGCAACGCCGGTGATCCATCCATCCGCAGCCAGGTGAAGAGCGTGGTTCAGGACATGGCGAATGCGCTGCGCCAGCTTGAAGTTGCGATCAGCACGGGCGACCGCGCGGCCATTGCGGCGCATCTGCGCGATCTGGAGCGCCGTGAAATGGCCGCAGTGGCCGATGGGGAGTTGGGCGTCTCGACTGGCTCGTTCATCCCGACCCTGAACAATCCGGCCAAGGCCGAAGCCGAAATCCTGCTTGGCCGGCTTGATCGCGCGGCGGCGCTGCTGGCCGGTGCGCCAGCCAATTGCCTGCCGTGCACCAGCGCGCGGGCCAGGCTGTCGCAGGCGCAGGGCGATCTGGCCGGTGCGGCAAAGGCTTATGACGCGGCGGTGACCATGGCGCCCTCGCTGCCGCACCCGCTGCTCGACCGCGGCCGTTTCCGGCTGGCGCAGCAGCGCTGGGCCGCTGCCGAAGCCGATTTCCGTGCCGCCGAGCGCCTGTCGCGTGGCTGGGCCGATCCGCAGAAATTTCTGGGCGACGCGCTGGCCGCCCAAGGCCGCACCGCCGACGCCATGGCCGCCTGGGCCGAAGCCGCCCGCCGCGCACCGAAATGGGCAGAGGCGCGGGCGGCGGCCGGCCTTACTCGCTGATCACCAGCGCCGCGCCCTTGCTGGCCGCGGCGATATCGGCCGGCTTGAACGGCAGTCGGTGCCATTGCTTGGCCGAATACAGCTTCGTCTGGTCACCAAAATGCGGCGAGGCCGGATCGGTGGACTGCGAATAGCTGAGCAGCGCATCGGCCACCGGGCCGTCGCCATCAAAGCCCACCACCTGGATGTAGCTGGTGCCGTGCGTCGGGGTCATGCCGCCGGGCACCACCACCGCCTGCTGCACGTTCAACACGCCCAGTTCGCCGTGGGCACCGTGGATGGCGATGCGATCGGCATTGCGCTGGGCAAAATGCACGTCGCCCCAGCGCGCATCCAGCGCGATGCCTTCCTTGCCCAGCCGTTCCACCGCCGCCTTCAGCGCGCTGCGCAGCGTGTCGCCCACCGCGCCATCGGTGATCAGATCGCGCGGCGTGTTCACCGGATCGGCCAGATCGAATTTCGTGCGCCAGATCGCCGGATTGCCCTCCACCCGGCTCCAGAAGGCGGCAAACAGATAGGCGCCGCGGCTGTCGTTATCAAAGCGGCGGTTCCAGCCGGCCAGCGCGGTGCAGGCATCGGCCAGGCTGGCATCGGCGACACACAGCGGCAGCAGCGCCGGCACCACCAGATCGGCGGCCAGGCTCTTGTTGGCAAAGGCCATCGTCCTGGCGATGCGGCTGTCCAGCTTGCCGGCGGCCAGCTGCGCCTCGATCTCCACCAGGCCCGACCGGGTGCGCAGCGTGCGCAGGGATTGCGCCGGGCCCAGCACCGGCGACAGCACGCGATAGGGCGCGCGCGGCGTGGTGAGCCAATAGCTGTCGTTGCTGTTGGCAGCATAATCGGTGCGCGCCACCACCGCCTGATCGGCCGCCGGCATCAGACCCGGCACCGGCGTGCCCGTGGCCACCTGCCAATCACAGGCGGCGCGGCTGCCATCCAGCAGCACCAGCCGCGCGCGGGAGTTCAGCAAGGCCTTGGTGCCCGGCGTGGCACAGGCGTCGATCTGCGCGGCTGACACATTGGGCACCGCCGTCACATCGGCCAGCAGCGCGTTGCCGGCGCGGTCCACAGCAATGGTGTTCACCCAGGGAATGCCGAGCGTCCTTTCCACCGCGGCGCGCACCTCAGCCGTGCTCTTCGCCTGCCCGATGGCCAGCCAGGTGGGTATCCCGCGCTGGTTGTTCTGGTTGGCATCGCGCATGGCAAAGGCGTTCTTCGCACTCCACCCCATCAGCGCCGCCGGCACCACGGTGAGCGCGCCAAAGCGGCTGCCATAAAGCGTGCGGGTGACGGCCGGCGTGCCATCGGGCATCGGCACGGTCACTTGCGTCCTGGTCATCTTCACGCGCTTGCCGTCCACCAGATAGGCGGTCGGGTCCGTGGGATCGAGCGTCAGCTGGAACAGGGTGAAATGGCGCGATGCCGTCACCGTGTGGGTCCAGGCGACATCCTTGTTGAAGCCCAGCGTGGGCATGGGCGTGCCGGCCAGGCCGCCGCCCATCACGTCATACACGCCGGGGATGGTGACATGCATCTGCCAGAAGCGGTTCGGCCCGTTCCAGGGGAAATGCGGATTGCCAACCAAAAGCCCGCGGCCATCACTGGTGACCTCCCCGCCAAAGGCCCAGCCGTTGCTGCCAATGCCATTGCCGTCGGCGCCCGGCAGCACCAGGGTTGCTGCGGCGCTCGCCACCGGCTTGGCCGTGGGCGGGGCGGCATTGGCAATGCCGGCGGCCAGCGGCAGCGATCCGGCCAGCAACATCTGCTTCTCGTTCAGGCGCAGCATGTCATCGCGGGTGATGGCGCGCACCCAGGCCTTGCCCCGGCACGCCGCCGGCACGCCAGCCGGCCCGGCATCGCGCAGGAAGCGGTTGTAACCGGCGACATAGCCATCAATCAGATCATTGGCGGCCCTGCCTTGGGCCGCGATCCCCTTGCGCAGCACAGGCACGTTGATCTGGCTGCGGAAAAACAGATCGGACGACAGATTGTCGATCGGATCAAAGGCCACCACCGCCTTGGCCGCAGGCCCGAAATGCCGCGAACGCTCGCCGTTCACCGTCACGAATTCTTCGGCGAGCAGGCACAGATTGTCCTGGGCATAGGCATAGGCCACCCCATAGGCCGCGCCTCGCCAATCCTTTGCCGTGATGTGCGGTATGCCATAATCGGTGCGCACGATGCTGGCGGCATAGCGCGGCGCGGCCTGCGCCGTTGCGGCCAGGCCAGCCAAGGCGGCGGCCAGAAGATAGTTGCGCGTCATGATCATCCCCGAAACTGGCGCGGCGCTGTTGACCGCTTGGGGCCCAGCTTGCCGGAATCCGCCGCCAGCGCAAGCCCGCCCCGGTTGGCGCGCCTGCCTATTTGCCGTTCATCGCCTTGGCCGATCCGCCGCCCAGCAGCAGACCGAAGATGATCCCCAAGGCGACTTGATCAAAGATGATGCCAAAAAGCAGGCAGAGCATGAACACGCCGCCGCCGGTGCCGATCTGTTTCTTGTCCATGCCTGGGTTCTCCTGTGCGATGACGGCAGCCTGCCAAAACCGCGCCCCGCGTCAAGGGCGGTGACAGGCCGGGGCCAAGGGCGTAAATGCCGCACATGACTCAGTTTCCGCACACCCGCCTGCGCCGCACCCGCATGACCGCGTGGAGCCGCAATCTCCACCGCGAAACCACGCTCAGCCCGGCCAATCTGATCTGGCCGCTGTTCCCCACCGAGGGCCATGATGTGGCCGAGCCGGTGGGCACCATGCCGGGCGTGTCGCGATTGAGTGTGGACCGGCTGGCGCTGGCGGCGAAGGAAGCGCAGGCGCTGGGCATTCCGGCCGTGGCGCTGTTTCCGCACACCCTGCCCGATCGGCGCAGCGAGGATGCGAAGGAAGCGCTGAACCCGGACAATCTGATCTGCCGCGCCATCCGCGCCATCAAGGATGCGGCGCCGGATGTGGGCGTGCTCACCGATGTGGCGCTCGATCTTTACACCAGCCACGGCCATGATGGCCTGCTGTCCGATGCGGGCGAGATATTGAACGACGCCACGGTGGAGATGCTGGTGGGCCAATCGCTCAACCAGGCCCGCGCCGGCTGCGATATCATTGCCCCGTCCGACATGATGGATGGCCGGGTGGCCGCCATCCGCGCCGGGCTGGAGGCGGACGGGTTCCACAACACCCAGATCATGGCCTATTCGGCCAAATATGCCTCGGCCTTTTATGGCCCCTATCGCGATGCGGTGGGCAGCGGCGGCGTGCTGAAGGGCGACAAGAAAACCTATCAGATGGACCCGGCCAACGCCCGTGAGGCGATCCGCGAAGTGGCGATGGACATTGAAGAGGGCGCCGATTCGGTGATGGTGAAGCCGGGTATGCCCTATCTGGACATCATCCGCGCCATCCGTGATGCGTTCGACGTGCCGGTGTTCGCCTATCAGGTGAGCGGCGAATATGCGATGCTGGAAGCCGCAATTGCCGCCGGGGTGCTGGATCGGGGCAAGGGTGTGCTGGAAGCGTTGATGAGCTTCCGCCGGGCGGGCTGTTCGGGCGTGCTGACCTATCACGCCCCGCTGGCGGCGCGTCTTCTGGGCGCATGACCCGCACGGCCGCCTGTGCGTGCGGCGAATGCAGCGTCACCGTGACGGGCGAACCGCTGTTTGGCGGACTGTGCCATTGCCAGAACTGCCGGCAGCGCAGCGGTAGTGCCTTCGCCTGGCAGGCCTATTGGCCGGAAGCACGCGTGACCTTATCGGGCCCGCTCCACCGCTATGATCTTGCACCCGAATGGGGCCAGCAGCGGCTGTTCTGCCCGCGCTGTGGCAGCACGCTGGCATGGCAGACGAAGAGCCGCCCCGGCGAATTTGGCGTGGCCGTGGGCGGGATGGAGCCGCCCTTGCCGGCGCCAGACGCCAGCTATCGCGACAGCCGGCGTTTTGATTGGGTGTCTCTGCCAAACGGATGCGCCGCCAGCGGCTGACTTGAATTGGCGGGCCGGCGTGGTAGATTGGCAACTCTTCTGGAGTGGATATGCGCGAGATTGTTTCTGGCTGCTGACCGATAGCTGCACCGCAGCTGTTGGTTCGCCATCGCCCCGCCGGGTTCGGCGCGGCGTCCTGCACATTTGCAGAAGAGCCAGACACATGGACATTTCGCGCGCGGAACAGCGCATATTGCACCTGCTTGCCCAGGGCGGCAGCATTCACCACCGCCGGGAAGACGGACACATCATCGAAGCCCTGTGCATCACCCGCGAAGGCGCCTGCCTTTCAGGCATGAGCCTTGGCCTGTTCAACAAGCTGAAACGGCGCGGTTATGTGGAATCACGCGGCGGCGGGCCTTATCGGATTTCCCGACTTGGGCTCGCCCGGGTGAGGAGCCAGCTCGACAATCGATAGGCGGTCAGGCGGCGGCGCCTTGGGTGCCGCCGCCCATCCCCTTCTGCATCGTGGCCATGTCGAAATATTCGCGCCACACGCTGATCTTGCCGTCATGCACTTCGAACACGCCGGTGACCGGCAGTTCCCACCAGCCGTGTTCACTATGGTGGCGATCGAGGCGCTCCACGAACACCAGATGGCCATCGGCGGCCACACGCAGCAGGCGGAACTGATTTTCCTTGATGGGCCCGAAGAAGGGCTCCAGCACCTGGCGGATGCCGGCGGGGCCGTGCACCGTGCCCATCGGCAGGTTGGTATATTCGCAGGTCTCGGTCACATAATGCATGGCAGCATCGAAATCCTTGCGCTGTGCAGCGGCGAGAAAGGCTTGCACGGTGGCGAGAGGGGTCATGGCTTCGGCTCCTGCATTTGCTGACCCAAAATCGCCAACCGGCGGCTTCGGCGCAATGACCCGGCAGGTAAGCTTGCACTCTGGGGCCCCCTGCCGTAACGCGCCGCCATGACGGATCGGCTTCGCATCGCGGTATTGGGGGCTTCGGGTTACACGGGGGCAGACCTTGTGCGCCTGGCACTCACCCACCCGCGCATGGAGATTGCCGCGCTCGCCGCCAATGCCAAGGCCGGCCAGACGATGGCGCAGATCTGGCCGCATTTTGCCATGTACCCGGGCCTGCCCACGCTGGTGAAGGCCGATGCGATCGACTTTTCCGCCATTGATGCCGTGTTCGGCTGCCTGCCGCATGCGGCTTCGGCCGAATTGCTCTCCACAATCACGGGGCCGCGCATCATCGATCTGTCGGCCGATTTCCGGCTGAAGGATGCAGCCACCTATGCGGCCTGGTATGGCGGCGCGCATCCGGCGCCGGCGCTGCTGCCGGACGCGGTCTATGGCCTGACCGAATTTGCCCGTGATGCGCTGCCCGGTGCGCGGATCGTCGCCTGCCCCGGCTGCTATCCCACCGCCGTGTTGCTGGCGCTGTTGCCGCTGGTGGCCGCCCATGCGGTTTCGGGGGAGAATATCACCGTCAACGCGCTCTCCGGCGTGTCCGGCGCCGGGCGCTCGGTGAAGGAAGCCAATCTGTTCCCGGAGGTGGCGGAAGCCGTTCACCCCTATGGCATCGGCCATCACCGCCACATGCCGGAAATGGAGCAGGAACTGTCGCTGCGCGCCGGGCGGCCGGTGACGATCAGCTTCACGCCGCACCTGATCCCGATGAACCGCGGTGAGCTGGTCACCTGCATCGTCGAAACCCCGCACGGGGCCGATTATCTGCGCGAAGTGCTGGCCGATGCCTATGCCGGCGAGCCCTTTGTGCACCTGCTGCCCAAGGGCGTCGCGCCGGCCACGCGGATGGTGCGCGGTTCCAACCATGTGGTGATGAACGTGTTTGCCGATCGCATCCCCGGCCGCGCCATCGTGATCGCGGCCATCGACAATCTGGTGAAGGGCTCCAGCGGTCAGGCCATCCAGAATTTCAACCTGATGTTCGGCCTGCCCGAGGGCCTGGGGCTGGAACAGGCCCCGCTTTTCCCGTGATCGAAACCGCGCGCCTGATCATTCGCCCGTGGGTGGAGGCTGACCGCGCGCCCTTCGCTGCCATGGGCGCTGACCCTGAGGTGATGGCGCACTTCCCCGGCCTGCTCAGCCGCGCTGACAGCGATGCCATGGTGGACCGGATCATGGCGATGATGGCCGATCAGGGCTTTGGCATGTGGGCTGTCGCCCGGCGCGACACCGGCGGTTTCATCGGTTTCTGCGGCCTGAACCGCGTGAACTTCCCCTGCCCGGTGGAGAATGAGGTCGAAATCGGCTGGCGGCTGGCGCGCACCGCCTGGGGCCAGGGCTTCGCCCGCGAGGCGGCGCAGGCTTGCCTCGATTGGGGCTTTGCCCATGGCCTCACCCGCATCGTCAGCTTCACCGTGCCGGGCAACCATCGCAGTTGGGGCCTGATGCAGCGGCTGGGGATGACGCGCCGGGCTGATCTGGATTTTGATCACCCGCGCGTGGCCGATGACAGCCCGCTCAAACCCCACATTGTCTATGAGGCAGTGGGATGAGCCTTCACCCATTTGGTTCGCATGTGCCGCACATTGCCGATGATGTGTTTGTCGCGCCGGGCGCACAGCTGATCGGCCGGGTGACGATTGGTGCAGGCAGTTCGATCTGGTTCAACTGCGTGCTGCGCGGCGATGTGGGTGCAATTGCTGTGGGCGCGCGCAGCAACATCCAGGATGGCAGCATCGTGCACGTGACGGGCGGGCGCTTTGACACGCACATCGGCGATGATGTGCTGATCGGCCATGGCTGCATCATCCATGGGTGCCGGATCGAAAGCGGCGCGTTCATCGGCATGGGCGCCATCGTGCTGGACGGCGCAGTGGTGGAAGGCGGCGGCATGTTGGCCGCCGGCGCGCTGCTCACACCGGGCAAGCGCGTGCCGGCGGGTGAGCTGTGGGCCGGACGGCCAGCGAAATATTTGCGTGCGCTCAGTTCCGAGGAGATGGCGGCCAACCGGGCCGGGGCCGCAGGCTATGCCCGGTTGGCGCAGCTGTATCGGGCGGGTTGAGGGACTGTCTCTACCGGATCGGTCCTCGTTGCGCTCGCCCCCAGCCCCTGACTTCCCAAGAACGGACAGATTATTTGTCCGTCCCCTTGGCCTTGCCCCACTGTCGGGCGGCCGTGTAGCCAAGATAGCCGGTGCCGAACAGCGCATAGAGCGGTTCGGGCAGACCGTTCAGATAGCGGGTCATGCCCATGGCGATATCATGCGCCATCTGCGGCTGCACCGCGGCGATCAGGCCCATCGGGATTGACCAGAGCAGCAGCGCATACATCACATAGAGGAAACTGGGGCGGGCGCGGCTGGTCCAGGGATCATGGCTGTTGGCCTCTGCCACGATGGCGGACAATTGGGTGTTCAGCAGTTCCAGCTCCTGGCTGTTCTGCAGTTTGATCAGTTCCAGCTTGGCGGCATCGCGCGCCTTGGGATCAGGGATGATCTTGTCAATCAGGCCGGTGATGGGGGCGATCAGGGCGTTGAGAATCGACATTCATACTGCCTTTCCGGTGAGTGGAAGGCGCGAATGTAACCAGATTGGTTCGTGTAGGACAGGCTGCACGTGGCGGTTCGTGGTGGGGGCTGGATGGAGGAGAAATGGTCGGAGCGACAGGATTCGAACCTGC